>DATFJV010000096.1:0-105273 GCA_035268985.1 Anaerovoracaceae bacterium | reverse complement strand
CCGGTATAAAATCAGCTACTTGGATTTGGTTACCAATAATTTCAATACCTGAATTTAATATTCTAAAATATATATCATCTCCATATACCATTTCTTTTTCTAAGGTTTTCACATCAATCAAACCCAATCCGTTGTATTTAGTGCCATCTGTTCTTGTTACTTCATTTCCAAATAGTGCAATTGATGTCCCAGTTACAAAAAGCAATTTGTTTGTATCAATGAATTCATTTAATTCATTTTTACGATTTTCAAGCATATTACTAACAATCTCTATGGAAGATAAATCCCCCGGCGCTACAAACAGCATATCGAAATCCATAAAATCAATGGATTCTATATTATCAAAATCAATTTTTATTACTTCAGCTTCCTTATTATACCATTTAAGCACTTCTATTAGTGCCAATATATTCCCTCTTTCACCATGAAGATACAAAGTATCAGGAAACATCCAACCTATCTTAACTTTATCCATTTAATATCTCCTTATCATAATACTTCTTCATATGTTTAAAAGTTTTTAACCAAGTTATCAGATAGATATTATTAGTTTCAACTTTATCTATTTCCCCAAACAATGTTTTTACATCCTCTGAATTGACTACAGTTATCTTCTCAGGAGATACTCCTTCAAGTATCAATCTTTTAGCTGTATCATAGCAAACACCATCTGAAAAACAAAAATATCTTTCAACATCTTGATTTGCAAGCTTTTTAAAATCACAATCATATGCATAAAAACTATTTAGATAATGTGGTATCATGTCTATCAATGGGCAAAGACCTAAGCATACCATTTTTTTACTAGGGTCAGAACTCATAACATTTATGCAAGTTTGCAGTGTTTCAGGGTTTTCCTGCTTAATTCTCATATACTTTATAGTTTTTTCTTTATATTCTAATATTTCAAATCTGCCACTTACATTTTTAAAACTTTTAAATGATTTAGATGCATCTTCCGGCAATATGTTTGCAATTTCCTTCGCCACCGCAATTGCCGCTGCGTAATTATAGCACATATATGGCGAATTATATGGCATTATAAAATCTGTTTCGTCATATTTAAATGAATATTCATTGAAATTTACATCATATATTGAATATTTAGCCTCCTTGTTGTTTTGGAAGCCACAATTATTACAGCTAAAAGCACCCATTCCATCGTTGTTAAAATATTTAAATTCAATCTTATGATAGCATAAAGGACACGACATAGTAGGAAATGTCTCATCTTTTATAAAAGCTTCGTCATGCTTGTGCACTCCGTAAGTTACTATGTTTTTGCTTAGTTTTTCAAAGGATTTAGTCCTTGGTTCCTCATTATTCAAAAATAATTTCATATCTTCAGTAATTGCAGGCTTTAGTATTCTACAAATAATATCCGGATCACCGTTTCTTTGTACTTGGTCTTTTTGTAAATTAGTAATTAATAAATTTCTTGCTGGTATTTGCTCCAAAACCTTTGGTACAAATCTTTCATCAACTTCAAGCACTACATATTCTGCTTTTATTTTCCCTAATAAACTAGAATTTTTTATGAATAATGAAGCAACGCCACTAATCAAATTCGCACCTTGCAAATTTGCTATAATATTTTTATTATTGCTTTTAAATATATGCGTAATTAAATTAGCCGAAGTAGATTTGCCGTTGGTACCTGTAACAATCAGCACTTTATTTACATCAATACCTTTAAATTTGCTCACCATTTTAGGGTCTACTTTAAGCGCTTTTTCACCAGAAAGGTTGGTGCCTCTGGTTTTATCAACAAAACTTATCAATAAATTAATTAATTTCCCAAACCATAATGCAATTAAAAATCTCATTTTTTTCCCCCCTTATAATACATCTGACAATAACCTTGATATTGACTCCTTAGTTGATTGCCATACACCCCTGTTTTTATAATCCTCTAACGTTAATTCTTTAGATAATTTTATATCATCTTCAAAAGTTTTTTTCATTTCCTCTGCAAATTCTTTTTTATATACAAAAGCATTTGCTTCAAAATTTAATATAAAGCTTCTTCTGTCAAAATTTGCAGAACCAACTGTGGCGACCTCTCCGTCAACTACCATGGTTTTCACATGCAAGAATCCATTTTCATAAATATATACCTTAACCCCTGCTTCTAATAACTCCCCTACATACGATAAAGTAGTAGCATAAACAAAGGGATGGTCCGGCATGCAAGGTATCATAATTCTAACATCCACACCAGAATTTGCTGCCATATATAAAGTATCAAACAATGTGTTATCGGGAACAAAATATGGAGTTTGAATATATATATTTTTCTTAGCATAGGTAACCATTCTAAGAAGACTTTGTTTAATTTCCTGTTTCCTTGATTCTGGGCCACAAGACACTATTTGAATAGGATTATTACCCATAGCTCTACCAACTGTGTAATCATTTGGTATACATCTTTCCAAAAGATTTATTTTTTCTTTCGATGCGTATCTCCAATCTAAATAAAATCTTTGGTTAAGGGCTACTATTGAATCTCCTCTAAGCCTTACATGAGTATCTCTCCAATATCCAAATCGTTCCTTATATCCAAGGTATTCTCTACCTATGTTGAATCCACCTATATATCCTATTTCATCATCAATTATAGTTATTTTTCTATGATTTCTATAGTTAAACTTTACAAACATGTATTTTACTAAAGGCTTAAAGAAGAATGAATATTTGCCACCCGCTTTCGCAAAATCCCTTAAGATATAGTCATTTATCATCCTACTTCCCATGGCGTCCATTAAAAATCTAACTTCTACACCTTCTTGTGCTTTTCTAGTCAGTAATTCTATGAACTTTTTGCCTACTATATCATTTCTTACAATAAAAAATTCAACATTAATTGACTTTTTAGCATGCCTTATATCATTCATCAAGTTATGATACATCTGTTTTCCATCAGTTATTAGTTCAATTTCATTATTTTCAGTTAGATATGCTTGCCCATAAGTTTGGTTCAGCTTAATCATGTGTTCCCATGTTTTGGTAACATCATTTGGAAATTGATATTCACCACTTTCCATATAACTAATCTGAGATGCTAATATTCTATCAACTGCATCTTCTTCAATTGGTGACAACTTAAATATATGATATCTATTTATATTTTGAGAAAAGACAATATAAAGAAAAATGCCTGCAATAGGCACTGCAAACAGAACCAATATCCATGCTAAAGTTGCACTAGGATTTTTCCTTTCTAAAAATATTATTGCCATTGAAATAATAAAGTTAAGAAAGTAGGTTATAGTCATTATTCTACTAAATGTTATTACCTCAAAAATTTCTGTCAAATCAATTCTCCCTCTAAACTAAAAGTCTTCCCTTTCGTTATTTTTATATCTACAATACTTCCAATTAAGCTTTCATCTCCATCGAAATTTACTAGTTTAAAACCTTCTGTTCTACCAGTAAGTCTGTTACTATCGTTTTTGCTTTTGCCCTCAACTAATACTTTTTCTATTTTGCCTTCATACATGCTATTCTTTTCACCGCTTATTCTATTTACAACCTCCACAAGTCTATTAAATCTTTCATGTTTTACAACTTCTGGTATTTGATTATCATATTTTGCAGCAGGGGTTCCTTTTCTAATGGAATAAAGAAAAGTAAAGGCTGAATCATATCTTACTTCTTCTATTAAAGATAAGGTATCTGAAAAGTCTTTCTCGGTTTCCCCTGGAAAACCAACAATAATATCTGTAGAAATAGTAAGTTCAGGCACAGCTTCCTTAAGTTTATATACAATGCTAAGATACCTATCTCTGTCATATTTTCTATTCATATTCTTTAAAACACTACTGCTACCAGATTGAACCGGTAAATGTATATAATTACAAAGCTTATCACAATCCACATAAGCCTTTATAAGCTTATCGGACAAATCCTTAGGATGAGATGTCATAAACCTTATTCTTTCTAAATCTTCAATTTCATTAGTAGCATATATTAAATCTGAAATATCACTTCCATTTGGGTCCTTAAAAGAATTAACATTTTGACCTAAATAAGTTACCTCTTTAACTCCATCTGATACAAGTAGTTTAACTTCATCTATAACGGAATCTATGGTTCTACTTTTTTCTCTACCTCTAGTGTAAGGAACTATACAATAACTGCAGAAATTATTGCAACCATAAGTTATATTAACAAAGGATTTGTGTCCAAATAATCTCTTACTTGGTAATAAGTCTGGAATACAATCCCTGTCTTCTTTTATTTCAATTATCCTTTTTTTTGCTTCAATTCTTCTTTCCAAAAGTTTGGGAAACTCCTCAATATTATGAGTGCCAAATACTATATCCACCCACGGATATTTGGATTTTAATTCATCAACTATGTGATTTTGCTGCATCATACAACCACAAACTACAATAATAGAATTATCTTTATTTTTTTTCTTATGTTTCAACTGACCTAGTGTACCAAAAAATCTTTTATCAGCATTTTCCCTTATGCTACAAGTATTTATAATAACTATATCCGCATTATCTTTATTATCGCATTCATCATAACCTAGATTTGTAAGCATTCCTGAAATATTTTCAGAATCATGCTCATTCATCTGACAACCAAAAGTGATAATATGATATTTATTATTCAAATAACTTCCTCCTAATACATTAACATTTCGTCTTTCTTTTCACGTCCCATAAGCAGTTTTGCTACTCCCTTGGGCTCAACATCTCCGTGTACTATTTTATATATACCTTCCGATATTGGTAATTCTACTTCATTAATTTTAGCAAGTTCAATTGCTGCTTCTGCTGTAAAGATGCCTTCAACTACCATTCCAACTTCTTTGACAGCGTCTTTTGGTTTCATTCCCTCGCCTATCATTATACCGCATCTTCTATTTCTTGAGTGCATACTAGTACATGTAACAATTAAATCTCCAACACCTGCTAATCCAGAAAAAGTTTCAGAATTGGCTCCAAGTCTTACTCCTAGCCTTTTCATCTCTGCTATTCCCCTTGTCATAAGCGCCGCTTTAGTATTATCGCCGTAACCCAAACCATCTGATATCCCTGCGCCTAGGGCTATAATATTTTTAAGTGCTCCGCCTAATTCCACACCTGTAACATCTTCATTGGTATAAACTCTAAAGTTTTCATTTGAAAAAAGCTCTTGTACAAACATTGCCGCTTTTTCGTCTTCTGAGGCAGCAGATACGGTTGTTGGGATTCCCAAACCCACTTCTTCAGCGTGAGATGGCCCAGACAATACGACATATCTATTATTTGGTATAAACTCTTTTGCTATTTCTGATAGCCTCATATGTGTTCCTATTTCTATACCTTTAGCAACATTTATTATGATTTTATCATCACTAATATATTTTTTAGCACTGTTTATTGCCAATCTAAATTTTTGTGCAGGAGCTGCAAATAGAACAACTTCTGCCTCTTCCATTGCTTCGTAGTTATTTAAACATAATTCAATATTCTCATTTAGTATTACACCAGGCAGATATTTTTTATTTTCTCTATCTTTTTCCATAGATTCAATGAGATCTTTATCAATATCCCATAGTCTAACATTGTGACCATTTTTACCTAAAGTATGCGCTAATGCTGTCCCCCAGCTTCCACCGCCTATTACAGCTACATTAGTTTTCAAATCATTTCTCCTTTTTAATTGATATATTCTTTTCTTCTCCGTTAATTAATCTTTTTATATTTTCTTTATGTTTTATTATGATTGTTATGCATAATATTACTGCAAATGGCATAAAATCTTTAATGAAAATAAAAGTTGCTATTGGATATATTATTGCAGCAGTTATTGATCCAACAGATACTTTTTTAGTTATTGCAACCATACTCATTGAAATAACCGTTATAATCAATGTCAAAACAGGATTAATTGCCAGAGTTGCACCGATTGAAGTGGCGACACCCTTACCTCCTTTGTACTTATACATAACTGGCCATATATGACCAAATATAACAGCTAAAACACAAATACTAGCGCAATAAAAAGTTGAAAAAGTCATAGCCAAAAATACAGGAATAAACCCCTTTATTATATCCATGGAAAACGTGATAAGCCCTGCTTTTGCGCCTAATAATCTTAAAGCATTTGTAGTCCCGGCATTTCCGCTTCCTTCACTTTTAATATCTACGCCTTTCATTTTACCCAAGATAATTGATGGTGAAATATTCCCCATTAAATAGGATAAAACAATTAGCATAATACAAATAAAAAGTTCCATCTTACTTTTCTCCTTTTTCTCTAAATACAAATTTAATCGATGTTCCCTCAAAACCAAATGCTTCTCTTATTTTATTTTCTAAATATCTCGAATATGAAAAATGCATAAGTGGTCTTGAATTTATTTTAAATGAAAATAACGGAGGGCTTACTCCAACTTGACTAACATAATATATCTTTAATCTTTTGCCCTTATCAGAAGGAGGTTGCTTCATCATAGTAGCGTCAATCACAACATTGTTAAGCTGCCCCGTTGATATTCTTCTCCTTCTGCTTTGTGCTACTCGACTTATCATATCCATTACATCGAAAACCCTTACATGTTTTTTAACCGATATAAAAATTACTGACGCATAGGATGCAAATAATAGTTCACTTTTGATTTTTCTAGTGTAATCCCTTATTGTATTGGTTTCTTTTTCAATTAAATCCCATTTATTTACAACTATAACTAGACCTTTACCTGCTTCATGGGCTATGCCAACAATCTTTTTATCTTGCTCAGTTAGTCCCTCTTGTGCATCAATTATTAAAATAGATACATCGCATCTCTCCACAGCTGCAATGGCTCTAATAACACTATACCTTTCAATATTTTCATTGACCTTGCTTTTTCTTCTTATGCCTGCAGTATCAATTAAAACATATTCCTCATCCTTATATGTTAGTTTAGTATCTATAGAATCCCTCGTTGTACCAGCCACAGGGGAAACAATTACTCTATTTTCATTTACTAATTCATTAATTAAAGACGATTTTCCAACATTAGGTTTTCCTATAACCGCAACTTTAATTGAATCTGAATCATCATCATAAATATTCTCAGGGAAACTATCCACAATTTCGTCTAATACATCACCAAAATTAAGCATATTAGCAGAACTTATAGGTATAGGTTCTCCTAAGCCAAGCTCATAGAAGTCATAATAATCATCTGGAACATTCTTGGGATTATCTATTTTATTTACAACTAATATTACTCGCTTGCCTGTTTTCCTTAAAATTGTCGCTACTTCGCTGTCAGCTATGGTGATACCCTCTTTCCCATCCACCATAAATAATATAGCATCAGACGTGTCCATTGCTATTTGAGCTTGTTCTCTCATTTGAGATAATATAGGATCAGAAGTATTTGGCTCTATTCCACCGGTATCTATTATAGCAAACTCTACACCATTCCATTCTGCTTCAGCATATATTCTATCTCTAGTAACGCCCGGTGTATCTGCAACAATTGCAATCCTCTTCCCTACTATTTTATTAAAAAATGTAGATTTACCCACATTTGGTCTGCCTACTACGGCTAATACCGGTTTACTCATCAAATATTCCTCCCGCGAACTCCAAAGGATGAAAAGGTTTTAGGTCGTCAACGCCTTCGCCTACTCCTATGTATTTTACAGCCATATCATACTCATTGGCTATTGTTATGCTTATTCCTCCTCTAGCAGTACCATCTAGCTTAGTTAATACTATTCCAGTTACATCAGATATATCTGAAAATTCCTTAGCTTGACTAATAGCATTTTTGCCAGTTGTAGCATCAAGCACTAGCAAAGTTTCTTTATCTGCCTCAGGGTATTCCCTTGCAATTATCTTATTTATTTTTTCAAGTTCTTTCATTAAATTTTTCTTATTTTGAAGCCTACCAGCTGTATCACAAATGACCACATCTATTTCCTTAGCTTTAGCAGACATTATTGCATCATATATAACCGCGGCAGGATCGCTACCTTCTTTATGCCTAATAACGCTAACACCAATCCTGTCTGACCATATTGATAATTGATCCGCTGCAGCAGCTCTGAAAGTATCTGCAGCTGCTAGTAAAACCGATTTCCCTTGGTTTTTAAATATATTTGCAATTTTACCTATGGAAGTTGTCTTCCCGCCTCCATTAATGCCAATCATAAGTATAATTAAAGGAGTTTTATCACTTATTGAATTTCTTTCTCCCTTATCCATTATCTCTGCAATTATTTTCTTTAATTCTAATTTGACTTTTTCTCCATCATCTAATTTTTCTTTTCTTATTCTATTTCTTAATTCTTCCATTATATAAACGGTTGTATCCATTCCTATATCAGAAGTTATTAATGCCTCTTCTAATTCTTCCAAGAATTCTTCATCCACTTTAGGATTTGATAATATTATATCAGTTATTCTTTCAGAAAACTTTTTAAAAGGACTTTTATTTTCAAATAATGCCATTTTTACCCCTCATTAATCTAGTGCAAATTCGTCTCCCATTCTCAGTGAAAGTACTTTAGAAATTCCATGTTCTGGCATGGTAACGCCATATAAAACATCAGCATGCTCCATAGTAGCCCTTTGGTGAGTTACCAACGTAAACTGTATTTCTTTAAACTTTTTAAGATATTTAGAAAACCTTTCAATATTACTATCATCAAGGGCAGCTTCCACCTCATCTAATATGCAAAATGGAGTTGGTTTTGACTTTAATACTGCAAACATTAAAGCTATTGCAGTCATTGTTTTTTCACCACCAGACATTAGATTAATATTTTTAAGTTTTTTCCCTGGTGGTTGAGCTACTATCTCAATCCCTGATTCCAGTGGATTCGATTCATCCTCAAGTCTAAGCTCTGCATAACCACCATTGAATAATTCTTTAAATATTTCCTCAAAATTAATTACAACTCTGTCAAAGTTTTCTTTGAACTTTTTCTTAATTGTTTTATCCATATTTTGTATTATATCTTTTAATTCTTCAGTGGCAGATAAAATATCTCCCCTCTGCTCTTTTAGGAATTCATACCTCTTGCTAACTTTTTCATATTCTTCTATTGAAGACACATTTACATCACCAAGTTCTTTTAATCTTGTTTTGACTTCTTTTAATTCCTTTCCTGCAGCAGTTATAGGGAAATTTTCCGCTTTCATATCTCTAGCTTCAGCAAAAGATATTTCAAAGTCCTCCCATAACCTGTCTTTTATGTTATTTAATTGCGTCTCATTTTTGGCTAACTTTATCTCAGCTCTATACTTTTTATCTTGGGCTTCATTTTTTTCGTTAATCAGATTTTTTTGTTCTTCGTTAATCTCATTATATCTTTTATTTATACTTGTCTTTTCTTTTGTAGCTTCTTCAATATACTTTTCCAGTTCTATTTTTTCTAGCTTTAATAGTTCTTGCTTTTCAATAGCCTCATCGTCACCAGTACATAGCAATTCTTTTTCTTTAAGTATATCTTCTAATTCCTCGTTATCATCGTTTAAATCATCTTCATAATCTACAATCGTATCATTTATCCTTTCAATTAATTCATTTAACCCAAGAAATTTAGTTTCAAATTCATTTACTTCAACTCTTATAGATACTATTTCCTCATTTTTTTCTTCTTGTTCTTTTTCAAAACTCTCTAAACCTTCAATAAGGGAATCGACTTCTTGATTTAATTTTTCGCTTTCTTCTTCTGCTTCTTTAATTTCTTCTTGATATTTAACAATCATTTGGTCTGCATCTAATAAGTCATTCCCAATTCTTTCAATTTCTTTTTCATATCTATCATACGCTAAACCAGTTTCCTTTACTAATGCCTTTATGTGATCCAATTGATTTTTTAGGTTTCCATTTTCCAAAAGGATACTTTGTTTAGCCCCATTGATTTTTTCTTTTTCTTTTAATATTTTTTCTTTTCTCTCTTGAATTTCTGATTTTTCATTTTTCAAAGTTTCCTCTAAAGCATTTAACTTCTTTATGGTCTTTTCAAGCTTTAAGATTTCTGATTTTCTCTCAATCAAATTAGATGATTTATTTTTATACTTCCCTCCAGTAATAGCTCCACTGGCATTTACAACTTCTCCATCCAAAGTTACAAATCTAGCACCATTTCTCATGTTTTTAGAAAGTCTAACAGCATCATCCATGGTTTTTGAAATAATAACTCTGCCAAGTAAATAATTAATCACACCAATAAACTTTTCATCAAAATCGATTAATTCTGCTGCTATACCCAAAGCACCATCATCATTATTAAAACTGACTCTGTTACCTTTAACTGATTCTAAAGGTAAAAACGTTGCTCTTCCCGCTCCGCTGTTTTTGAGTTTATTAATAAGTTCTTTTGCAGTATTATCATCTTTACATACTATGTTCTGCATTGCACCACCAAGAGCTGTTTCAATGGCTAGTTCAAGTCCATCAGGCACCTTGATAATGTCTGCTACTGTGCCATATATGGAATCCAAACCAGCTTTCATAGAAAACTTTACAGCATTGTTATAACCTTCATAATTGTTTTCCATCTCTTGAATTGCATTTTTTCTTGCATAAGATCTGTTTAACTTTAAATTATTATCTTCAATTTTCTTATTAACATTTTGTTCCTTCTTATCAATATCTAGTATATTGGTATTAAACTCTTTTTCCTTAATCTCATATATTCTTAAAGTTTCATTGTTTTCTGACAGCTTTGACTCTGCTTCATTAATTTGAAATTTATACTCATCACTTTTTTTGTCTCCATTACTATTTTCAAACTCTATTTGATTTTTTCTGGAATTTAATGATTCTTTATAACTATTTAAAGTGTTTATTTCACCTTTTCTTTTTAAATTCTCATTGTTTATTTCAATAATCCTATTTTTCTTACTATCAATTTCTCCTTCACAATCTTTGCTTTTTATATTTAAAGAATTAAGTTCAATTATAGCTTCTTCCAGCTTTGATTCAGCTTTTTCCTTGCTAAGTTTTAATTCTTTTTCGTTTTCTGCAAGTTCTTCCAATTTTTTATTTTCTGCAGATAATTTTTCATTAATCTCACTTATTTCATCAGTTAATCTATCCACGTCTTTATCAATGGAATTGATTCTTTCAACATTTACTTTACCTTGACTACTTATTGTATTTAAATCATTAACCTTTTTTATAAGGCTATCATTGGCTTCTTTACTTAATTCATCTAACTTCTCACTTCTTTCCATGAGTTCATCAAGCTCATCTTCAGACTCTTTTCTTGAATTTTCTAATTCTTCTAACTTTTCTTTTAATTCCAAGATTTCAGTATTTAAATCTTCTGTACTTTTATCTAAATTTCCTATATTATTTAATGTTAAATTAATTTCAAGGTACTTGTATCTTTCTCTAAGCTCAACAAATTCCTTAGCTTTTATACTTTCTTCCCTTAAACCGCCTATTCTCTCTTCTATTTCATTAATTATATCGTTAACTCTATCAAGATTGTCTTTGGCACTTTCCAGTTTTCTTTCAGCAGTTGTTTTTCTATTTTTATACATAACAACGCCAGCTGCCTCTTCAAATATTTCTCTTCTGTTATCTGGTTTAAGGCTAACTATATCTGATATTTTACCTTGCCCAATTATTGAATACCCATCAACGCCTATGCCAGTATCCATGATAAGTTCACGTATGTCCTTAAGTCTGCATTGATTATTATTTATTAAGTATTCACTTTCTCCAGATCTGTACATCCTTCTCTTAATTGCAACTTCATTATATTCTATTGGTAAAATTCCACTTGAATTATCTATAACTAAAGTAACTTCTGCCATTCCCCTAGATTTTCTGTCTGTAGTCCCAGCAAAAATTACTTCTTCCATCTTGCCACCACGTAATAATTTAGGACTTTGCTCTCCTAATACCCATCTTATTGCATCACTAATGTTGCTTTTGCCGCTACCGTTTGGCCCTACAATACATGTTATTCCTTCATGAAATTCTATACAAACGGGGTCTGCGAATGATTTAAAGCCATGCATTTCTATTCTTTTAAAATACAATCTAGTCGACTCCTCTCTTAAGGGCATCTTTTGCCGAATTTTGTTCTGCTTCCTTTTTACTTTTACCTACGCCATAACCAATTATTTTACCGTGATTTTTTACTTCCACATAAAAAACCTTATCATGGTCTGGCCCTTTTGTATCAACAACTTCATAGGATACGAAGTTTTCTTTATATCTATTTTGCAATATTTCTTGCAACTTAGTTTTATAATCAATATTTAAACCACCATTTATTGCAAGTTTTATTTTTTTTTCAAATAAATTAGTTATCACACCGCTTACAGTGTCATAATCACTGTCTAAAAATACTGCTCCTATAATAGCTTCAACTGCATTTGCTATTATAGATCTACGGTTTCTGCCACCTGTATTTTCTTCGCCTTTACTAATTAGTATATATTCACTTAGTATTAATTCATTTCCTATATCCTTTAGAGTTTCCTCACAGACTATTTGAGATCTGATTTTGGTAAGGCTTCCTTCCTTTTCATTTTCTAATTTTTTATATAAATTAACCCCAATAACAGAGTCTAATAAAGCATCTCCAACAAATTCCAAACGCTCATTATTTTCCACATACTCCAAATTTCTGTCACTGGCATAGGAGCTATGTGTTAATGCATTCATTAAAAGTAATTTGTTTTTAAAACAATATCCCAATGAAGTTTCAAGTTCTAGATAAGATTTATGTTTCATTATATTTCCTCGCTTGTAGTAACACTTGCTTCAATCATGTTTACAATATCTCTTTCAACAAACAAAACTGAATTAGTTATAGCTTTATACACAGCATTTGATTTTGAAGAACCATGAATTTTTAGTATTCCTCCCTTTACCCCAAGAATAGGGGCGCCTCCAAACTCGGAATAATCAAATTCCTTCTTAAGAGATTTGAGCTTGTTAGAAGACAATATGGCGCCTAATTTAGACAAACCACTTTCCATGAGTTTGTTTTTTATTAGCTTCATTATAGTTAAAGCAACACCTTCTGATGTTTTTAGGAAAATGTTTCCAGAAAATCCATCAGTTACTATAACATCACAAGCACCTGACGGAACATCTCTTCCCTCCACATTTCCTATAAAGTTTAATGTGCTATCTGTCAAAAGATTATATGCTTCCTTATGTAACTTGTCACCTTTGTTTGGTTCTGCTCCAATATTCAATAAACCAATCTCTGGTTTGGTTCTTCCCAAAACATTTTCTATATATATACTTCCCATAATTCCAAATTGCAATAGATTAATTGGTTTAATATCAGTATTGGCACCACAGTCTAGCAATAGAGCTGGTTCATTTTTACCCATTTTAGGATAAAATGCAGCTATAGCCGGTCTTTCAATTCCTTCTATTCTACCTAATACTAGTAACCCACCTGCTAATAATGCTCCCGTGCTTCCTGCGGAAATAAATACATCAGCTTCCTTTTCCTTTATCATATTAAGGCCAATTACTATAGATGAATTTTTCTTCTTTCTTACAGCTTTTACCGGTGATTCGTCATTTAATATGTTTTCTGATGCATTGACAATTTTAATATTATCACCCTTAAAATTGTTATTATCAAGCTCTGCTTTTATTATTTCTTCGTCACCAATTATTATGACTTCATGCTCTATTTCCCTAGCAGCTAGCACTGATCCTTTTACCATTTCTTTAGGTGCATAATCGCCACCCATTCCATCTATCAATATTTTCATATTCTTAACTCCTTATGCACATTAATAATCATTTTATTATAACATAAATTATGCTCTTGTGCATTAAATTTATGTTCATAATTAAGGTCCTATGTGTTATACTATCTACTTGGAGGCAGCATAAAATGAAAAAACTTTTGAACATTGAATACTCCATGGTACAAGGCACTTACTGGATGTATTTTGGCGTAGCCTTTAGTTATGCTGCAGTATTTTTATTGGATAAAGGCTATTCTAATTCTGAAATAGGAATCATATTTTCCATAGGCAGTATATTGGCTTTATTTATGCAACCTATTTTAGCCCACATTGCAGACACTAGTAATAAGTTTACACTTTTTAGTATTATAAAGTTTTTGATAGTTATAATGATTATTCTTAATCTATTCTTGTTTTCCTTTGATTCCAGATCCCTAATTTTAACTTTTCTATATATCTTAATAATCGCTTGGGTTACAACGGGTCAACCTTTTATTAATTCATTAAATTTTTATTTGCAAAATTCAGGTTGTTATATTAATTTTGGTCTTGCCAGAAGTACAGGGTCTTTATTGTATTCTCTTTTAGTAGGAGTTTTAGGCGGTTTTGTAGTAAAATATGGTATAATTGCAATTCCTATAGCCGGTCAATCCATTTTAGCTTTTCTATTAGCTTTTATTATGTTTACAAGCATAAGGTACAAAAAAGAATGCGTAAAACAAGATATAAATATCAAGAACGAAGTAATTATACCAATTACTTTAAAAGAATTTTTGTCACACAATAAAGCTTTTTTTATAATGAGCACCGGTGTAATCGGCTTATATTTTAGCAACGCAGTTTTAAACAATTTTATGTTCCAAATTGTAGATAATGTAAATGGTAACAGCGCAGATATGGGGAAAATACTCTCTCTTATGGCTGCCCTTGAAATACCCACTATGGTATTATTTGATAAAATCCATAAAAGGTTCAAATGCAAGACTTTAATTATTATAGCTTCCCTTGGTTTTACGCTGAAAACACTACTCTGCTATTTGGCTACCTCAGTAGTTTTAATATTTATAGCTCAATTTATCCAATTATTTGGTTTTGCTCTTTTCCTACCTGCAATGGTCCACTTTGTTGATGAAACCTTGGACAAGCGAGAAGCTGTAAGGGGTCAAGCCTTATTTATAATAATGACAACTATAGGTTCTGTAGTATCGAGCTTTTTAGGTGGCTTTATCTTGGATTTGCTAGGAGCTTCAACACTGCTTCTAGTTTCTACAATTCTATCATTGTTGGGCACAATTATAATTATTAGCTTCATATCAAAAATAGCCACTAATTAGTGACTATTATCTTTTTGCCTCAATTGCCCACAAGCCGCATCTATATCAGACCCCAGTTCCCTTCTTATAGTTGCATTAATACCTTTTCCATTTAAGATATCTTTAAATTGCTCAACACTTTTTCTGTTGCTTTTTTTTAGTCCTGTCTCCCTTACTTCGTTAAGAGGAATAAGATTTACATGGCACAACATCCCTTTTAACAATTTAGCAAGCGCATTCGCATCTTCCTTACTATCATTATTATCATACACTAGAGTATATTCAAATGTTATTCTTCTGTTAGTTAATTCCGTATAATCCTTGCAAGCATTTATCAATTCTTCAAGGTTGTATTTCCGATTTATTGGCATTATCTCGTTTCTTTTATCATTGTAAGGAGAGTGAAGGGAAATTGCCAAATTAACTTGAGGAAAGTCTTGTGCGAATATTTTTATCATTGGTACTATTCCACAAGTTGAAACAGTTATATTTCGCATACCTATGTTTAAGGCTTCGCGACTGTTAATAACCTTTATGAAGCCTTTAATGTTATCATAATTGTCAAAGGGCTCTCCTATACCCATTAAAACTATATGATTAACCCTTTCTTTACTTTCTTTTTCAACTGCTAGTATTTGAGCCAGCATATCACCCTTAGTCAAGTTTCTTTTTAATCCACCTATAGTAGATGCGCAGAATCTACAACCCATTTTGCATCCTACTTGGGTAGATATACATATCGAATTCCCATATTTATATTTCATAAATACACTCTCAATATTTGCTCCATCATTAAACTCTAGAAGATATTTTCTAGTACCATCATTTTGGGATATTTGTATATCTCTAATAATAGGAATTCCTATATAATATTTTTCTTCTAATTTTTCAACCAAAAGATTAGGGAGATTTATCATCTCCCTAAAATTGTTAATGCCTTTCATCAAAAAGCCGTAAATTTGCTTTGCTCTATATTTTTTTTCACCAATACTTACTATTTCAGATTCTAGCTCAGAATATGAGAAATCCAAAATATTTGCTTTAGCCATTATTAACCCTCTCAACATCGATACCAGTTTTATGACCATTAATATCATACTCTATTATATCATCTTTTTCAAGTATCTCAAGGGCTAATGTTTCTTTCATTATAAAGTCCTTATTAGCACCAATTGCTTTTTTGATTTCTTCATCTACATTTACATATACATTTATTTTATCCATCATTTCAAAATCATATTGTTTTCTTAGCTGTTGAATCTTGGAAATAACTTCCCTAACATATCCTTCTTCAACCAATTCATCAGTTAGATTAGTATCTATTATAGTAAACACATTGTTTTCCATGGCAACTGCAAAACCTTCTTTAGCAGTAATTCTTACATCAACAAACTCCTCTTCGATTTCTACAATTTCATCATTTAAGTCAATCTTTAGTGAACCATTTTTAAAGGAATTCAATAATTCTTTAGCATTCGCTTTAGCTAGAAATGCTCCGAAAGCTTTGATGTTTTTCCCAAGTTTAGGACCTGCCGTTTTAAAATTAGGTTTTACTACAAAATCCATATACTGGTCTAAATCCTTTTCAAACTCAACATATTTAACGTTTAGCTCTTCAAGTATAAGTGGAGATAAATCTGATATTACTTCTTCATATTTACCATCAACAATAACCTTATTTAATGGCTGCCTAACCTTAATTCTTTCTTTTTCTCTAGTTCCTCTGCCTAAAGTCACTAGATTTCTAACTAAATCCATTCTTTCTTCTACTTTTTCATCTATAAGGTTATTATTACAATCAGGATAGATAGCAGTATGAACCGTTTCTTCTCCTGTTAATTTAACAAACATTTCGTCTGCAATAAATGGAGCAATTGGAGCGATAAGTTTTACTACACCAATTAACACCTCGTATGTTGTTGCATATACGCGCTTTTTGTCTTCTGTCATTTCCTCAGCATAAAATCTTCTTCTTGCCCTTCTAATATACCAATTGGAAAAATCTTCAGTAACAAATTCATTTATAGCTCTAACAGTTTTCATATGATCATAAACGTCCATAGCATCAGTGGACGCTTTAACCAGTTTATTGAATTTTGATATAACCCATCTATCCAATTCAGGTCTCTTATCATAAGAAAAATCCAAATCATTCGGGTTAACTCCATCGATATTTGAATAAAGAACAAAGAAGTTGTATACATTTCTTAATGTACCAAAGAACTTACTTACTACATCCTTCAGACCTTCTTCGTCAAATTTAGTAGGTGTCCAAGCAGGTGATACACTTAACAAGTACCATCTAGTTGCATCTGCACCATATTTATCGAAAAGTTCAAAAGGTGATACGGTATTACCCCTTGACTTAGACATTTTTTTACCTTCTTTATCTAAGATAAGATCGTTAACCAACACATTTTTATACGGTGCCTTACCCATTATGAACGTTGAAATTGCCATAAGAGAATAGAACCAACCTCTAGTTTGATCTATACCTTCACATATGAAATCAGCAGGGAATAATTTTCCTTCAAAATGTTCTTTATTTTCAAATGGATAATGGGATTGTGCAAATGGCATAGCCCCTGAATCAAACCAACAATCCATAACTTCAGGTATTCTTTCCATAGGTTTACCACAATTAGGACAAGTTATATGAACATCATCCACGTATGGTCTATGTAATTCAATATCTATATCAATATCTTCGATTGCTTTATCTTTTAATTCTTGCCTGCTACCTATGCAATCCATATGACCGCATTCACATCTCCAAACTGGAATTGGTGTTCCCCAATATCTAGATCTAGAAATAGCCCAATCTTTAACTTCTGATAGCCAGTTCCCAAATCTTTTTTCGCCTACATAATCTGGATACCAATTAACGCCATTATTATTCTCTACTAATTTGTTCTTTAATTTGCTCATTTCAATATACCAACTAGGTTTAGCATAATATACTAAAGGAGTGTTGCATCTCCAACAATGGGGATAGTTATGAATGACTTTTTCCTTGGAAAATACTTTATTTGCAGAAGCTAAAGATTTTAAAATCTCAACATCTAAACCTTCTTCCATAACAAAATGGCCCGCCCAAGGAGTCTCTGTGAACTCGCCCTTTTCATCTACAGGCTGAAATACAGGCAAGTCATATCTTCTTCCAGTTTGGTAGTCATCTTCACCAAATGCAGGAGCTGTATGTACAATACCCGTGCCATCCTCAACTGTTACATAATCCGCTAAAGTTACAAAGAATGCCTTTTTATCAGTTTTTACATAAGGCATTAGTTGCTCATATTCAAGATATTCTAAATCTTTGCCCAACATTTCTTCTAAAACTTCATATTTATTTTCTCCTAATACGTTGTTAGCTAATACTTTTGCAACATAAAAGACATTACCTTTTTCATCGCCTTCTATCATTTTTGCTTTTACATATTCTATATCTTCTCCCACTGTTAGCGCCACATTTGAAGGTAACGTCCAAGGAGTTGTTGTCCATGCCAAGAAATATTCATCAGAGTCTACTCTTTTGAATTTACAAGTAACGGTTAATGTTTTTACTTCTTTATATCCTTGTGCAACTTCATGGGATGCAAGCCCTGTTCCACATCTAGGACAATATGGAAGGATTTTATGACCTTCATAAATTAATCCCGCATCAAAAAATTCCTTGATAATCCACCAACCGGTTTCGATATAGTCATTTTCCAAAGTAACATATGGGTTATCCATGTCAACTAAATATCCCATTCTTTCCGACATCTCTCTCCAAAGATCAGTATATGTAAAAACAGATTCTTTACATTTTTTGTTAAATTCCTTTATACCATATTCTTCGATATCCTGTTTCCCTGACATCCCCAATTGTCTTTCCACTTCAATTTCAACTGGAAGTCCGTGGGTATCCCAGCCTGCTTTACGGTTTACTTGAAACCCTTTCATTGTTTTATATCTACAAGTAGAATCCTTTAAAGTTCTAGCCATTACATGATGTATTCCTGGCTTTCCATTTGCTGTAGGAGGACCTTCATAAAATATATAACTTGGGCAACCTTCCCTTTCGGTTACGCACTTATGCAATAAATCCTCTTCTTTCCATCGTTCTACCTGCTCTAGCTGATATTCTGCGATGGATTTATCTGATAATTTTTCAAACATCTCATATTCCCTTCCCATAGTATTAAAAAATCCCTATAAATATAGGGACGATTATCTAACCGCGGTACCACCCTAAGTTGCAACCTCCATCAAGGCGCCTCTATTTAGTGTTTAGCTCAAAAGTGATTTTCACTTAGGGTCTCACCGAAATGCTCTCACCATATGCATTTCTCTCTGTAAGGATATTACTCCCGGCTACTGTCTTTATCATCGCTTTATTATTAAATTAAACTCTATGCTATGTTACTATGTATTTATCTAATTGTCAAGATTATTTATCCAATAAGCTTGATTAAATTGGCTTAGTTAGGTAAAATATATATATATAGCACAAAGGAGTTGATATCATGCCATTAGCAATACTTGGGTTTATATTCCTAGCAGGAGTATTTATTTATTATTTAATATCAACATCTAACAGTAAAGACAAAGACTCTACTGATTATGATGAAGAAATCTTTTACCAAGAAGATGATAATAAAGATAATGTAATCATCTTCCCTTCTGATGTAGAAAAAGAAAAAAAGAAAAGGAATATCGGCAAAAAATAGCAGCATTTTCGCTATTATATCATGGAGGAAACATGGAACTTTATAAAAGTTTTAAATTTACAACTTTAATGTCATCACTGATTATGATTGCTTTAGGACTATTACTTGCTTTAAAGCCAGAATTATCAATTAAGATGATATCTTATGGCATTGCGTCAGCTGTACTTTTATTTGGTATAGTAAATTTGATATCATATTTTAAGAAAAAAGCATTTACACCAACATCCGCAATGCTAAATTTGATTTTCGCCATATTTTCAATACTTCTTGGGCTATTGATAATAATAAAACCTCTATTAATGGCTTCATTAATACCGATATTTTTAGGTCTAATTATTATTGTAGATGGTAGTTTACTTTTATTTGCAGGTTTAACTTATAGGAAATTTTTGCCTAAACAAGGGTTAACTTCCATAATTATTGGAATCATAATAATAATCTTTGGGTGTATAGTAGTCCTCTATCCTTTTGCCACAGAGCTTGTTCTAATGACTTTTATTGGAATAAGTTTGGTCCTTACAGGCGCAACTAATCTAACCAATCAACTACTAATTGAATTTAAAACTAATAAAAATGAGCCCACTCTTTAAAAAAAGTGAGCTTTAATTTAATTTGTATAATTATCAAAATATCCTTGAATATGAACTATCGGTGTTCCTTTATCTCCAGAGCCACTGGTCAAATCACATAATGATCCGATCAAATCTGTTAGTTGCCTAGGAGTAGTTCCTTGGGACGCCATATTCCCCACAAGATTCCCGTCCTTATCTTTAATGCTTTTGTTTATTGCTTTTTTTAGTTCTTCACCATTTAAATCTTTAAAATCGTTATCTGCCAAATACTTTAACTTGAGCTCATTTGGAGTGCCTATTAAACCCTTTGTGAAGCATGGTGATACAACTGGGTCTGCTAACTCCCAAATCTTACCTTGAGGATCTTTAAATGCTCCGTCACCATAAACCATCACTTCAACATGCTTCCCAGTTTTATCAACTATCATCTTTTGTATTTCCTTAACTAAATACTCACATTTTTCAGGGAAAAGTTTAATCATATCTTCTGTGGATTTATTTGAACCCAAAAGACCATATTTGCTATTACAGCCCCTTCCATCACTGCTTTCAGTTAGTATATCATCAAGACCAATTACTGTGTCTACGCCTGACTCATTTAGTATTCTTTTTGTTCTAGCCCTAGTATGTATATCACATGTTAAGATCTTGCTTGTATAATCAAGAATAGTTTTTGGCTGATTTGAAAAGACAACTTCTACTTCAGCCCCTGCCTTAGTAATTATGTCACTATAGTAACTAACGTAATCAACACCTGTGAATTCATGTTTATTATTACCAAAGAACTCTCTATATTCTTCCAATGTCATCACATCACTATATGGGTTTATACCCTTTTCATCCAGCTCGTCCCATGATATTAATGCATTTCCAACTTCATCACTTGGAAAATTTAACATTAGTACAACTTTTTTTGCACCCATGGCAATTCCCTTTAGACATATTGCAAATCTATTACGAGATAATATTGGAAATATTACACCAATAGTTTCTCCTCCTAATTTCTTTTTTACATCTTTAGCGATATCATTAACACTAGCATAATTACCTTGGGCTCTAGCTACAACAGATTCTGTTATACAAACCACGTCTTTTTCTTTTATTTTAAAGCCTTCAAATTCAGCAGCCTCAAATAAGCTATCAGTTACAATTTTTGCTAAGTCATCGCCTTCTCTAATTATTGGACAACGTATACCTCTTGATACTGTACCTACTCTTCTTTCCATGTTGACTCCCTTTCAGTTTTATTAAAAATCACTTTAATTATACTATAGTTATGAATAGTTAACAAGAATATTGTTATACTCTATTTTTTTGATATAATTCATTTACGAATTAGAAGAATACATTTATTATTAGAACAATAAGAGGATTAAGCACAATTTAAAAGGACTGAGTCCTGTGCAATACAGAATACAGTCCTTTACCGTCGCTTAATCAAAGTGTCCAACATTTTGGGGTCACTTCAAGACAGCCATCTTTTTTTTATAGTAGTTCTTTTCTTGATAAATTAATTCTGTTTTGATTATCGATTTCAGTAACTTTTACTTTTACTATGTCTCCGATATTCATTACATCTTCAACTTTGTTAACTCTTTCATTTGCCATTTTTGATATATGCAACAAGCCCTCTTTACCAGGTAGCACTTCTATAAAGGCTCCGAAATTCATAATTCTCTTAACTTCACCTTCGTAAGTTTCACCAACTTCTACCTCTTTAGTAAGCAGCTCTATCATGCTTTTAGCTTTTTCTGCTCCTTCTCCATCGTTACTGTAAATATTTATTTGACCAATATTTTCCTCATCGATGTCGATTTTTACTCCGGTTTCTTCGATTATCTTATTAATCATTTTACCACCAGGGCCTATTATTATTCTTACCTTATCAGGATGCACCTTCATGTTAATAGCTCTTGGTGCCCAAGGTGACATTTCTTCTCTTGGTATATTAATTTCTTCTAGCATACTATCCATGATTTCCATTCTTCCTTCTTTAGCTTGTTTTAAAGCTTTTTGAAGAATCTCTCTGGATAGTCCATGTACTTTTATGTCCATTTGAATAGCAGTTACGCCTTCTTCAGTACCCGTTACTTTAAAGTCCATATCTCCTAGGAAATCTTCCATTCCTTGTATATCGCTAAGCACTGCAAATTTACTTGAGCCATCATCTTCAACTCTTTCAATCAATCCCATCGCAATACCAGATACCGGTCTCTTTATAGGTACACCTGCATCCATTAGTGATAAGCATGAACCACATGTTGAGCCCATCGATGTGGAGCCATTTGAAGAAAGCACTTCCGATACCACTCTTATAGCATAAGGAAAATCTTCTTTTGACGGTAGTATAGGTATAATAGCTCTTTCCGCCAATGCACCATGACCTATTTCTCTTCTACCTGGACCTCTACTTGTTCTAGCTTCACCCACTGAGAATGAAGGAAAATTGTAGTGATGTATGTATCTTTTTTCTGTATCTTCATGGATACCATCTAATCTTTGCATTTCACTAAGTGGTGCCAGAGTAGCAATGGATAAGACTTGAGTTTGACCTCTTTTAAATAATCCAGTTCCATGTGCCCTAGGTAAAAAGCCTGTCTCAGAATACAGCGGCCTAATCTCATCTAACTTTCTATTATCAGGTCTTACTTCTTCATCTAAAATCATGCCTCTTACTGCTTCTTTTGTTATGTTGTACAACACTTCATCGATTTCTTTTTCCTGTTCAGGAAAAATTTCTGAAAAGTGTTCCTTTGTTTCAGTTTCCACAGCATCCATATTATCAAGTCTTTCTAACTTGTCATATGTTTTGATAGCTTCCTTCATCTTGTCAACTGCATAAGCTCTAACAGCTTCATTAATTTCTTCAGATGCCTTGAATAAAGTAACTTCCATCTTTTCTTTGCCGACTTCTCTTACAATCTCTTCGATGAATTTGCATATTCTACTAATTTCTTCGTGGGCAAACATTATACCATCTAGCATTGTTTCTTCTGGTACTTCGTTTGCACCAGCTTCAACCATCATAATAGCATCCTTTGTACCTGATACTATAAGATGCATGGATGATTCTCCACGCTGCTCTAAAGTAGGATTAATAATAAACTCTCCATCTATCATACCAACCGTAACTGATGCAGTAGGGCCGTCCCATGGAATATCAGATATTGATAAAGCAACTGATGCTCCAATCATTCCAGACATTTCAGGGCTACAATCAGGGTCTACGCACATTACTGTAGCTATAACAACAACATCGTTTCTATACCCCTTTGGGAATAATGGTCTAATTGGTCTATCAATAAGCCTTGAGTTTAATATTGCCTTTTCTGATGGTCTTGCTTCTCTTTTTATATACCCACCTGGGATTTTACCCACAGAATACATTTTTTCCTCATAGTCAACACTTAGTGGAAAAAAATCTATATCTGGTTTTGGTTGCTTTGAAGCAGTAGCTGTACAGTTTACAACAGTATCACCATATCTAACTGTAACTTGCCCATTGGCTTGTTCACAAACCTTACCTATTTCACATTGTAATAACCTACCGCCTACAGCAGTTTTAAAAACTCTGTAATCTTCAAATCTTGCCATCTAATTAACAACTCCCTCCTGTTAATCCATCAACTTTTCATTATACAAATATAAGCGGGAAAAGTCCCGCTTAAATATCATTAAGAATTATTTTCTTAAGCCCAAACGAGCTATTAGACTTCTATATCGTTCAACATCATTTTCCTTTAGATAGTTTAATAGGTTTTTTCTTTGACCTACCATCTTAAGCAAACCTCTTCTTGAATGATGATCCTTTTTATGAATCTTTAAGTGCTCGTTTAAATCATTGATTCTGTAAGTAAGTATTGCAACCTGTACCTCTGAGGATCCAGTGTCGCCTTCCTTCAGCTGATATTCTTTGATAATTTCTTCTTTTTTTTCTTTTGTAATCATTTTATATTCTCCTTTTTCTTACAATTCGCCTTGCCCAAGTAAAAGTCGGAGACTCATAAAACTTAGATAAGGTAATCCATTTAACAATTTATATTAACATATGAATTCCAATTTGTCTATACTAAATTGTGATATTTCTTAGCCTCTTTGCAATCTGATACAATTTGATTTGACAGTTCTTCGACATTTTTAAATTTTATCTCATCCCTCATTTTCTGCAAAAATTCTACCCTTATTTCTTTGTTGTATAATATCTTATCAAAGTTGAAAATATGTGTTTCAACATTCTTCTCATAACTACCGATTGTAGGTTTAATACCCACATTAGTTATGCTAGGGTAATCAACTCCATTATGATGGCAAATAGTAACATAAACTCCATTTGGAGGTGATACCATTTTTTTATCTATATATATATTTGAAGTAGGAAATCCTAATTTTCTGCCAAGCTTATTTCCAACGACAACCTTGCCTCCTACTATATAATTTCGACCCATAAATTCCCTGCACTTAACCATCTCTCCGCTTTGTATAGAATTACGTATAAGTGTCGAACTTACTATCTCACCATCTATTTTTATAGGTTCTAATATATGTATACCATAACCCTTTACTGTTCCTTCTTGCATTAAAATTTCAGGATTCCCCTGTGCCATTTTCCCAAATCTATAATTAAATCCGCAAACAGCCTCCTTCATGTTCATTTTTTTAATCAATATTTCATCGATAAAATCAACTGCTTCTTTGCCCATTATTTCTTCATTAAATTCTATATTATATAGATAATCTACACCAAGTTCCCTGATGATTCTTGCCTTTTCTGATGGGTACAAAATACTTTTAACCTCTTCTTCCCTACCTAAAAAATTTCTAGGATGGTTAGAAAAAGTAAATACTGCAGATTTTTTACCTGCACTTTTGGCATTTCTAACTGCTCTGTAAATTAGTTTTTGATGACCTAAATGTACTCCATCAAAATTTCCCAATGCAATTACGGATTCTTCAACGCCTTTTATCTGTTCCAATGAATTAAATATTTTCATCTATTACACCAATTACCTTTGTAGCTTTATAGCAGTTATTTTCTTCTTCATATAGTGCTATACCTAAAAATTCATTTGACTTAATATCATCAACATACATAGCGTATGATTTAGGTATATTAGTTTCCACAATCTTATTTACATTTCTATTAGCTATTCTTTGTCCATGTAAAAACCTCTTCGAATATTCCATTTCCATAGTACATTTCCCGAGATTTGTCAATGGATAATCAACAGCTTTTATTAAATCTACTATTGATTCTAAGTCAATGTCTTTGAAATCCTCAAGGTTTATGGAATCATATATTTCAAAAATTCCACTGCTAGTTCTAACAAGCGATGACATTGTACCATAAGTATCTAACATGTCACCCACATCCCTACATATACTTCTAATATATGTTCCCTTTGAACATTTAACATTAAAATTAACTTTACCTTCATTTAAATCTATTCTATTAATATCGATTGACTCTATATGTGTTTCCCTGCTTTTTATTTCAACATCTTCACCTTTTCTTGCATAATCATAAAGCCGCCTACCGTTAACCTTTAAAGCCGAATATTTAGGAGGCACTTGCATTATATCACCTAAGAAATAATTAAATACCTTGTTAATCATTTCTTCAGTAACATGACTAAAACTTTTTTTGCCCAATATCTCTCCTGTAACATCAAGTGTATCAGTAGATATTCCAAGTAATAAATCACAATTATAGCTTTTGAAATCATAATCCAAATACTCAATTATTCTAGTGGCCTTGCCAAAACATATTGGCAGTACACCTGTAGCCATAGGATCTAGAGTTCCTGTATGACCAACTCTTTTTATGCCTAGTTTTTTTCTAACTAAAGATACAACATCATGAGATGTAAGTCCCTCAGGTTTATTTATATTAATAATACCGCTGTCAATCTTCATTATACCCTTTTATTTCCTTAATTAATCTTTTAGTTATTAATTCTGTAGCTGTTTCTATGTCATCATCTATAGTGCATCCTGCTGCTTTGACATGTCCACCACCACCAAAGGATTTTGCTACTTTTGATACATCCGCATCATATTTTGCTCTAAAGCTAGCTCTCGTTTTTAACATACCATCTTGTTTTATTAATGTTGCAATTTCCACACCACTAATTCCCCTTATGGTTTTAACTATCCCTTCAGTTTCATTCATTTTGCATCCAGTTTTTTCTAATATATCTTTGGTTACTTTGCCAATCGCTAACTTGCCACCTTCGTAGAACTGAAGATTTTCCAAAACCATAGCCTCTGTTTTTATTTGAGCCCAACTATTGTTTTCGTAAATATTAACACTTACCTTATTTGCTTCCAATCCGTAATTGTATAAATCTGCTACTATAAGGTGTGCTCTAGCATCTGTGTTGGCATACTGAAAATTCCCTGTATCCATTGTAATTGCAGTAAATAAACTGTTGCTGATATCTTTATCAAATTCAACATTTAGTTCTTTTAATAGAAGATATACAAGTTCACCTGTTGCAGCAGCATTTGACTCAATAATATTATAGTCTGCTATACCCATACTTGTGCCATGATGATCTATACACATGGTTGTTTTTCCACTATAGTATTTTTCTTTTCTTTTGGGAAATCTTGTATCTTCACCGCAATCCACGCAAATATTTAAATCTGGCTCTGCTATAACATTTGATTCCTTTATGACATAATCATTTTCTAAAAATTTTAGATTATCTGATATTTCATCTTCAACTAGAATAAACACATTTTTCCCCAGTCCTCTTAAACCTTTGCACAATGCCGCAGAAGAGCCCATGGCATCTCCATCGATATTGATATGAGGAAACAACAGTATATCATTGGCTTTTAATATTTCTCGGGCTACTTCTTTATATGTATTATTCTTCTTCATTAACATTTTCCTCGTCATTTAGATCTAAATTCTTTATTATTTCATCTATATGCCTGCTATATTCCATTGTGTTATCTATCTTAAATATTAGCTCAGGAGTATGTCTCATTTTTATACTTTTAGCTATTTCTCGTCTGAATAATCCCTTCGCACTATTTAGACCTTCCAATATTTCATTTTCTACTACTTCCTTTTCAGATTCATCGCTTATTAGTGGCATTATATAACAAGTAGCATAGCTATAATCCGCTGTTACCTCAACAAAAGGTATACTAATAATACCAGATAACCTAGGATCTTTTACTTCTGTCAATAACATTTCGCTTATTAGTTTTTTTATTTCTTCGCCTAGGCGACCTTGTCTATGATTTTTTCCCATAATTAATCACCCCCAATTAATATGAATAGCCATAATCTTCACTATGGCCATTCCTAAATTATTTCTTTATTTCTACCATATGGAAGCATTCAATAATATCTCCTGTTTTGATATCATTGTAGTTCTCAATACCTATACCACATTCGTAATTTTGATGAACTTCCTTAACATCATCCTTAAATCTCTTTAATGATGAAATTTTTCCTTCATGTATTACAATGCCATCTCTTACTAGTCTTACTTCAGCATTTCTTAATACTTTTCCTTCAGTAACATATGCTCCACCTATAATACCAATATTGGGAACCTTGAAAGTTTCTCTAATCTCAACTTTACCAAGCACCTCTTCTTTATATTCAGGGTCAAGCATGCCTTTCATAGCATTCTCCACATCATCGATAATGTCATAAATAACTCTGTATGTTCTGATTTCAACATCATCCTTATCTGCCCTATTAACCACCGCAGTAGTAGGTCTTACATTAAAACCTATAACTATCGCATTTGATGTACTAGCTAGCATTATATCTGATTCAGTAATAGTTCCCACACCTGTATGAATTATGTTTAATTTTACTTTTTCATTTGGCAATTTTTCCAAAGAACTTACAATCGCACCTACAGAACCTTGTACATCCCCTTTAACGATAAGGTTAAGTTCTTTCACTTCACCTTCTTGTATTTGAGTAAACAGCTTTTCGAGAGTAGTACTTGAGTTTCGTGCCAACACTTCCTCTCTTTGCTTGGATTTTCTGTTTTCGGCAATTTCTCTAGAAGTTCTATCATCTTTAGTAACATTGAATTCATCGCCAGCCAAAGGAACATCTGTAAGTCCTAATATTTCAACAGCAGTTGCGGGCCCTGCTTTGTTGATTTTTTTACCTTTATAGTTATTCATAAGCCTGATTTTACCTGAGCAAACTCCCGCTACTAAACTATCTCCAGAATTTATTGTACCATTAGTAACTAAAAGCGTTGCTATAGGTCCCTTGGATTTGTCAAGCCTTGATTCAACCACTGTACCAAGTGCTAATCTATCAGGGTTTGCTTTTAATTCTAAAACTTCGGCTTGTAATAATACCATCTCCAATAGACTAACTATACCTTCGCCGGACTTTGCAGATACGGGAACAGCTATAACGTCTCCACCCCATTCTTCTACTAAAATACCATGCTCAGTTAAATCTTGCTTTACTTTATCCGGATTAGCTCCAGGTTTATCCATTTTATTGATTGCAACAATAATCGGTACGCCAGCAGCTTTAGCATGACTTATAGATTCTATAGTCTGTGGTTTCACACTATCATCAGCTGCTACAACTAATACTGCAATATCTGTTACATGAGCACCCCTTGCTCTCATTGCTGTAAAAGCCTCATGGCCCGGTGTATCTAAAAATACAATTCTCTGATCATTGATTGTTACTTCAGAAGCACCTATGTGTTGCGTAATACCACCTGATTCAGATTGTGTTACATTTGTTTTTCTTATAGCATCAAGAAGAGATGTCTTACCATGGTCAACGTGACCCATAACAGTAATTATTGGAGGTCTTGAAACCAAATTGGCTTCTTCATCTTCAAATGCTTCTATTCCTTCTTCTTCTTTAGTTTCTTGAACATTACCTATAACTATATCAGCACCCAAATCTTCAGCCAAAATCTTCACAATGTCTTCGTCCAAGTTTTGGTTAATTGTTGCCATTATACCTTGTTTCATAAGGCTCATTATGACAGTAGAAGTTGACAATTCAGTTTGTTCACAAAACCCAGCAACTGTTATTGGTACCGTCAATATTATTGTGCCTTCTGGTATTGTCTCTTCTATTGGTTGAACTTCAGGCTCAATATTTTTAGGTTTGCCTCTTCTTTTATTCTTAACTTGTTTTTCTAAGGATCTTCCCGCAAAATAGTTTTTATTCTTTTGCGCACCTTTTTCTAACTTTGCAAATTTATTTCTATCTTTGTCTTTAGATTTTACATGTTCATTTTTATTTTGTTTCTTACTTGGTTTAACCTCTATAGTATTAGTAGATGTTGACTCACTTCTAGATTTCCTAGTTTCAGGTTTCCTATCTTTGTTGTCGTCCTTATCCTTTTTATAGCCAGGTTTATTGTCCCTATAGTTCTTAACAGGTTTATCGCCAGGCTTATTACTCTTATAGTCTTTGTCTGTTTTATCGCCAGGTTTACTACTATTATAGTCTTTGCCTGTTTTATCGCCAGGTTTACTACTCTTATAGTCTTTGCCTGTTTTATCACTAGGTTTACTGTTCTTATAGTCCTTGCTCCTTGAATCTTTGTTTTCAGGTTTTTTATTCGTCCTACTCTCAGGTTTCTTTTCTTCTGGTTTTGGTTGTTTTGTTGAATCAAAAACTTTCTTAAACCTCATAGGTTTATTGGGAGCATTTGTATATTCTTTTTCTTTTGGTTTAGTCTTTTCTTTTACTTCCACTTTTTCTTCCGGCTTGACTTCCGGTTTCGCTTCCGGTTTCACCTCTTTTGCAACAGGTGGTTCATCTTTTTGGGGTTTATTATCAAAGTCATCTGGCACAATAGGTTTCCCTGATGGTGCTTTGGAACGATTAAAAGTTTCTTCATTAATTATCGGTTTTCCTACCGGTACTTTTTTAGGAGATACTCTTTTATTTGTTTTGCTAGTATCAGTTCCTTCAATATGTTCTATGCCTTTTATAAACTTCTTCACTTTAACCGCTTCACCTTCTTCAATAGAGCTTAGGTGACTGCTTGCTTCAATTCCCATTTGATTCACTTTTTCCAATAGGTCCTTACTTGACATATCTAATTCTTTAGCTAAGGTATGAATTTTTACTGACATAAGAATACCCTCCTTTCAATATTTTTTATTACTGTTTCTCTTTTATTTTCTTTTTTCTTTTTTAAAATGGCTAACACTCCTTATCTTCAAAGGTTAATTCTTCAACAACTTTATCTAATTCTTCCTGGGAAAAATTTTGTTTAAAGTTCCTCTGAAAGGCCTTTTTTTTAACCGCACTACTTATACATTCATTATTATCACAAAGGTAAACACCTCTACCTTTTGCCTTACCAGTTCTATCTACTACAAGGTTTCCATCGTGATATGATATTCTAACCATATCTTTTTTAGGCTTAACTTGTTGACATCCTATGCATGTTCTCATTGGTGTTTTTTTGATAGACATTTATTCAATCTCCTCTGACTCTTCATCCACATCTTGGAATGAATCAAAATCAAAATCGCTATCCTCCAATTGCTCCTTGCTTTTAATGTCTATTTTCCAAGCGCTAACTCTAGCCGCAAGTCTTACATTTTGACCTTCTCTTCCTATAGCTAAAGATAACTGATCTTCAGGAACTACAACTGTTGCGGATTGATCTTCCAATGATATATATACTTCTTCAACTTTTGCAGGACTTAGTACATTTTTAATTAAAATCTCAGGATCTTCATCCCATACAATAATATCTATTTTTTCGCCATAAAGCTCCTCAACAATGTTTTGAACTCTTGATCCTCTGTTACCAACACACGCACCAACTGGATCTACATTTTCATCATTAGACATAACAGCCAATTTAGTTCTTGAGCCTGCTTCCCTAGCGATTCCTTTTATTTCCACTGTACCATCTGCAATTTCGGGTACCTCTAATTCAAACAACCTTTTCACAAGACCTGGATGAGATCTTGATAAGAAGATTTGAGGGCCTCTCGTTGTTCTTTTTACATCCATTACATAAACCTTTATATCAGTATTAACTTTAAATCTTTCACCTGGTACTTGTTCAGAAACTGACAAAATACCATCAGTTTCACCAATAGTTAAAAATACTGTCTGATTGCTAATTCTTTCCACTCTAGCAGAAACTATTTCTCCCTGCTTATTAACAAAATCATCGAAGGCATTCCCTCGTTCAGCTTCTCTAATTTTTTGTACTACAACTTGCTTTGCAGTTTGCGCTGCTATTCTTCCAAAATCCTTAGGTTCTACTTGATATTCAATAACATCACCTACCTGATATCTTGCATCATAAGAAAGTGCTTCATCTATTGAAACTTCAGTCATCTCGTCTACTACTTCTTCGACTACATCTTTTCTCATTAAAACAATTATTTCGCCATCTTCGTTATCTACAACCACCCTAACGTTTTGGTAAGCACCATAATTCTTTTTATATGCCAAAACTAAAGCAGTTTCTATTGCTTCAATCAAATTATCCTTTGATATGTGCTTTTCCTTTTCTAAATCATTTAACGCTTTTATGAATTCAACGTTCATTCTTTCCTCCTAAAAAATTATAGCTAAACTTACCTTCGCAACCATTTCCCTTGGTAACTCTATTTCACTATTTTCAGCTTTTATTATTATATTCTCTCCCACAAGTCCAATTAATTCACCTGTATATTTTTTATAGTCATTAAAAGCTTTATATAACTTAATGTCAACTATTTCCCCTTTAAATCTGACAAAATCACTATCATAAATCAGTTCTCTATCCATTCCAGGGGATGAAACTTCCAAATAATAGTTTTGTTCTATTAAGTCCAATTCATCTAAAATTTGGTTTAAGTATCTGGAAACCTCTTCACAGTCTGAAATTCCAACATACTTCTCATCAGCATCTTGGCATTTTTCTATAAAAACTCTTAGATACCAATCTTTTCCTTCTTTTTTAAACTCAACTTTATATAACTGATTATCACTATCTTCTAGGTAAGCCTCTGTTATTTCTGTTACTCTATTTTTAATATTTGCGCCATTGGACATAATGTACCTCATAAAAATTCAAAGAGTGGGGACCCCCACTCTTTCACTCTAACATATCTCACAGAAAAAATTATATCACATTAATATCTTCAAATCAACCTTTTTTTATATATCAAAAATCGATATTTGAGCAGAATCTGGCACGCCTTTGAAAACATTATATTTATTTAATTCTTCAATATTTGTACTGGATAGTTTTGTTCTAATTCTAACATCTTCCAATGTGCTAAATTCATCATCCCTTGAAGCTTCAAATAGTGATAACGCCGCCGTTTGGCCAACACCACTTATTGCTGCAAAAGGAACTCTTACTTTATTTTCATCAATGGTAAATTTAAGTGCCAAAGACTTATTAATTTCAGGTGGTAAAAATTCATATCCCCTAGCATACATTTCATATGCTACTTCCATTATAGTTACTTCATCCAACTCTTTCTTCGTAGCATTTTTACCCATTTTTTTCACTTCTTCCATCTTTTCATAAACAGAATCTATTCCGCTTAAAATAGTTTGAGTATTGAAACTATCGATTTTTGTCGTGAAATATGTTGCATAAAACTCAAGGGGATAATACACCTTAAACCAAGCCATTCTAAATGACATCATAACATAAGCCACTGCATGAGCCCTAGGAAACATGTATTGTATCCGTTTACATGATTCTATATACCAATCAGGCACTTCGTGCTTTTTCATTACTGCTAACTGCTCATCCTTTAATGGCCTATTTTTTCTTACATCTTCCATTATTTGGAATGATTCTGCCTTATCAATACCCTTTAGTATTAAATAATTCATAATGTCATCTCTTGTGGATATAACTTCCTTCATAGATGCAATTTTATTAGTTATGAATTCTTGAGCATTATTAATCCATACATCTGTACCATGGGAAAACCCTGATATTCTAATAAGTTCGGACATAGTCGTAGGTTTTATATCATCTAGCATTTTTCTTACAAATGAGGTTCCAAATTCAGGTATAGCATAACTTCCATGAGTAAATTTGTATTCCTTATTCTTAATATCTAAAGCTTCGTAGCCGTTAAATATGCTCATTACTTTTTTATCGCTTAAATCAATTGTTAAAGGATCTACTCCTGTTAAATCTTGTAAATACCTAATCATAGAGGGTATATCATGGCCTAAAATATCCAGTTTTAATAGATTTTTTTCAATTTTATGATAATCAAAATGAGTGGTAATTATATTGGTATCTGCCGAATTTGCTGGATGCTGAATTGGACAAAAATCATATATTTCCTTATCATCAGGAACTATAATTATACCACCAGGATGCTGTCCCGTTGTCCTTTTTACGCCTAAACATCCGATTTTGAACCTATCAACATCATATTTATTGAGCTCATAGTTGTTTTCTTCTATGTAATGTTTTACATATCCATATGCGGTTCTATCAGCTATAGTTGCCACAGTACCTGCTTTAAATACATTTTCTTCACCAAAAATTTCTCCGACATATTTGTGTGCTATTCCTTGATATTCCCCTGCAAAGTTCAAGTCGATATCAGGCTCTTTGTTTCCAGTAAACCCTAAAAATGTCGCAAAAGGAATATTATATCCATCTTTGTTTAGGTTTTCGCCACATTTAGGACATGCTTTTTCAGGCATATCTACACCACAGTCATATTCATTTAGATCTCCCCATTCAATGTATTTACAATTAGGGCATATATAGTGGGGGCCCAAAGGATTAACTTCAGTTATGCCTGCCATTGTAGCTGCAAAAGATGACCCGACTGAGCCTCTGCTTCCAACTAAATAACCATCATTTAGAGATTTATTAACAAGCATTTGTGCGGACACGTACATAACTGCATAGCCATGATTGATTATAGAATTTAGTTCTGTTTCTAATCTATCATCTATTACTTTAGGTAAAGGATTGCCGTATAGCCTGTAGGCTTTTTCCATGCAGGTATTCCTTAAAGTATCCTCTGCACCTTTAATTTTAGGCGGAAACTTATCATTGGCTATTGGTTCCACATAATCTATCATATCTGCTATTTTATTTGTATTTGTAATTACTACTTCCTGGGCCTTATTTATACCTAGATATTCGAATTCTTTTATCATTTCATCAGTTGTTCTAAAATATAGGCCTTTACTATTAGCATCTTTAAAACCAATACCACTCATTATTATATTCCTGTAAATATATGATTCTTCATCAAAATAGTGGGCATCGGTAGTGGCTACAGTTAATTTCCCTAATTTATCACCTATTTCAATTATTCTCTTATTAAATCCAATCAGTTCTTCCTCGGATTTAACCAATCCCTTCCTAATCATAAAGCTATTATTAATTAACGGTTGGATTTCCATGTAGTCATAGTAATCTGCTATTTTTAAAACTTCCTCTTCTGGCAAATTGTTTTTAATGGCCGCGAATATTTCTCCTGCTTCACAAGCGCCTCCTAAAATTAGACCATCCCTATGCTCACTTAATATTGATTTGGGTATTCTCGGCTTTTTATAGAAATAGTTAAGATGTGACATTGAAACAAGTTTATACAAATTTCTGAGACCTGTTTGATTTTTGGCAAGTATAATAATATGATTTGTACCATGCTTTTTATAATTGATTTTCCCATCACTATTTATTGAGTCACTATCATCATATAAGTAACCTTCTAACCCGTAAATTACTTTAATATCCTTCCCCTTTTTAAGTAGAGAACTCCTTACATTTGCAGCATCAGGAAATGCTTGTACTACACCATGATCTGTTATCGCTACTGCTTTGTGACCCCAATTTGCAGCAGTCTCAATGAGTTCTTTAATATCATTAAAGCCATCATTATCACTCATTTTTGTATGTACGTGCAATTCTACCCTCTTGCCATTTTGATAATTATCTTTTCTATCTTCAGTATCCAATTTATTAATTTTCTTTGCCATTAATACCATTGATTTTTCATAATCATCATATTTAACGTCCCCATTAATTAAAAGGGTATCACCTTCATTTATTAATAATTCTAATTCTTTAAATTTATCAGAACTTATGAAAAGTTTATTGCATACAGATGACTTTTTATTTGTTATTAATATATTATATATCACTCGACCAGATTTGATTGTAGTATGGGATTTAAAGAAAACTGTTCCTTTTATATTTATTTTTTTTAAACCTTCCTCTAATTCACTAAACGGTGTAATCCCACCAATTATTTCTCCACCAACTAATAGGTTACCTTTAGCCGGTCTATCTGACAATCTGGAATTCGTTGAAACATTCTTTGTATTATTTAAACTACTTTTACCCCTAAATTCAGAAATCGCTTTTCTTTCAATTTCCTCTGCTTCTGCTTTGAATTTCCTTATTTTTTTAAAGGCATCTTCACACATTTTAAATCTTACATTACATTTAATCCCAAATTTTTCATTCATTTCGTTTTGTATTTTTTTTGAAATATTTTTATTTAATTTTTCTGTATTAATTGCACCTATTGATTTAATTATAATTTCATTCTCATATATTTGGACATCATCCGCTCTAATAAATCTTAACAAGTATTTATCTTTACTATTCAAACTTTCGGATAAATATGGTAAATAGTTTTTAATCAAATCCTTTTCGCCAATTACATACGCATCATAAATATACTGAATATTAACATCATTAACTTGCTCAGAGCAATTCTTTATATTATATATTAATAATTTATTCAAATCATATGGCAAAACAAAATTGAGTCTAATAGTTATATTAATAATTAGACTCTTTTTATCTATATATGAATCTTCTATCTTCAAATATAAATCATCCTTATTCACATTAAACTTTTTACCAAGACTTTCCCATTCAATTAAGTCATGAACAAATTTTCCCATTTTAGTCCTTGTCTATTATGCTAATTAATTCCTTTAAAATATCTTTTTCATCCACCGTTTTTAACACTTGGCCTTTTTTAAATATTACACCCTTGCCATTTCCACCAGCAACTCCATAATCAGCCTCTTTAGCTTCCCCTGGGCCATTTACTATGCATCCCATTACTGCTATTTTAAGAGGTCTTTTGCCTTCTTTTTCCCTTTTCCCTCCGATAAGCTCAAGTTTGCATTCGATTTCATTTGCTAAGGATTCCAAGTCAATTTTAGTTCTTCCACAAGTCGGGCACGATACTAATTCAATGTACTTTTTCCTTAACCCTACCGTTTCCAATATTTCTTTGGCAAGCTTTACCTCTTTAATTGGATCTGCGGTTAACGAAACTCTTAAAGTATCTCCTATACCTGCTAAAAGCAATCCCCCTATTCCTATGGAAGACTTAAGGATACCATGTTTTAAAGTTCCTGATTCGGTAATTCCTATATGCAAAGGATAATCCATCTTTTCCTTTATTAACATATGGCTTTCGTAATTCATCTTAACATCAGAAGACTTTATTGATAAAACTAAATTATCATAGCCCATTCGCTCAATTGAGTTTAATGTTTTTAAAGCACTTTCCACGATGCCTTCCTTCGTAACACCACCGTATTTGCTGATTATTTCTTTTTCCAATGAACCCGAATTTACTCCAACTCTAATTGGTATGTTTCTTTCTTTAGCCGCGCTGACTACTTTTTTTACTTTCTCATCATCTCCTATGTTCCCCGGATTTATGCGTATTTTATCTGCACCATATTCTATCGATTTGAGTGCCAATCTGTAATCAAAATGAATATCTGCCACCAAAGGTATTTTTGCTTTATGCTTTACCAATTTAAAAACTTCTGCTGATTCCATATCAGGAATCGCAACTCTTATAATTTGACAACCCGCATCCTTAAGTTGGGTAATTTGCCTTAAAAGTGCCCTTTCGTCCCGCGAATCAACATTAGTCATTGACTGTATTGATACGGGCGCGTCGCCACCAATTTTAATATCTCCACATAATACTTGCTTTGTCATAATAACCTCAACTAAATAATCTTAAAATATCATTCCATGTAATTAATACAAATAGCAACAACAATAAAAGCATTCCAATGGTATGTACTTTACCTTCCAAATTATCTGATATCATATTGCCAGTTACTCCTCTAATAATAACAAAAATTATTCTCCCACCATCTAACGCAGGCAAAGGCAACAAATTAATAATCGCTATATTTAAACTTATAAGGGCTGATAAATATAGGAAATATACAATTCCATATTCACTGGTATCACCAACCAAAGAAACTATACCTACTGGTCCTGATATATCATCCTTGCTTACCCCTCCTGTTATCATCTCCTTAAACCCGTTTAGCAGATTAACATTCATATTCCAAGTGGCAGGAATACTATTTTTTATTCCTATAAGCGGACTATGGTCCAACTTAGAGGCTATACCTATTACATATCTGTCATCATCAAGCTTAGGTGTTATGTTATATTTATATGTATCTAATTCTCTTTTTACAACCATATTTAACGTATTTCCATTGCTACTGGAAATACCCTTCGATACATCGTTCCATGTTGAAACATTTTCACCATTTATTTCAACAATTTCGTCCCCTGCTTTTATACCAGCTTGGTAAGCTGGCCCATCCGAATCAACCGATTCTAATACATTTGTAGCCATGCCCGTTGCGCTTAAAGCAATGCCCATAACAATGATTGCAACAATAACATTCATTGTCGCCCCAGCAATTAAAACTAATATCTTTTGCCAACCTCTTTTATTATTAAACGCTTTAGGATTTTCACTTTCTTCATTTTCGCCTTCCATAGCACAATAACCACCAATTGGAATAGCTCTTAAAGAATATAAGGTTTCACTACCTTGTCGTTTAAATATTGCAGGTCCCATCCCTATTGAAAATTCATTTACTTGTACTCCTGATAATTTTGCCACTATAAAATGCCCCAACTCGTGGGGAATAATTAGTAAACAAAATAGCAATAAAGTCAGAATTAGTGTTTGCATTCTTCACCTCAATTTATTAATTCTATGGTTTTTCTTCTAGCTTCTTTATCAAGTTCTAATATTTCATCAATGGTTTTAATTTTTCCATTTAAACCCATGCTCATCATCTTATATAAATTATTCTGAATATCTATAAATCCAATTTTGTTTGACAAAAAAGCATCTACTAAAATTTCATTAGCTCCATTTAATACTACTGTAGCACCATTTCCTTCTCTTAAGGCATCATACGCCAATTTTAGACAATTAAACACTTCCATATCTGGTTTTTCAAAGTTTAGAGACGAACCTTCATTTAATAAGTCTAGACTTTTACAATCATATTTTAGCCTATTTGGATAATTAAATGCCATTCCTATTGGTATTTTCATGTCAGGGATACCCAATTGAGCTATAACTGATGTATCTTCAAATTCCACCATTGAATGTATTATACTCTCTGGATGTACAACAGCGTCAATTCTATTGTATGGCACATCAAATAACCATCTTGCTTCAATTACTTCAAGGCCTTTATTCATCATTGTAGCAGAATCTATTGTTATCTTTTTACCCATATTCCAGTTGGGGTGATTAAGGGCTTGCTTTAAAGTCACATTTTTAAGTTCATTTAAAGACATACCTCTAAATGGCCCTCCTGAAGCAGTGATAATCAATTTCTTTATACTTTTTTTACTATTTCCCATTAAACACTGAAAAATTGCACTATGCTCGCTATCAACTGGTAATAATTTAGCACCTTTTTCTTTAGCTAAATCAATTATTAATTTGCCACCAGTTACCATAGTTTCTTTATTTGCCAAAGCTATATCTGTTCCATTTTTTATAGCAAAATATGTGGGAGACAAACCACTTATCCCCATTAAAGAATTAAGTATCAAATCACATTTTATCTTAGCAATATCACAAAGTCCCTTTTCACCACAGAAAAATTCTACTTTAGGGAATTTTTCTTTTAATTCTATTGCATCAACATCTTTATTGACACAAACAAATTTCGGCTTATATTCAGCTATTTGCTTTTCAATTAATTCAATACTATTTCTGCAACTCAAGCCCAAAACTCTAAATTTATCAGAATTATCTTTGATAATTTCCAAAGCTTGTGTGCCTATTGAGCCCGTACTACCTAAGATTATTATTTCTTTCATAAAGTCTCCATTAAATTAATACTAACATAATATAGTAATATAAGGTTGGTGCCATAAATATTACACTGTCAAATCTATCCATAATACCACCATGACCTGGTATTAAATTGCCATAATCTTTGACTCCCATCTTTCTTTTCATTGCAGATGCTGTTAAGTCACCAAATTGAGAAACAATTCCACCTACTAACCCGATAATTAAACAATGCATAAGCAATCTTGGTATTATAAAGTATCCAAAAATACCACTAAACAAAATGCTACCTAATGCTCCTCCAATTGCTCCTTCAATGGTCTTTTTAGGGCTTAATTTTGGCGCTAATTTGTGTTTACCAAAAAAATAACCTGTAAAATATGCCATTATGTCTGTGGAAAAAGCAGTTATTATAACCAACCAAATTAATATGCTGTATTCACCAATGTTATCAATTAAAATTATGTGGTATAAGAAAAAGACAACATATATAAGCCCCAATATGGTTGATATACTATCATTAATACTTCGATTAACCACATCCATACCATACATAAGTCCTGCCATTACAGAAAGTACTATCCATAACATTAAATATGTAGCATCATCATTTAAAAACATGTGTATGCCATATATTGATAACAACCCCACGTAACCAATAATGTATGAAGGATTAATACCCATATTTTTAAATCCATTGTAAAATTCTTTAATAGCAATCAATGATATTATGAAACCTGCTGCTGTAAGAACATAACCACCAAAGTATAATATCAATATCAAAGGAACCATAATTAACCCTGATAATACTCTTGTCTTCATTTAACATCTTCCCCCAAATCTTCTACTTCTGCTTTGGTAAATCTCCAATAGTCTTTCGTATTCTTTTTTATCCATATCTGGCCACAATACGTCGGTAAACACAAATTCGCTGTATGCACATTGCCATAATAAATAATTAGAAATTCTTTCTTCTCCACTTGTTCTTATTAAAAGATCAGGATCAGGTATATCAAGTTCTCCTGTATATAACTTGCTAGAAATATCACTAATTGTGATGTTATCCTTTCCCTCCGCAATTAAATTATTGGCTGCTCTTACTATTTCAGCTCTTCCTCCATAGTTAAGGGCTATATTAAAAATCAGGTCATCATTTTCCCTTGTGGTTTCCATCAATTCCTTCAATTTAATTTTAGCACTCTCTGGGATACTATTATAATCACCTATAATATTTACCTTAACTTTATTATCATTAAGTTCATTTAGCTCACTATTTACATATTTTATTAAGAGACTAAATATTCCTTTAATTTCATCTTCGCTTCTTTTCCAATTTTCAGTAGAAAATGCATAAACCGTTAAATATTTAATCCCCAATTCCTTAGATGCTATAACAATTTTTTTCATAGCTTGCATTCCTGCGTTATGGCCTAAAACTCTCGGAACATTTTTCTTTTTAGCCCATCTTCCATTCCCGTCCATGATTATTGCAACATGATTTGGCATATTTTCTTTATCAAGCATTTTTTCACCTTATTTAAATAACGTGGCCTTGGCCACGTTAGATATTATACTTCCATGATTTCTTTATCTTTATTTTCGATAATACTATCAACATCCGCAATGGCCTTGTCTATTGTTTTTTGTACTTCATCCAACCCATCAGTTAGCTCATCTTCTGTTATCTCATGATTCTTTTCTTGTTTTTTTAAAATATCATTTTCTTCACGTCTAATATTTCTAATGGCCACCTTAGCATCTTCACCAATTTTTTTGACATCTTTAAGAAGTTCTTTTCTTCTCTCTTCTGTAACCACTGGTATTGATAGTCTAATGCATTTACCATCATTGTTAGGATTAATTCCAATATTTGCAATATTAATTGCCTTTTCAATATTTCCAATTGAGTTAGCATCAAAAGGCAAAATCATAAGTGTTCTAGGATCTGGCACTGAAACATTTGCTAAACTTTTTAATGGTGTCATACAACCATAATAATCCACTTCTACCCTATCTAAGATGGCAGGATTCGCTCTTCCCGCTCTTATAGCATTTAATTCTTCTTTTAATATATTTATACTTTTTTCAATTCTTTCTTCTAAACTCAAATGTGAATGACTCATAATATTCCTCCGTTATTTAATCAATGTTCCTATTTTTTCTCCATTTATTGCTTTCATCAAATTACCTTCTTCTGTTATAGCAAAAACATGTATTTTTATATTGTTATCCTTGCATAGTGTTGCCGCTGTTAAATCCATAACTTTTAAATCTTTATCAATAACATCCATAAATTCCAGTTCATCATATTTTACTGCATTTGGATTTGTTTGTGGATCATCAGAATAAACTGCATCCACATTTTTAGCCAATAGTATTACTTCTGCTTCAATTTCTGCAGCTCTTAGAGCTGCTGCAGTATCTGTTGAAAAGAATGGACTTCCTGTTCCTGCACCAAAGATTACTACTTTGCCTTTTTCTAAATGACTAATTGACCTTCTTCTAGCATACGGCTCTGCAATCTCTTTCATTTCTATTGCTGTTTCAACAACTGCCGAACTACCTATTGAAATAAGCGCATCTTGAAGAGCCATTGAATTCATTACTGTGGCCAACATTCCCATATAATCGGCAGTTGCTCTATCCATGAAATTACTAGTTCTTCCTCTCCAGAAATTACCTCCACCTACTACAATGCCAACCTGTACACCCAATTCATTTATATCTTTTATCTGCTTCGCAATAATTTGAGTAGTTTCTGGATCTATTCCGAATTTGCCAATGCCAGCCAACGCTTCTCCGCTAATTTTAATTAAAACTCTTTTGTATTTTACCGCCATTTAATCACATCCTTTATGCTTATTTAATTACATTTGACATATATGTAACTGTGAATTTATCACTGTTACTAACCATTTCTATCAACTCTTTATATTCACTTTCAGCATTATTATTTAAGCTTCCAGTTAATAAACTAAAAATGTCATTCTCTTCTTCAGGATATAAATAGATTACATCGCAGCGTTCTAAACTTTCATTTTCCATCAAAGAATCTATCGCATAATCGTAGTCGCCTATTTCATCAATTAGACCATTCTCTAATGCTTGGGTTGCAGTAAATATTCTACCGTCTCCCAATGTCTTTACTTCATCAATTGTTAAACCCCTACCTGTCGCTACTATTTTGACAAATTGTTCATAAGCTTCATCCACTAGACTTTGGAATATTTTTCTTTGATCTTCTGTCATTTCTTCAAAAGAATCTCCCATATTTTTATTTTCTCCAGAAGTTATAGTTTCAGCTTTTATGCCCAATGTTTCAATCAATTCAGTAAAATCATATAGAGTACCTATTTTTACACCAATAGAACCTGTCCAACAATTTCTATTGGCAATAATTCTATCACTGGGAGCTGCTATATAATAGCCCCCTGAGGCTGCCATAGAACCCATTGCTGAATAAATCGGTCTACCTGTTTCCTTGTACTCCAGTAATTTTAAATAAAGTTCATCACTTGTAAACACACTTCCACCTGGAGAATTAATCTGAAGAACTAAAGCCTTATTATCTTCGTCTGCGATAATTTGGTCTATAGCATTCATCGTATAATTATGATTATATGTTTGACTCTCAATTAAGGAATCTGAAGCATCAGATATAGTACCTTCTACACTTATTACTGCTATATAATCTTGGCTATAGTCTATCTTAGTTGCTTCGCCATCGCCATAAATAAGCGTTTTCATTACATTATTGCATGATACCCCTAGAACTATTATGGCTACTACTATTATTGCAAATATTATTAAGCCTTTTTTATTTGATTTTTTATTTTTTGATTTTTTTTCTTTGTAATCATCATACGTTAAATTATGTGTGCTATCATTCTCATTCATATATACTCCTACATAACTTTATTTTCTATTTCTTTTACCAAGTTAGCTATAAAGTCTTCAACACCGATTGTCCCTAAATCACCTTCCTTATTAGACCTAACAGATAAAGTGTCTCCTTTTGCTTCGATTTCTCCAATTACACAAATATACGAAGTCCTCTGATTCCTAGCTTCCCTTAGTTTATATCCGATTTTTTCATTTCTTATGTCTAATTCAACTCTTAAACCAGCTATTTCAAGTTTTTCCTTAACTTTTGTTGCATATTCTGATTGGGCTTCAGTAACTGTAAGTAGCTTAACTTGCACTGGTGCTATCCAAAGGGGGAATTTACCTGCTGTATGCTCAATCAATATACCAATAAATCTTTCTATAGAACCAAATATTACTCTATGAATCATTAGTGGTCTATGTTTTTCACCATCTGACCCAACATATGTTAAATCAAATCTTTGAGGCATTTGTAAATCCAATTGAATAGTACCACATTGCCAAGTTCTTCCGATTGAATCCTCTAAATGGAAGTCAAGTTTCGGGCCATAAAATGCTCCATCTCCCTCATTTAGAATGTATTCAACGCCGATTTCTTTCATGGCTTCACTTAATGCAGTTTCTGCCATATCCCATTCTTGATCAGTACCCATTGAATCTTTAGGCCTTGTTGATAATTCAACAAAATATTTAAACCCAAAAAGCTTGTAAACCTCATCTATAAATTTAGTTACACCAATGATTTCATCTTTTACTTGCTCGGGTAGCATAAAAATATGTGCATCATCTTGCGTAAAAGTTCTGACTCTCATAAGACCATGAAGCGCCCCCGATAATTCGTGTCTATGCACTTGACCAAGTTCTCCAACTCTCATTGGAAAATCCCTGTATGAATACATCTTTCTTTTATAGGCAATCATAGCACCCGGACAATTCATAGGCTTAATTGCATAATCTTCATCATCTATTTTAGTAAAGTACATGTTATCTTTATAGTGATCCCAATGTCCTGAAGTTCTCCATAGTTCTTCGTTCATTATTAATGGTGTTTTAATTTCTTGATAACCATGCTTGTTATGTTCTTCTCTCCAGAAATTTTCCAAGGAATTCCTTATAACCATTCCATTAGGTAGAAAGAAAGGGAATCCTGGGCCCACATCATTAAGCATGAACAAATCCATTTCTTTGCCTATTTTTCTGTGATCTCTTTTTTTAGCTTCTTCTATTTTTTTAATATAATTGTCCAACTCTTCTTGGGACGGGAAACAAGTTCCATATATTCTTTGTAGCATTTTACGATTTTCATCACCGCGCCAATATGCGCCAGCGACACTAGTTAGTTTTATTGCCGTAATTTGACCAGTTGAGTCCATATGTGGACCTGCACAAAGATCTACAAAATCTCCTTGTCTATAGAAAGAAATAACTGCATCATCAGCTAAATCTTCAATAAGTTCAACTTTATAGTCTTCTTTTCTCTCTTCCATGAATTTAATCGCTTCATCTCTAGGAAGCTCAAATCTTTCAAGCTTATAATTTGCTTTAATTATTTTCTTCATTTCCTTCATAATCTTAAGCAAATCTTGATCATTTATTTTATAATCAAGATCTATATCGTAATAAAAGCCATCTTTAATCGAAGGTCCAATTGCAAGTTTTGCCTCAGGCCATAAATTTTTTATAGCTTGAGCTAAAATATGTGAAGTAGTGTGCCTATAACTGATTCTAACCTGTTCTTCTTCAAAATTCACTTTTTCTTTTGCCATAATATTCACCTCTTTAATATATTTAAGGTTTAAAACCTAATACTTCATACTATCTTAAAAATAATATCATATTTTGTTATTAAAGTAAACTATTTGAGGTGTTATAAATGAGTAATTTTAATGAAAAGTAGTGGCATTAATCAAAGTCTTCAATATTAATCCCATTCTTTAGTTTCCTGCCAAAGTATTTTATATTATCAGTAAATGTGCTAAAATAAATACGGAGGTAATTATATGAAAAAATATATATTAGCATCAAAATCACCTAGAAGAATACAATTATTGGAAGATTTTGGTATATCAGCAATTTCAATGCCCGCGGATATTATTGAAGATTCTCCCATTATTAATGATTACATAAGCACTGTGATGCACTTAGCACTTAAAAAAGCTATGTATATTTATAAACACGGAGATATTGAAGGGTATAATATAATTATAGGCTCTGATACTGTTGTATATAATAATGAAATTTTAGGTAAACCAAATTCAAAAAATGAAGCATATTCTATGATTAAGTCTCTTTCCGGCAGATTTCATGTGGTTTCAACCGGAATAGCAGTGATAGATATAGATAATGATATAAAATATGTAAGTCATGTCGAAACTAAGGTTTTTGTGAAGAAAATATCTGAGGAAGATATTTTAAGTTATATAAACACTGAAGAACCTTATGATAAAGCCGGTGGATATGCCATTCAAGGTATATTTGGTAAATTTATAGATAAATATGAAGGAAGTTACACTAATGTCATGGGGCTTCCTAAATCAAACATACTAGATATAATTAGTAAAATTAAGTAATTTAAAACCAAGGGCAAGCCCTTGGTTTTTAAGTTAATCCAATTTATTTTGTTGCTGCATCATAAAGAGCTTCTGCTTCATCCCAATGTGCAATGATTTCAGGGACAACCTTATAAAGGTCACCAACGATACCAAAGTCTGCAATTTCAAATATAGGTGCATCTGCATCTTTATTGATAGCTACAATAATATCAGAAGACTTCATACCAGCTTGATGCTGAATAGCTCCTGATATACCACATGCAAAGTAAATTTTAGGCTTTACTGTAGTACCAGTTTGTCCTACTTGGTGAGAATGATCAATCCAACCAGCATCAACCGCTGCTCTTGATGAACCAACTACTCCGCCAACTTTATCAGCAAATTTCTTAATTAGTTCGAAACCAGAAGCATCTCCTAGTCCTCTACCACCAGAACAGATAATATCTGCATCTGTTAATGAAACTAATTCCTTAGCTGATTTAACAACATCTAAAAGTTCAATGTGAATATCATCAGCAGCTAGTTTGTAGTCAACTTTAACGATTTCACCCTTGGCTCCTTCAACCTTATCTCTTTTCTGCATTACGCCAGGACGTACTGTAGACATCTGAGGTCTGTTGTTCTTGCATACGATAGTAGCCATTAAGTTACCACCAAATGCAGGACGAGTCATCTTTAATCCTTTATCAGGATCGTTAGGGTCCAATGTAGCAGTATTTAATGTAGTGTTAGCTTCTGCATATTCAATATAGTGCTTAACACTGATATTTAATTGAGTACAGTCAGCTGTAAGACCAGTATCTAATCTTGCTGCTACTCTTGGTGCTAAGTCTCTACCTATATGAGTAGCGCCTAATAGTACGATACTTGGTTTGTACTCATTGATAGTGTCTACTATAACTTTAGTATAACCATCTGTATTATATTTTTCTAGTAATGGGTCTTGAATCATGTATGCTTTGTTAGCACCATAGTCAAAACATTCCTGAGCTAGGTGATCGATGTCGTTACCAACTAAAAGTGTACACACTTCAGTTCCTTCACCGATTTCTCCAGCTAGTCTGCAAGCTTCGCCGATAAGCTCTAGAGCTACATTCATCAACTTGCCATTTCTCTGTTCTGCGTAGACCCAGATATTTTTGTAATCTGCAAATATTTCTGACATGTTTAATCCTCCTATATAACGTGCTTACCTTTTAAGCCGATTAATAAATTACTTGCTAAATCTTTATCAGTATCTCCTTCAACAACAATTCCTTTGCCCTTTGGCTTAGGTGTGAAAGATCTGAATACATTTGTAGGAGATGCTTTTAAACCAACTATATTTCTATCTACGTTGATGTCCTCTGCATTCCATACCTTAATGTCTTTATTTTGATCATAGATTCCCTTAATATGCATATATCTTGGTGAGTTTAACTCTTTGATAGCTGTAAGCATACAAGGAGTCTTAATCTTGATCAATTCATAACCGTCTTCCATCTTTCTCTTAACAGTGATTTCTTTACGATTATCGTCCATTTCAAATTCTTCCACATATGTTACTTGAGGTATGCCTAGTTTTTCAGCAATCTGAGGACCTACCTGAGCAGTATCTCCATCTATCGCTTGTCTACCAGCAAAGATTATATCATAATCTCCGTTATCTCTTACATACTTATCAATTCCAGCAACAACTGCATTTGATGTAGCCCATGTATCTGAGCCACCAACTGCTCTATCACTTATAAGGATAGCATCATCTGCTCCCATTGCAACACACTCAAACAACATATCTGTAGCTTGAGGAGGTCCCATTGAAACAACTGTAACTGTTACGTCATCGTACTTATCCTTGATTGCTAATGCTTGTTCTAAAGCATTGGCATCATCGTTATTTAAAATACTAGGTACACCATCTCTGATTAGAGTTCCAGTTTCTGGATTTATTCTAATTTCATTTGTATCTGGTACCTGTTTTGCACAAACTATAATTCTAAATGCCATATCTAAATTTCCTCCTTAATTATTATTTGAATGTACGAGTTGCAATAACTAACTTCTGAACTTCTGAAGTACCTTCATAAATCTCAGTAATTTTAGCATCTCTCATCATTCTTTCTACAGGATAATCCTTAGTATAGCCATATCCACCGTGGAACTGCACGCACTTAGTAGTTACATACATAGCAGTTTCTGCAGCATAAAGTTTAGCCATTGCAGAAGCTTCACCATAATCCATGTGCTTATCCTTCATATCAGCTGCTTTATAGATTAATAATCTAGCTGCTTCAATTCTAGTTTTCATTTCAGCCATTTCAAATGCCAATGCCTGGAATTGAGATAACTTCTTACCAAACTGTTTTCTTTCAAGCATGTATTCTACAGTAACATCGAATGCGCCCTGTGCGATACCTAATGCCTGAGAAGCGATACCTATACGTCCACCATCTAATGTAGATAATGCAACTTTAAATCCTGAACCTAATTTCCCTAATAATCTATCTTTAGGAATTCTGCAGTTTTGGAAAATAAGCTCTGTTGTTGAAGATGCGTTGATACCCATCTTATCTTCTGTCTTTCCAATTGAAAAACCAGGATCACCTTTTTCTACGATGAATGCACTTATTCCACCGTGAGTTTTCTTAGCTTTGTCTGTCATTGCCATAACAACAAATGTATCAGCATAACCACCATTTGTGATAAATACTTTAGCACCATTAAGTACCCATTCGTCACCATCTAAATCTGCTCTTGTTTGCTGTCCACCAGCATCTGTTCCTGCACCTGGTTCTGTTAATCCAAATGCTCCTAATTTCTTACCACTTAATAAATCTGGTAAGTATTTAGCTTTTTGTTCATCATTACCATAGTTGAAAATTGGCCAGCAACAAAGTGATGTATGTGCTGAACAAATTACGCCTGTTGATCCACAAACTCTAGATAATTCTTCTACTGTTATCGCATAAGAGATGTGATCTCCACCTGCTCCGCCTAATTCCGTAGGAAATGGAACTCCTAATAACCCGTATTTAGCCATTTTCTCAACTGATTCTGTTGGAAATCTATGCTCCTGATCTATATCAGCAGCTAATGGTTCAACTTCATTAGTAGCGAATTCTCTAACCATTTGTCTCACGAATTCTTGTTCTTTCGTTAGTTGAAAGTTCATGTATATGCCTCCTTAAATATTAATAACGGCCCTTCTTAAAGGGATAATTAACCGTATTTACATAGCATTGCTATTAACACATGCAGTATTATTTAAACATAAATTTAACAATATTTCAAGACTTTTTATTTCTAATTATTTATTAACTTTTTCGTCCATTATTATGGTGATGCAAAAATGACTCTTAACCGTTTATGTGAACCGTTTCCGCCTTATTAACCGCATCACTTATAAGATTATCAATATCTAATACACTTTCTGATTCTAATATTTTTTCGAGTTTTGGTTTAGTTACAGGGTGTTTGGGCAAAAAAACAGTACAACAATCTTCGTGGGGAAGTATTGATGTTTCATATGTTTCAATTTCTTTTGCTTTTTCCATAATATCGATTTTATCCATTGCTATTAATGGTCTCATAATAGGAAGATTTACACTCGCATCCGTAACTACTAAAGCTTCAGCAGTTTGGCTTGCAACCTGTCCAAGATTTTCCCCTGTGATTAGCATCATACATTTATTATCAATCGCTATCCTCTCAGCTATCCTCATCATAAAGCGTCTAACCAATATTGTAGTCTCATCTTCAGGGCATTTTTCAACTATTTGCTCTTGGATTGGCAATAAATTAACAATGTGTAAATTGATATAGCCCGTGTAAGTGGAGACTATTTTCACCAGTTCTTCTACCTTTTCTTGCGCTCTTTCACTTGTGTATGGGTACGAATGATAATGAACAGCTTCCAAGACCATGCCCCTCTTTGCCATCATGAAGGCAGCAACCGGGCTATCTATTCCTCCAGAGAAGAGAACCATACCTTTACCATTCGTTCCCAAAGGCAATCCACCAAATCCTTTTATCTTGTCTTGATATATATATGTTTTATCATGTCTAACATCTATAAACAGTTCACACTCAGGGTTATGTACATCTACCTTTAGCACTTTGCAACCCTTTAAAATATGTGAACCAATAATCTTTGCAATTTCAGGAGATTTAATAGGAAAATTTTTATCAGCTCTCTTGGCCTTTACCTTGAAAGTCTTAACATCTTTTTCTTCTATCTGTTTCATCATATATGATATTGCTGCTTTTCCAATATCGTTCAAATTGCTTTCAGTTTCTACGGCAGGGCTAATTGATGCAACACCGAATACTTTAGATACTTTTTTAATTATCTCTTTTTCTTCCGTATCCTTATTTGTTCTCACGAATATTAAGCCTTCAAGTCTTTTAACTTCTGTATCATCTATACTTTTAAGGCTTTTTTTTATTCTTTCTACGAGCATTCTTTCAAAATATGGTTTGTTAGTGCCCTTCAGTGCCACTTCTCCACATCTAACTATATAAATATTTTTTTCGTTCAAATTTTCCTCCTATCTATAGCTACCTAGTTTTCTAAATCTTTTAACAGCTTTTGCCATTCGATCAATAACGATATCCATTTCATCTAAGGTGTTAAATTCAGAAAAACCAAATCTGATTGCACCTTCGATTTCTTTATTATTTAATCCCATACTACTGAGTACATGACTTTTACCCTTTTTATTAGAAGAACAAGCAGAACCTGTAGATATATATATTTCATCCTGCTCTAAAGTATGCAAGATAACTTCTCCTCTAGTACCCAAGAAAGAAACATTTAGTATTGATGAACATCTTTTTCCATAGTCATTAATTCCTTCTCCAATGATACTTTCGCCATTTAATCTAATTTCACTTATTTCCTCACTTAAACCTCTATATAAATAATTGTTTAATTCTTTAATCGATTTACTCTTTGATTCAAAATCTTCGTACGAAATTTTAGCTGCCATAGACATTCCCACCGATGATGGGAAATTTTCAGTACCGGATCTGATACCATTTTCTTGTCCTCCACCATGGATAAAGTTTTTAAAATTAACATTTTTGTTAAATAACAACATCCCAATACCATTTGGTCCGTGGAATTTATGTCCACTTATGGACATCATATCTGCCTTTATATCATTAACCATGATTTTGCCAAAGGCTTGCACAGCATCAGTATGAAAAATTGTTTCTGGATTCTTAACTTTAATAATCTTACTAATTTCATTTATAGGTTGTATAGTTCCCGTTTCATTGTTGACAGTCATAATACTAACCAATGCAGTATTTTCATCCAATTCATTTTCAAACTGCTTCAAATTGACTAACCCAAATTTATCAACATCTAAATATATCACTTTATTGCCATCTTCCTCATGCTTTTTCATACTTTCTAAAACTGCAGGATGCTCTATTTTAGTTGTTATGTATTTTTTTCTGTGTCTTCTTTTATTTTTGGATGAAAAAATTGCCAAATTAGCTGCTTCTGTCCCCGAAGCTGTATATATTCCGCCATAAAAGCCTGATATATCAACAATTTGTTTTCTAGCACTATTTATTAATTTTTCAGATTTCAAACCATATGAATGTAAGGATGATGGATTACCATATGAATTTTTACTAATTTCATATATTTTTTCAATAACCTCATCATATTGTCTACTTGTCGCCGCATTATCTAAATATATCAATTTCTCCTCCATTATATTAATTTATTCAACCATTTTTTTGTATAATATCTACGATAAAATACAACTGTTTTTATAACTTCTCCTAGACCTACTAAAATTACAGCTATGTGTAACGGCATTCCAAATAAGGTAATACTTAAAAAAGCAACTGGTACTTCTATTAATATATTTATACCAACTTCACCTGCCATGCAATAAAAAGTATCTCCCCCAGCTCTTAAAATTCCACAAATTAGCATATATGAAATTTCTCTAAATACAAGAGTAAATGAATAGGTTAATAGAGTAACTAATAACACTTTAGTTGTATAATTATTAAAATTGTAAACATCGGCCACCAAGGGCCTTATTAATACTACCAAAATTGTTGAAATTATGCTCATTATCCATGCATATTTTAAAGAATTCTTTGAATATTCAAAGGCTATATTTGTTTCGCCTCTTCCAAGAGCTTCACCAATTATTACTGCTGAAGCGTTACCAAGTCCCATGAAAAATGCCATGAAAAGTTCAACCACCACATTGACCACTTGCATTACTGCTAGAGCTACTGGCCCAATCCTGCCGTAAGCTGCAAATATTAAAGCAGTAGTTGCCGACCACCCAGACTCATTTATCAATACTGGCCAAGTTGTTTTAAATATTTTAATTATCATAATTTTATCAAAAGAAAAGAGCTCCTTTATATTTGCTTTAAAAGGATGGTCTTTGCTAGCATATATATATATTAAAAGAGCAAAACACTCTCCAGATCTTGCAATTACTGTTGCGATTGCTGCACCTTTTACGCCTAATTCAGGAAATATAAACTTTCCATAAATAAGACAATAATTAAGAAATGTATTTGTTACTATAGCAACAATATTAATTATAGTAACAGCCTTAAGTCTTTGTACCGCCCTGGAATTAAAAGCTATATTAAAGGATATGGCAATTAAAGGAAATGCTAACGATATTATGCTTAAATATTCTGCACCGACTCTTATTACATAATCATCATCCGTAAACAGACCTAATAAAAATTCAGGAAAGACTAAGCATAAAACCATGGCTAAACTGGAAAAGATTAAACCAAAAACGTAATCTATACCCATTATTTTTCTAATTGCAGGTATGTTTTTTACACCAAAGTATTGAGCAACATGTACAGAAGACCCGCTATAAAAACCAAATATGCTAACTATAATTACCATAACAAGTTGCATGGAGGCACCTACTGCCGCTAATTCCTTTTCTCCAATTATTCCTATCATAAGTACATCAATTAGATTGAGTAAAACTGCTATTAAGTTTTGTAAAACTATAGGTATTGCAAGTACCAACAGTTTTTTTCTAAAATCATTATTATCAATTAATGAGCTATTAGAATAAAACAACTTTCACCTCTATTAAACAAACCCCTCAAAAGCTGAGGAGTTTGAAATAACTATTTAGCATAGTCTATCGCTCGAGTTTCCCTTATAACATTTACTTTTATATGTCCTGGATATTCAAGCTCTTCTTCTATTTTTTTAGATATATCTCTTGCAAGAATCGCCACTTCATCATCTTTAACTTGGTCAGGCTTCACTGCAATTCTTATTTCTCTTCCTGCTTGTATAGCATATGATTTGTCTACTCCATTAGTTGTATTTGCTATTTCCTCAAGTTTTTCTAGTCTTTTTATATATGAATCAAGAGTTTCTCTCCTTGCTCCAGGTCTAGCAGCTGATAAAGCATCCGAAGCTGCAATTAGTACTGCTTCTAAAGTATTTGGTTCAACATCTCCATGATGAGCAGCTATCGCATTTATTACTTTGCCAGATTCTTTATATTTCTTACATATATTAACACCTATTTCAACGTGTGTACCCTCAACTTCATGATCCATTGCCTTACCTATATCATGTAATAGACCAGCTCTCTTTGCCATTCTAGAGTCAAATCCCAATTCTGAAGCCATCAGACCTGCCAAATGGGAAACCTCTATCGAATGTTTTAGTGCATTTTGTCCATAAGAAGTTCTATATTTTAGTCTACCTAAGAGTTTTACTAATTCCGGATGAAGATTATGAACTCCTGTTTCGAAACAAGCCTGTTCACCTTCCTCTTTAATAATATTATTAACCTCTTTAGTAGATTTGTTAACCATCTCTTCTATTCTTGCTGGATGTATTCTTCCATCTACTATTAATTTTTCCAAAGTGAGTCTTGCAATCTCTCTTCTAACTGGATCAAATCCTGATAGAATTACTGCTTCTGGAGTATCATCAATTATTAAATCTATTCCTGTTAATGTTTCAATTGCTCTAATATTTCTACCTTCTCTGCCAATGATTCTACCCTTCATTTCATCATTAGGTAATGGAACTACTGAAACTGTTGATTCAGCCACATGGTCTGCTGCGCATCTTTGAATTGCCCCTATGATTATTTCATTAGCTTTTTTATTAGCTTCTTCCTTCGCCTCAGTTTCGATTTCTTTGATTAAAACTGATGCATCATGTCTAATATCTTTTTCCAACTCTTTCAAAAGGATGTCTTTTGCTTCATCCCTAGTATAACCAGATATCTTTTCTAATTCTTCAATCTGCTTTTCTATAAATGTTTCAATTTCTTTATCCTTCTCTTCTAAGCTCTTTTCTTTTTTAGTTAAGTTGTTTTCTCTTTTTTCAATATTATCTAACTTTCTGTCAACGCTTTCTTCTTTTTGAAACAAACGTCTTTCAGATTTTTGTATTTCGTTTCTTCTTTCTCTAACTTCTTTATCAACATCATTGCGTATTTTATGTGCTTCTTCCTTGGCTTCAATGATTTTTTCTTTTTTTATCGTTTCGGCATTGTTTTCAGCATCCAATATTAAGTTTTTCGCCTTTAATTCAGCACTTCCTATCTGTTTTTCGCCTACATTCTTTCTAACAATATATCCGATTAATAGTCCAAAGACTAAAGCAATAATACCTACAATGAGTGATAATAACATTGGTGACATGTGTGACATGTATATTACCATCCTTTCATATTATATTGTATCCAATTATATATTAATTTATGTTAATTTTATATTAATAATTCATAATTATATTCATGCATACTACGTTATTATAATATTAAATGCTAATATAGTCAAGGCAAGTTGAAAATAATTATAGGGAAGTATACAACTTCCCTAATCTTCTATAATTCTATTTGCTATCTTTAAAAAATTTTTTGTTATATATGCATTTTTCTTACTAACAATTGGGACACCCATATTTGTGGAGATATGAATATTTTCATCATAAGCAATCGCACCTAGTGGTTTTGCTTTAATCATGGAATCTATTTCATCAAATCTAACTTCTAAACCCCTCTTTTCCAATTGTAATACGGCCTTATTTATTACATAGTATCTATCTTTTACTCTATTTTTTCTAAGAAAAGCCTCTACGCTGTCTGCATCTCGTATGGCTGCATAATCTGGAGTCAATACTACTATACCCGCATCAGCATAACCCGCCACTAGCTCCAGATTACTACCAACGCCAGGGGGGCCATCAATAATAACATAATCAAAACGTTGTTTTAGTTCCTTAAAAAGTATTGTTGCGCTTTCTTTTGGTATAGATTTCAAATCATTAATGGGAGAGGCTGCTATGATTGAAAGGTTCTTGAATTTATCATCTTTTATAAGCGCCTGCCTTGTCCTACAAACACCTTTTAAAGCATCATAAGTATCATAAACTACTTTTCCTTCTAGCCCTAGATACATATCTAGATTTCTCATACCCATATCAAGATCAATTATAACAACATTTTTCCCTAAGCTTGATAATATGCATCCCAAATTAACAGAAAACATAGTTTTACCTGTTCCGCCTTTTCCCGATGCTACCAGTATTACTTTGCTCATGATACCTCCAAAATTAAATTTCCCCTATGCTTTTTAAGCTGACATACTTATCATCACCAATTATTATGTGATCTAAAAGCTTTATCCCTATAATCTCTCCAACAGAAATAAGCCTTTTAGTAGTCTGTATATCATCATCGCTAGGTGTAGGGTCACCACTAGGATGATTATGAACAATAATTATTGCTGCTGCACTTTTTTTAATAGCAGGATTGAATACTTCTCTAGGATGGACCGCTGTATTTGATAATTCTCCAACAGATATTGTTTCTGAAAATTCAACTTCACCTTTTGTATTTAAAAGCAGAGCTTTAAGATATTCTTTTTTCTTATGTCTAAGCTCTGGCATATAATAATTTGCTACATCCTCAGAACACTTAATTGCAAACTTATCATACTTAGGTGCTACACTAATTCGATTACCAAGTTCCATGGCAGCCATAATGGCACAAGCTTTTTGTGGGCCAATACCATTAACTTTTAAGATGTCTTCAATGGCGAGTTCGCCCATATAACTTAAACCTTTAAAGTTTATGGACAACAATTCTTCGGCTAAATCAATAGCCGATTTTTCTCTACTCCCTGTATGAATTATTAATGCCAGTAATTCTGAGTTACTTAAGCTACTGGCCCCTCTTAAAAGGAGTTTCTCCACTGGCCTTTCGGCCACTGGCAATTTTTTAATATTCAATTATGATTCCTTTCTTCTATTTACCATACACACATTAATTTATTATAACAAAAATGGCCTACTAAAACAATAGTAATAGGCCACAAACAAACATTATTAAACTTCTATAATTTATGGACAAATAATCCGCTTCCCAATTTAGGTTCAAACCATGTGGATTTTGGAGGCATAATAAGTTCATTGTCAGAAACTAACAACAAATCATTAATATCTACAGGATATACTGCTATACCTAATTTCATATCATCTTCTGCTCTTTTTTCAAGTTCTTTTAAGCCTCTAATACCACCAACAAAATCTATCCTTTTATCAGTTCTAGGATCTTCTATACCTAGAATTGGGGACAATAAATTCTCTTGAAGTATTGATACATCCAAGGCCCCTATTATGTTATCAGGTATTATATCTTTTTTAGCCTTTAAACTATACCACTTGCCTTCTATATACATTGAAAATTCATGTTTTTCCTTAGGATAATATTCTTTATCACCTTTTTCAGAAATAGCAAAGCCTCCACTCTTAACTTCTTCAAAAAATTCTTCTTTAGTATTTCCATTTAAATCTTTTACAACTCTATTATAATCGAATATTTTAAGCTCAGTATTTGGAAATATAGCCGCCATAAAGAAATTAAATTCTTCATCTCCTGTGTAGTTAGGATTTTCTTGCCTTCTTTTTTCTGATATTTTGCACGCCGAAGCAGTTCTATGATGTCCATCTGCTATATATAAAGCAGGAATTTCATCAAATAATTCTATTATAGAATTAACGATATCATTGTCATCTATTTTCCAAAGCTGATGAATTATTCCATCCTCAGCCACTAAATCATAAATTGGGTTATTATTTGCTACGAATCCATCAATTATAGCTGACAATTTTTTATTTTCTCTATATGTTAAAAATACTGGCTCTGTATTGGCATCACATACATCAAAATGATTGATTCTATCTATTTCTTTTTCCACTCTAGTAAATTCATGTTTTTTGATAATGTTGTTATTATAATCATCAACACTTACACAACCAACTATACCAGTCTGTTTTCTTCCATCCATGATTTCACTGTATATGTAAAGCTTTGGTTCTTCATCTTGGACCAACACTCCTTTACTTAGGAATTCCATCATATTTGACTTTGCTTTTTCATAAACAGTTTTATCATATGGACTTAAATTATCTTCCATATCTATTTCTGATCTTGATATGTGCAAAAAACTATTGGCTTTTTCCTGCGCCATTTCTTTAGCTTCTTCTCTGTTCATTACATCGTAAGGTAATGCGATAACTTCTTCAGCGTATCCCTTACCTGGCCTGATTCCTTTAAATGGTTTTACTACTGCCATGTTCCCTCCGTTCTAACGAATATTCGTTACAAAAATTATAAATTCTCTATATACCCTTTAATGCTATTTACAACTTCTTTTATACTCATATATGATGTATCTAAAAGTATAGCATCTTCAGCTTGTTTAAGTGGATTAAGTTCTCTATGACTATCTTGATAATCTCTTTTATTAATGTCCTCTAGTATTTCGTTATAGTCGGCTTTTTCACCTTTTTCAATCATCTCATTATATCTACGTTTTGCTCTAACCTCACTATCAGCTGTTAAAAACACCTTTAGCTCTGCATCCTTTAGTACATTAGTTCCTATATCTCTTCCATCCATAACTACGCTCTTTTTAGATCCGATTTTTCTTTGCAATTTAACTAGTTTTTCCCTAACTAATGCTTCCTTAGAGCAATTGGACGCCATCATGGAAATTTCAGGAGTCCTAATAAAAAAACTTACATCTTCACCATCAAGAATTATTTTTTCATTATTAAAATCGATTTCTGTATCATTTAACATTACTTCCAGTCTTTTTGGATCCTTCAAATCGATGTTTTCTTTAATAATTTTAAGGCCTATGGCTCTGTACATAGCGCCTGTATCAATATACTCAATATTTAAGTCTTTAGCTACAAGCTTTGCAATAGTGCTCTTCCCTGCACCCCCTGGTCCATCTATGGCAATTCTAATTAAATCATTTTTTACCATTATCGTCTCCTAGGAGTTTGTTAATTTCACTTGCAAATGTTCCCACGTCAGTGAATTTATGATAAACTGATGCAAATCTAACATAAGCAACTTGATCTAGCCTTTTAAGTTCATCCATAATTAACTTACCGATTACTTGACTTTTAATTTCTTTTTCCATGGTGTTATTTAATCCACGCTCTATATCATTGGCAATTTTTTCGATTTGTTCAAATGTAACATCAGTTTTTTCACATGCCTTTAATATTCCATTGACTATCTTATTTTTATCAAAGCTTTCTCTTTTTCCATTACTTTTGATTACAACCAAAAGAGATTCTTCGATTTTTTCAAATGTAGTAAATCTTTTACCACAATTTTCGCATTCTCTTCTTCTTCTAATAGCTAAACCTTCTTCAACTGGTCTAGAATCAATCACCTTTGTAGCAAGACTATTACAATATGGACACTTCATATCAATAACTCCTATTCTTAATACTATATATAAGCCTACACATATAATATTTTACTACATATTGTATGTATTAACAAGGTTTTTTACATAAAAAAACCGGCTCAAAGCCGGTTTAATATTATGCACTATATTCTACTAATAAATCAACGATTTTTTCCATTAACATTTTCGAATAAAAATCATTCTGTTTAGCATATTCTTCAATTCCAACACCATCATTAGCTGCTTCAAAACTGTCTCTATCATATCCAGCTTCATCTAAAGCCTCGTTTAGAAAATCTTGGTATTCGTCATCGGTTATAGTGATTTCTTCTTCCTTAGCTATAGCATAAACTACTAATTCTTGCTTTATAACAGTTTCAGAATACTCGCTTGCTTGATTTTCGAACTCCTCTACACTAACTCCCAGATTTTGCTCAACAAATTCCGTATATTCCATGTCATATTTTACTGCTAGATCTTCATATGAGCTTATAGCAGTTTCATAAGTTTCATTAAGTTCATTTTCAGGATACTCTATTATTTCGCATCCATCTAATACCGCTAAGAACAGATTTGATTTAGCTTCGTTTTCTGCATATACTTTTTTCTCTTCTAGCATTGTATTCTTCAAATATTCTTCATATTCTTCTTTAGTATTATAATCGGAATATTCTTTTATAAACTCTTCATTATATTCAGGTATAGTTACAATAGTTCTAGAATTTACAGTTACATCAAAAACCACTTCTTGGCCAGCAAGTTCTTCATTGCTGTAATCTTCAGGGAAAGTAAGATTTAAAACAACCGTTTCTCCAACAGTACTACCTACTAAACCTTCTGCAAATCCGTCAATAAAATTACTATTAGCCAAGTCTAATGAATAGTCTTCTCCACTACCACCTTCGAAGGCCTCACCATCTAATTTACCAACATATGATATATTAACCGTATCATCGGCTTTTACTATACCTTCAGTAAGTTCATTGGTTAATTGGGCAGCTTGCAAGTTTTCTTGAATTTGATTTTCTATTTCTTCTTCCGTTACTTCAACTTCTGCTACCTTATACTCAATTCCCTTGTATTCTCCCAAAGTAATGTACTTCGAAAAATCATCATATTGGAATCTATCACCAATGGAATCTCCACAACTAGCCAACATCAATGTCATGGACATCAAAAGTAGTAACACTAATATTTTACTTAACTTTTTCATATATTTACCCCTTGTCTTAGTTTTCTTTTTGATATTATCATAATAAAAGGGTCATTTCAATTATATTATGAGACTTCACGAAAAAATCATCTCAAATTCATATTAAACTTCCAACAAACAGTCTCCATTTTTAATTTTTTTGAGTTTTCTCAAAACATTATTAAACATTAATGCAAGTACAGCAGGTAAGATTATATGCAATAAAATCACTTTGAATAGTACATCCATACTAAATCCCATTGCAGTAAATGTTCCTATTTGGCCTACAAATCCCGAAGTTCCCATACCTGCACCTAGGGCAATATTGTCCATTTTAAATATTACTGTAGCCAGTGGACCAAGGACTGCACCCGCCAATGTTGGCGGTACTAGTATCCAAGGATTCTTTACTATATTGGGGACCTGTAACATTGATGTGCCTAGTCCTTGAGCTAGCAAACCACCTATGCCATTATCCTTATAACTAATAACTGCAAACCCCACCATTTGAGCACAACAACCAACTGTAGCAGCTCCAGCCGCAAGGCCTGTAAGATCTAACATTATACATAATGCTGCACTTGATATAGGCGCTGTCAAAGTAAGCCCTACTATTACTGCTATTATTATACCAAACATAAATGGTTGTAATTCTGTAGCTTTCATGATAAGTTGTCCTAGCCCTTTCATTAAAGCATCTACAAAAGGCCCAATCATTTTAGCCGTTAACATTCCCATTATTAATGTAAGTGCAGGAGTAATTATAATATCTATTTTTGTTTCTTTTGATACTGCTTTCCCAAACTCTGCTCCTATTGCCGTAGCTATGAAAGCACCTGCTGGTCCTCCAAATGATGCACCCATAATTCCTGTTACTACACTTGTAAAAAACACTAAAGGTGGTGCTTTAAGTCCCCATGCTACAGCAACTCCAATACCTGCCCCCATTAAGCCCATAGCCATAGTTCCTGTTTCAATTAAAAAATCAGCTATAGTTTTTATCGCAACTAAACTCGTTTCTTCCCCACCTATGAGCAAGATGGTTTGTTGACCTAACGTTTTAATTATTAGGCCTATAAGTAATGTGGCAAATAGTCCAAGCGCCATAGCTGATAACGCTTCTTGTAAATACCTCTTTGTAGAAAATACTATGTCTTTTCTTTTAAGAAAAGCTCTAAATTTTTTCATTTAATCGTCCTCCCAATTTTTTTAAGCCTATTAAATATATCATTATAATTTACACCTGTCAAGACACCTGTAAATTATCTGTTTGACATATGTAATACAGGGTGTTATCATAATTTAACCGAGGAGTAGTAAAATGAAATCTGATGAAAGAAGAAAAGAAATATTAAACATATTAAAAGATAAAGAAATGCCCATTTCTGCCAATAAGCTCGCAGAAAAATTCAAAGTTAGTCGTCAAGTAATAGTTGGAGATGTTGCTTTGCTTAGAGCTGCGAACAACTTTATTATAGCCACTCCCAAGGGATACATATTAAATGACATTAAAAACAACGGCTCTTCATACATAGGTACCATCGCATGCAAACATGATGGAGAACATACTTTAGATGAATTATATATCATAGTTGATCACGGCGGTGAAGTAATTGACGTCATTGTTGAACATCCTGTATACGGTCAATTAATCGGTTGTTTGAATGTTACATCACGCTATGATGCAAAGCACTTGGTAGATAATATATATGAACAAAAAACAAAACCCCTCAGCGCTTTGACGGAGGGTATTCATGTACATAATATAAAATGCAAAGATAAAGAAACATTTGAATTGATTAAAAATAAACTATGTGAAAAAGGATATCTTTTATAACACACTTATTAAATAAACTTCCTTTACATAATCAACATAATCTAGTGTTAATATATGGGTGTCGAAGGAAATAGATTTTCTTTTGATTGTTCTTTCTTAATTATATAATTTCGCAATGCAGGAAACACACCACCAGGGTGCGTTTCTTGTTTTTTTTACTTCTTTTCTTTGTTTTCAATCTTTTTTCTTTTAGTATTTGCATTATTAACTAAAACATATTGTAAAGCTATTCCAATTGCTGCAATAATTATTGAAACAACAATTAATATACCTATATGATCTATAAAATATTCCATTCCTTTCCTCCAAATAGTTTTATTAGGATTATACATTATGAAACTACAAAAAACAATAAAAACCGAATCCTAAAATTCGGTCATATTCAAGATAATTAATTCCTGCAGGGATGATGGGAATCAGTCATCTTGGAGAGAGTTAGTAAACAAGTCACTACTTGTTGTTAATTTAATTATATTCCCAATTATCCCTTTACAGAATACCTTCTATTAAAGATTTGACATACTTATCTTAATATATTAAGATTATATATGGATATTACTTAATTAATTTAAGGAGTTGAAATGGATAATACTGACAAGGATATATTAAGAATCCTTCAAAAAAATTCAAAAGCCACATTAAAAGAAATGGGCGAAATGGTTAATCTAACAAGTCCTGCAGTTATGGATAGAATAAGGAAAATGGAAGATAACGGAGTCATTGCTGGATATTTTACAAAAATAGATAGTTCTAAACTAGGTATGACCATGGAAGCATTTATTTCTGTAGATGTAAATCAAAAAAAATATGATGCTTTCTGCAAATTCTGCAACGATTCAAAAAACATCATATCTCATCATCATATCATTGGTCCATATAACGCAATGCTTCAAGTAATTATTATAGACTCCAATGAATTATCAAAACTATTAAATAGCTTAAATTTTTTCGGAGCTACTCAAACTTCTGTTATACTGGATACCCATTTTTCTAATTTAGTTTTAAAATAGCTATTCAAATATCAATTTGTTATAATAGTCTTCTTCAATCACATAAACCGAGGAATTAATTCTATTGTCCACTATTTTATTAATTCTTTTAATATATCCTTCTATACCCTCTTCACTCATTGTACATTTATTTGAAGGTTCAAATTTACATGTAACTCTATTGTATCTTCCCATATCTGTAATCCAACTTCTTGACGCCATGATTACTATTCTTTCACAATCAGCAAACACATCTTTACCCGCCATAAGCCTTGAATCATAATCTAAACCAAGCATATTGGAAACCGTCGGCAATATGTCAACTTGAGAAGCATATTCATCAACTTCAATGGGTTCTTCCATTGACGCAGACCATATAATTAGAGAACTTCTATAAACCTCAAAATCAATATATGCTTCATTAATACTTTCCAGTGAATTTGTTCCGTAGGTTTTGCCAGTAAGTTCTTCAATTATATGTATATCGAAATATGGTATATGATCAGGAACCATTATTATTAAAGTATTATCTGCTATGCCCGCTTCTTCCAATCTTTCATTTAAATAAGTTACTGTTTTTTCAACTTCCAAATTGGCCGCCAAATAGCCCTTTGTATAAGTGGAATATTCTGAAAACTTGGAATTTTCTATTTCCTCTTTATTTTTTTCTGCCATATCATTAGCACCATATGTGTATGGCAAATGTCCACTTATAGTTAAATAATATGCATGGAATGGTTGCTTTTCAATGTATTCATCAATGGTAGTTTCCATGGCATAAAGATCTGATTGAGGCCAATAGTACTTACCATACTTATCCCTTTCCAATTCGAGACCTGAGCCTTTTTGTATCCATTCATATCCTAGCTTAGGGTGTGACTCCCTTCTACCATACATATTTTCATTTGCATGGTAACCTTTCACTGTATAATCTAGCTCAGTTAACTGGTTACCCAAAGTAAACGGCATCAACAAATCTTCATCTCCTATTTCAGTCATACTAATAGGAAATCCATTTTTAGGATATAGTCCTGTCAGATTTCTGAATTCACCACCAGATGTACTTGTGAAATGAAGAGGTGTATAGAAATTATTAAAAACAATGCCTTCATTGGCCATTTTGTATAAAGTCGGAGTCAATTCTTCATCTAACATGGCTCCATGTAAGCCTTCTAGGGTAAAAAATATCACATTGTATCCTTCAAACATACCAGTATAATCATTCTTTTCCGTTGGTGCTACAATATTAAAATACTCATTAAGCCATTTTTGAGATTCATTAGTTGCAGCTTCATTCATAGCTTTAAAATCAATATCCAACTCATTTTTCTCTATTACAATTGGTTCTTCACTTGGTTTTTCAGTTTCAAAATCATAGGAATAATCCCTTTCTACCCCAAATATACTATGCTTTATGTCAAGACTTATCATTGTAGAAAGGCCTAGTTTTTCAACTTGCCTATTAACCTCTGTATCTAGTTTATATAATTTTAATGGGGTTAATTCTCCATCCCAAGGTAAGTGTAATGATAAAAGTGCCATTGCATAAATCACTATACCTATTAACAAATATTTTAATCTAATTTTTAGTAAACCGCTACTGATAATTTCAATTTTCTTAATAAAAATTACACCAACTATTAAAGGTAAAATCATAAGAATTATTACAAACAAATTATCGCTTATGCTTGATGTCACAACATCACTAAAATCCATTAAGTTATTCCTTGTTGCAACGCTAAGTCCACTTATGACTTGATAAAATTCTTGCAAAATATCCTTGCATAGTATTTCAACAATAAATATAAACTGCAATAAAAACACTACAACCAAACTAGCTTTAAATCTAATTTTGTTCGGTAGTAAACTCAAAATTAATGACAAAACTGTTCCAATAAAAAATGCAAACAAAATATATATAACAGAATATATTAAGTCCATATTCATATATAAATGCAATACAATTTCTAAATACACTAAAGTTATAGGTATATAAAACAAAACCATTAACCCTAGTATTCGTTCTTTTAAATTCTCCATTTAATAATCTCTCCATAATATTTATAAAAAACATTATAGCATATTTATTTTTAATAAAAAAGGAGCTTTTATTCAAGCTCCAAAATTTCTATTTTATAGCTGCTTTTGCAGCCTCACACATCTTAGAAAAACCTTTTTCATCATATATTGCCATTTCAGAAAGCATCTTTCTGTTAACTTCTATACCTGATTTTTTAAGACCATTCATTAATCTGCTATATGATATTCCATTAGCTCTTGCTCCTGCATTGATTCTTGCAATCCAAAGCTTTCTGTATTCTCTCTTCTTGTTTTTTCTTCCAACATATGCGGATCTAAGACTTCTCATTACTGCAGGATTAGCTGCTCTAAAAACATTCTTTTTTGATCCATAAAAACCTTTAGCTTGTTTTAATACTTTTTTATGTCTTTTGTGTGCATTTACGCCTTTTTTTACTCTTGCCATATCAATTTACCTCCCTTTAACTATTTTGCCATAGATCTAAGCATACGTTTTCCATCAGCTGATTTTAAAACTGTTGATTTACGTAGACCTCTTTTTCTCTTTGCCGTCTTTTTAGTCAGAATATGGCTTTTGTACGCCTTATTTCTTTTTATCTTTCCACTTCCTGTCAACTTCAATCTTTTGCATGCGCCTCTATGAGACTTCATTTTATTTGCCATTGTTAAATTCCTCCTGTATGTATAGTTTATTTCTTATCGATTTTAGGCATTAGAAACATTGTCAAATTTCTACCTTCAAATTTCGGCTTCTTTTCAACTACTCCATATTCAGAAACTGCTTCAGCAAAATGCTCCATGACAGCTCTACCTTTGGCCGTATAGTCTCTTTCTCTTCCTCTAAATCTAAGGCTTACTTTAACCTTATCTCCATCTTTTAAAAATTTATTGGCAGTCTTTGCTTTTACTAAAATATCATGTTCTTCAATATAAGTACTTAATCTAATTTCTTTTACCTGTATTATTTTTTGCTTCTTTTTAGCTTCTTTTTCTCTTTTTTGAAGCTCATAACGGTATTTACCATAATCTAGTATTTTGCATACGGGTGGTTTTGCGTTTGGTGAAACATTCACTAAATCCAACTTTTTTTCATCGGCCAAAGCCAATGCCTCGCTTTTGCTGATAACACCCAACATATTACCATTATCATCAATAACCCTTAGTTCCTTATCACGAATTTCTTCGTTTATTAGACATTCCTTGCTAATTTCCTACACCTCCCAAAAATATAAAAGCGGATACAAAAGTATCCGCAACTAAGGTTTCTAATATTTACCCAACCAACTTTAGTCAGAAAGGTGAGAAGCGGATAACTTCTTCTTTAACTTAAAAGAGTATACTATTAAATCTCACATTTGTCAATAAGTTTTAACAAATTAATTTATGAACATGTGTTTACAATTTTTTGTTCATATGATATAATTTCTATAGTTGAGAAAGGCGGTTAAATATTATGAAAAAATGCAAACTTAGACAAGAAGCTATTTTGAAATTCATGAAAGATACAATTGATATTAAAGGTTATCCCCCTACTGTGAGAGAAATATGCTCTGCACTTAATATTAAATCCACTTCAACTGTACATAGTGATATTAAAGCATTAATTGATACTGGCCAACTAACTAAGGATCCAAGCAAACCAAGGGCATTAAAACTAGTCGCTGATAACACTGATGCAAAAGAAATTGATAATTATGAATCACCTGATGTGATTAACATACCTGTGTTGGGAAGAGTTGCCGCTGGCACCCCTATACTTGCTGAAGAAAACATAGAAGATTCTTTCCCCGTTCCATCAAGATTTGTTAGGGGTAAACCAAATTTCATGTTAACAGTAAGTGGTAATAGTATGATTAATGTGGGTATCAACGATGGTGATTATATATTAGTAGAAAAAGATGACACCGCTAGAAATGGTGAAATAGTAGTTGCAATGATAAATGAATACGAAAGCGAAGCTACAGTAAAAACTTTCTATAAAGAAGATCATCATATAAGGTTGCAACCTGAAAATGATATGATGGAACCTATTATTGCAGAAGATGTTACAATAGTAGGTAAAGTTAAAGGCGTATTTAGATATTTTAATTAGAAAATTGGGTGCTTTTATTAAGAGCACCCTTTAAAATATCTTTTTTTTATTTTTTTAAAAAACTTTATTGGATTTGATATCAGTAAATCATATGAACCATCCACGACGAAATCATAGAATTTGACCACAGGTTTCGAAGATAAAACAACAACACATAGACTAGCCAGTGAAAATATTAATAGATAATAAACAATACTATTACCTTCTGGAGCATTAAATAACCCCAAAGATATTCCGCCCGATCCTTTCATCCACTGTCTTATTACCAAATGAAAGATATATACAGGCATGGTATTTCTTCCAACATATGATAAGTATATATTTTTCCTCGGCAATAAATTGAATAACACAACCATCCATGCTGCTCCTAAAATCAATAACAATAATCTCATAGCCATATCCATACTTAAGCTAACTCCATTGCTAGATGCTGGAGATCTTAGCAAATACCATACATAATTTATAGCTGAAACCTTATATGCCAAGATTACCGCAACACCTATTAAAGCAATGCCCATAGATATTGCTTTCCATTTTTTAATCTCTTTTATTCGCTCTATATGTTCTGGTTTAGTATAATATCCCAATATAAAAAAGGGTAAATATGAAACAATTCTACCAGTTGCCATAAATTCTGTTAAAAATGGCATACCACCAGCTACTAAATAGAGTCCTACACTAATCCATAATACGTGAGGTATTTTGATAAGATCTTTTATAAACATTTTATAAAAAAATAAAGCTAATAAGAACCACATGGCAAAAGGTGGTTGCCTAAAATATAATGTGGCACTTCCCCAAAGAATTAGCCTTACTTCATAAAAGAAAAATATGCTTAAAATATAAGGCCATAACAAAGACTTAAATGCAGTTTCCCTACTTCTATCAACATTTTTTGAAAAATATCCAGCTAAAAACATAAATGCTTGCATTACGAAAACATTTATTATAACATAAACAACTCCGCCAAATGTATCTAGGGAAAAAGCTCCTGCTTGCCTTGTAAAATGAGATATTGGAATGCACCATATCAAAAGTCCCCTAAAAGTATCATACAAAGGATCTCTTTTTTTAGTTTTACCCATTCGCCCTCCCTTGCTAATCAAAATTAAACTGTTTATTATATTATTTATATTAATTGTTATTATGTCAAGTGTTTTATACTAAAAAAGGAGTTAACCTAATAACTCCATAAATATTATATATTAATAAATAAAGGAACTAGTAAAGGTACAACAATACTCATCGAAACACCCATACCAAAGGAATATGCTACTAATTCTTCTTTAGTGCATCTTTCTATAATAGGCATACCTATATCCATAGCACATACTCCCGGCACCGCAGTTGCTTCAATAAAGCCTATCTTGCTTGCGAAGAATGGTATCATAACAATTCCACCCATTTCTCTAATTACATTATGCATAAAGGATATTGCCCCGGCATATGTGTGACCTGCTTCTGTAATTACAGTTGGTGCCATAGTATACCATCCAAAACCTGAACCTATTGCCATTCCCTCTGGTATAGTTATCGGAAGTATGAATCCACATAAGGCCCCTCCTACAATCGAGCCTAAGATAGCTGCTAGCGGAAATATAAGAAATTTTATTCCGATCTTTTTAACACTAGATAAAACATTACCCCCTAATCCAAGACTGAAACCTATTGCAAATAGCAAAAGTGTCACGCCTATAATTAACAAGTTACCGGTTAAATCTGCAATTAATCCAGCATCCATATCACAGGGCAATATGACCTTATATCCCAGTAAAAGCCCCAATGTAAGTGGAACCACTACTAATATTGTTATTTGCAGATTATTTTTACTAGGCGAAGTATCCTCTTCATATTTACCACCATCAATTGCAACCGTATCTGGTACAGGTCTAAATAAATCAGCAGATTTTAATGTATCTGTAACTTTGCTCAATTTAGTTGTTTTTTTACTTGCATCAACTGCTTTATCAGTATACATTTCATCGAGCTCATCCATAATATCTTTTTTCTTGATATTATTAGCTTCCTTATCTAATTTTATATTTTTTCTGACAATATATACAAAAAATACGGAAAAGAATACAATCACAACTGTCATAATTAGTGAATAAGCTCCTATCATACCCAAATTAGCTATAACCTTTTCATCGCTACCCATTCTAATTCCCATAATTAAAATCAAGAAGACAATAAGACCATTGAAAATTTTATCTAAATTTTTAAACCGTCCCTTAATATCTCTAAGTCTTGATGCTAAATAGTACCCTGCTATCATTGCAGCATAATAAAATAATAGTGTTGCCATTTTTCACCTCACAATTCACCAAGTAATTATACTAAAACCATTGACACAAGTAAAGAAATAATATAATATTTATATGAAAAGAACATCTTTAAGTTAGTACTGTGATGCTAACAAGATTGCATATTGCCGAACTATATTATATTATGTTTGGAATCTCGTAATTTTGTCATGACATACAGTGTGGCAATTTTTTTATGTCAGGGAGTTACTATGAAACTTAAAGCAACACTAATGAATGAAAATGATATCACAAGAGCTTTAAGAAGAATATCCCATCAAATCATTGAAAAAAATGATGGTGGGGATAATCTTGTGTTACTTGGAATCAAAACTAGAGGGGTACCTCTTGCTTATATGATTTCCGAGAATTTAAAAGCAATTGAAGGTATTGAAGTTCCTGTAGGTGTTATAGATATCACCTTATATCGTGATGATTTAAGTGAAATAAACGAACTTCCTAAAGTAAAATCAACTGATTTACCTTTTGATGTAAAAGGTAAAAACATTATATTAGTAGATGATGTGCTCTATACTGGCAGAACCGTTAGAGCTGCCTTGGATGCAGTTTCTGAAAAGGGTCGTGCAAACAGCATACAACTAGCGGTATTGATAGATAGAGGCCACAGAGAATTGCCTATTAGAGCTGATTATGTTGGTAAAAATGTACCCACATCAAACAGCGAAGTCGTGGCTGTAAAAATCAAGAGTATGGACGGCAATACTAGCGTTAAACTTCAGGAAAAATAAAGCCTAAGTCGAGATGTTCCTTCAGAATAGGAGGAAGAAATGACAAAACAAGAACGTGAACAAATGTTTCAAGATGGAATTAAAGATGCAAGGGCCCTAGGGTGGCCAAGAACATTACTGTTAGGGTTACAACACACCTTCGCAATGTTTGGAGCAACAGTATTAGTTCCATTACTTACCGGATTAAGTATTTCTACAACGCTATTAATGGCTGGTTTAGGAACGCTTCTATTCCATCTACTTACCAAAGGTAAAGTACCTGCTTTCCTTGGTTCTTCATTCGCATTTCTTGGCGGTTATGCCGCAGTAGCACCAATGATAGACGGAACACCAAATACCGAAATGTTACCATACGCTGGTGGCGGTGTATTAGCCGCAGGGTTAGTCTACGTTTTAATGTCGGCACTTATAAAAGGTTTTGGCGTAAAGAAAATAATGAAATATTTCCCACCTGTAGTAACGGGACCAATAATTATTTCCATAGGACTTATATTAGCTCCTTCTGCTATAAGTAATTGTCAAACCAACTGGGTACTTGCATTAGTAGCTTTAATTTCCATCATAGGGTTTAATATTTGGGGTAAAGGCATGGCTAAGATCGTCCCAATAGTAATAGGTGTTGGAATTGCTTATGTGGTAGCTATATTTATGGGCGAAATTGACTTCAGTGGAATTGAAGATGCCAATGTTCTTGGTATGCCATCTATTACAATGGCAAAATTTGATGTTAGCGCAATAATAACTATTATGCCAATAGCTTTAGCTACTATGATGGAACATATCGGAGACATTTCTGCGATTGGAGCAACCACTGGAGAAAACTATTTATCCAAACCAGGGTTGCACCGCACATTACTAGGTGATGGTTTAGCTACTTGCTTTTCTTCACTATTTGGTGGACCTGCAAACACTACATACGGAGAAAACACTGGCGTTTTGGCCTTAACTAAGGTTTATGATCCATTGGTAGTAAGAATAGCTGCTTGCTTTGCAATTATTTTATCATTTATCCCAAAAGTAGCATTCATTATATCAACTGTACCAGTTGCTGTAATCGGAGGGGTTTCATTGATTCTTTATGGAATGATATCCGCAATCGGGATTAGAAACGTTGTTGAAAACCAGGTTGACTTTAAAAACACAAGGAATACCATTATAGCAGCACTAATACTCGTTTGTGCGTTAGGTTTTAACACAGTAGGAGGAGTAAGCTTCCCTGTAGGTGAAGCCACTATAACTTTATCAGGAATTGCTATCGCTGCAATAGTTGGTATATTTACTAATGCAGTACTTCCAGGTAATGATTATCAATTTGAAGAAGTTGGTGAAGAAGAAAAATTTCAAACATTTAAAATCTAATTATAGTTATTAAGGAAGTGCTGTCCATATGCACTTCCTTTTTTATTAAGTAAACATTCTGTTAATTCTAACACTTTTGTTTGTATTAACCTTTTAAATATATTATAATTAATATATTATTAGGAGGTTCTTATGCCATCACATTATGCACATTACTACTTTGGTAATCAAGTTTTAAAAAGCACAACTAAAGGTATTAAAGATATTATTAATACAAACGGTAATACCATAGATTCTTTTATGATAGGACTACATGGTCCTGATATTTTATTTTTTTACAAAGCCCATTCCAAAAACCCTATTAATATTGAGGGAACAAAAATTCATAATGAAAAGGGAAAGGTATTTTTATCCCATGCAATTAATTACGTAAAATTAAATCCTACTAATGAAAACATAAGTTATTTGCTTGGGTTTATGTGCCATTTTATGCTAGATACAGCTTGTCATCCTTTAGTAAAAAAACATATGGCTCTTACAAACCTATCCCATTCTAGGATAGAAACCGAGTTCGACAGCTTCATAATCAGAAATTTAAACAAAGACCCTTTATTTATAAACCAACTGCCACATATTAACGACAATTTGGATTTAGGTAAAATAATTGCACCCTTCTATAAAACGCCAACCCCTGAAGAAATTAATAATTCTATAAAATGGATGGTTAACATACTAAATATCGTAACTTCTAAAAATCCAGTCGAAAGAATCATGGCTAAAGTTGTTTTAAAGGCCGGTAAACAATATAATAAACACGGAGGAATGATTGTCAAAAAGAAACCACTATCTGCTACTGCAAGCTCAAATATGGAACTTTTTGATAAGTTAAACGAAATCATAACTATTACTAATGAAGAGCTTAACTATCTAAACGATAGTATATATAAAGATTTACCTTTAACAGAAAGATCTAAATTAAATTTTAGCGGCGAAATCATTAAATAAGGAGAACAAGGATGAATAAACTAAATAAGCTCGAACGAAGTTGGGTTATGTATGATGTGGCCAATTCAGCTTTCGTACTACTGGCTACAACGATAATTCCCATTTACTTCAAAAACCTAGCTTCGGCAGATGGAGTAGCAAATTACGATTCTACGGCTTATGTAAGCTATGCTTCCGCAATTGTAACATTGGCTGTTGCTATTATTGGTCCTACTATAGGCACCATCGCTGACACCAAAGGTTTTAAGAAACCAATATTTACCGCATTTCTTCTTATAGGATGTGTTGGCTGTGCATTAATGCCTATTATGCCTAATTGGTTAGTATTTTTGATATTATTCATTTTGGCAAAAATAGGAATGTCAAGTTCGATAATATTAAATGACTCTATGCTCGTTGATGTTACCAAACCAGAAAGAATGGATATGCTTTCCTCCAAGGGTTATGCATGGGGATATATTGGTAGCTGCGTACCCTTTGTGATATCATTGGTGCTAATTTTACAGGCAGAAGCTGTGGGGCTTACAGCAACTACCGCTACCATTATAGCTTTCATGCTTACTGCAGTATGGTGGTTCGTTTTCTCCCTGCCTATACTTAAAAGTTACAAGCAATTACATTATGTAGAAAAGGAAGAAGATGCAATTAAAAAAAGTTTCATCCGATTGGGCAATTTTGCAAAGACAATAAAACATAAGAAAAAGATATATCTATTTTTATTAGCATTTTTTTTCTACATTGACGGAGTATATACTATAATAAATTTGGCTACTTCCTACGGTAAGGACGTAGGTATTTCGGATTCTAACCTTTTGTTGGCACTACTTCTAACACAAGTAGTAGCATTCCCTTGCGTATTAATTTTCGGAAAACTTTCCACTAGATATAGGCCAGAACAAATCATTAAAGTTTGTATAATCGGTTACTTTTTTATAACCATATTTGCATTACAGCTCGATAAAACATGGGAATTTTGGCTATTGGCAGTTGCTGTTGCCGTTTTCCAAGGAGCTATTCAGGCTATGTCAAGATCCTATTATGCTAAGATAATTCCTAAAAATGAATCTAGCGAATATTTCGGTTTCTATGATATATTTGGCAAAGGTGCAACATTCTTTGGTGCAATGGTAATGGGTATATCAACACAGATTTTCAGCACATCAAGAGCAGGTGTTGCTGCGCTAGCAATACTATTTCCTATAGGATACTATTTGCTTACACGTTCTGAAAAATCTGAAGAAATTGTATATAGCGAAGAAACAAATTAAGAATCTAAAAAAACACCTAGTAAGGTGTTTTTTTAGTATATAAGTAAGATGAAAAGCATTGGGAAAAATTAAAAGCTGTGAGGAAAACCTCACAGCCCGAATTCGCTGTTATAACGGCATTGCCCAATTTTCCCGTTGGGTTGCAAAAAACTTCATGCAGGTCTCCTGACTCAAGAATTCACGCTTTGCACCTTCCCAATTTCTCAGTGGTATAGCAAAACTAATCTTTTACAGTGGCGGGACCGTGTAGGACTCTCACCTACTTCCCTATTATCCTTTCGGACATGAACTTTATTTAATTCAAATATATTTTAACATATCAACCTATTCATGTAAAGAATATTATGCAATAAATATTGGTACTAATATTGGCACCAACAGACTTACAGTTATGCCCGAAACAAATGAATATATAACTATGATACTATGTGTGGATTTTTCTACTATAGGTAAAGCTATATCCATATTAGCTGAAGCACCTAACCCAAGGACTTCTATATATCCTATCTTCTCGGCAACAATTGGTATGGCAATTATTGCAAACACCTCTCTCATTATGTTATGCATAAAAGAAATCGCTCCGACAATTATAAATCCCTTTTCTATAATAAGCCCTGGTGCAAATGAATACCAAGCAAAACCTGCGCCAATGGCTAAAGATTCTTTAAAATTTATAGGAATAAAGATTCCACTAATAACAGAGCCTATTAAAGTACCTATTACAATAGCAACAGGAAATAAAAACACCTTAATACCCAGTTCTTTTATACATTTGACTAATTCATCGTTGAGCCCTAGATCCATACCGACAAATAGTAGCAAAAGGCTTAATCCTATGGTTATCATATATCCAATTAAAAATTCATAATCTGCTATAAAATCTTTACCAACAAAGCCAGTTAACATACCAATTGTCACAGACATTACAATTAAATGTGTTGTGTTTTTTTTATTGTTTTCTTTTTCTACTTCTTTTATTTTCTCTTCTATCGTTTTATCTGTTTCAAACAAACCATATCGATTTAAACCCATTAACCTTCTAAAGATGGAAACAACAATAACGGAAAATAACATAGTAATAGTAGTAAAAATTAAGGAATAAAACCCAATATAATTCAAATTCATTATTACCTTATCGTTTATTCCCATACTTATGCCCATTGAAAAGACAAGAAAAATTATAGCAATAATTTGAACTTTTGAAGAATAATTGATAAAAAACATATTTCCTTTTAGCCTGGAACCTAATAAATATCCTATAAAAGCAATACCAAAATATAGCAATATTATATACATATTAATCCTTAATTAACTCTTTTAAGCCAGATGCCAATCCTGCTATTCCTTGAATTTCTGAAGGAATAATTATCTTTGTGGATTGACCATCAGCTATGGTTTCAAAACTCTTTAAGCTTTCCAATGCAACCGCTTCTTTTGAAGGATTGGATTCATTTATCATCTTTATACCTTCTGCAGTGGCTTCTTTTACCATTCTAATAGCTTCTGCTTCACCTTGAGCTATTAATACTGCAGCTTGTTTTTCTGCATCTGCTTCCAATACTTTAGCTTCCTTTGTCCCTTCTGCTCTTAGTATCGCTGCCTTTTTTTCACCTTCTGCGACTATTATTGATTCCCTTCTCTCACGCTCAGCTCTCATTTGTTTTTCCATGGCAACCAAAATATCTTTTGGTGGAGTAATATTTTTAACCTCTACTCTGTTGATTTTTATTCCCCATGGGTCTGTAGCTTCATCCAATACTATTCTAATCTTAGTATTAATATGTTCTCTACTAGTTAATGATTGATCTAATTCCAAATCCCCTATAATATTTCTCAATGTTGTAGCAGTTAAGTTCTCTATTGCAGACATGGGATTTTCTACACCATATGCATATAATTTAGGATCTGTAATCTGAAAATATACCACTGTATCAATTTCCATCGTTACATTATCCTTAGTTATTACCGGCTGAGGTGGAAAATCAATAACTTTTTCTTTCAACGAAACTTTTTTGGCTATTTTATCAATTAGCGGTAACTTAAAATGAAGGCCTACATTCCATGTGCTCTTATAAGCCCCTAATCTTTCTATAACATATGCCTTTGCTTGAGGCACTATCCTTATATTTGCAGCTATTAATGCAACTAATATTATTAAAAGTAGTGCCCTTAATAAACCTATAAATATTTCCATTTAGTCCTCCACTTCTTCAGGCAATGGTTTTACAATTACCTTAACTCCTTCTATAGCCACAACTTTAACCTTTGTATCTTTTGTTATATTAATATTATCCTCGGAAATCGCATTCCAGTCTAAACCATTTATATATGCCCTACCTGATTTAAATGGTGCTATATCCACTGTAACCGTACCCGTTTTATCAATAATTGCATCTACATTCGTTTTTTCTTTTCCGATATTTAACTTATCCACTAATATGGGCCTTGTGAATATCATAAGTATTATTGAAACTGCAAAAAACGCTATTATTTGTAATGTTAATGGGCCATTAAGCATAGCTATTATGCAAGCTAAAAGTGCCCCTATAGCAAACCAAATGCTAGATAATCCTAAGGTTAAAGCTTCCGCTATTCCTAAAACTATTGCAAGTGCTAGCCATAATAAATACATAGGTATATCCATACTCCCTCCTCATATCAAAACTGCCGAAGCACTGTAGGAAAGTAATAAAACTACTGCTCCCGCAATCAACACCCCTAGTGCAATAGCTGGAAAAGCTCTTTTTAGTCTTATATCAAGTATCGCTGCTACTAATGATCCTGTCCATGCTCCAGTTCCTGGCAATGGAATTGCAACGATTAATACCAATCCCCACCATTCATATTTTTTCACCAACTCTTTTTTCGTATCAGCCTTTGCTTCCATTCTTTCTACCAATCTATTTAGCCCTTCACTTTTCACCCTTAGCCAATTAAAAATTGACCTAATAAAAAGAACAATAAAAGGTACAGGGATTAAATTACCAATAACTGCAATTATAAATGCTTGGTAAAAACCTAATCCTTCGGATATTCCCACAGGAATTGCTCCCCTCAATTCAATAATAGGAAGCATCGACATAAATAATGTTAGTAGCATAGCTTTCGCTGTTTCTCCAAATAAAATCGTCATGGTATCTCCTTAAATATAATCAACTTATTCTATCATTAAACTCTATATAAAACAACATTCCCCTGTTTTCTTAACAAAAACTTAATTTAAACATACATAATTTGTAATTTATGATATAATCATTTTAGCAATTATTTGGAGGAATTTTATGGAAAAAAGAAACAAACAACTCGATTTAATAATTATAACTCTTATTACAATATCAACATTCTTATTTATAATATTAGGCAACAAAGCTTTTGATTATAGTGCAGCAAATGAAAGCGATGAAGATTTCATAAAAGCTACTGTAATAACTATAGTCGATGAAAATGTTAGCAATGAGCATGATTTAACAAACACTACAGTAACGTTTAAGTGCATGCTAGATACGGGAGAAAACGAAGGTGAAATAATTAATGCTGAACAATATTTAACCGGCGAAGTATTAGGAAGCACTGCAAAAGTTGAGAAAAATGATAAAATATTAGTAACATACACTGAAAATTCCAAAGATGGAAACATGACTTGGCAATATGTTGGTCCAAACAGAACTAAAGGTATCATTATTTTAGTTTTAGTCTTCTTCGCTCTTATTCTATTAATAGGTAAAGCAAAAGGTTTTGGCACAATAATAACATTAATACTTACATTAGGAATACTGTTTGGTGTATATATACCAGCAATATTATCAGGCATTAATATATATAAAGCCACAATTATAGTTTCTGCAATAATAATATTTACCACCGTAATAATTTTAAATGGTCTTACTAAAAAAACTTTATGCGCAATAGTTGGCAATTTAGGTGGTATATTGGTAGCAGGGATATTAGCATATGTCTTTAATTCCTTCTTACAAATAACTGGACTTGTAGATGAGGATTCAATCCTTTTAACAATGCTTGAATCTGATGTATCAATAGATCTTAAAGGTTTAGTATGGGCAGGAGTAGTAATTGGTGCTTTGGGAGCTATAATGGATGTAGCTGTTTCACTGGCATCTTCTATGAAAGAACTTGCATATGAAATGAATGATAAATCTCCTATTAAAATGATCAAGTCAGGATTAAATATTGGTAGAGATGCCATAAGCACAATGACTAATACACTAATCCTAGCCTATGTAGGTGGTTCATTCTCAATTATTCTACTATTCTTTGCATATAACAAAGACTTATTCTATTTACTTAATTTAGAATTGATAGTTACTGAAATAATTCAAGGAGTAGTTGGTAGCATTGGAATACTTATGGCTGTGCCAATAACTGTATTATTTTCTGCATGGATATTTAATAACGAAAATGACTAAGCTTTCGCCTAGTCATTTAACATTGTAGAAATTATTTCTTTTGGATCTCCTATTATATTTTCATGGGCTATTTTATTTATCGGTGCTCTCTTATCTATATTTACAGATACTACTCTATTAACATCTTTTATCGCTTTTATGAAATTATCATCTCCATATACCCCAAAAGCAATAATACATTCTGCTTTAATTCCATTGTTTATATCTATCAATGAATCCAATGGGGCTTTACCTTCTTCAACCAAAGCTTTGGTACTTGCAAAACCATAATTATTTATATCGCAGAATTCAAGAACCTTTTGAATTAATTCTTTGTCTTTTACACCGCCTCCTAGTGCTACTATTCCTTTATAGTTATTAAGAGCATTTCTGTCTTGCGCAAAAAATGAATAATCTTTTGTGATCACTTTTGTTCTTTTGAATTCATGTTTTACTTTATCAAATAAATTATCATTAATATCTTCGCCGTCAATTATGGTTATTGCAGGTCTATTATTTTCGGTAATTATTTTATCTATTAATCTTTTTTCTCCTTGTACAGTTATAATTATCATTCCATCATCTCTGATTTCTATACCTGCACAATCCTTTGTTAATGTACTGCCGTTGTAAGCAGCACACATTGATGCTATGGGGTTATTTAATTTAGTATCTGCATATATTATTAAATCTCCACCTAATTTATTTCGAACCATTTTAGTAATTTGCCCGTATTTAGCAGGGGAATAAGGAAGTTTTCCATATGCAAAATATATAGTATCAATTGGAATAGGTTTTAATTCTTCGATGATACTATTAACAGTTTTTTTATATAATTTTTCAGAATCTATAATAATAATTAAATGTAATTCCAATTTATACTTAGCAGTTATAACTGATGCTATCTTTGTTATTTTATATGACGATTCCGTTACTCTACCATTATTTAATTCTATATAAACAACTATAGATTTATCCATATTATCTCCCCACCTCTTTATTAATTCTATTACAATTTTATAGGTATACTATATGTATGTCAACCAAGATATCTATTATAATTGAATTAGTTCTTTATTTATGCTAAACTACATTTAAATGTAAAGGAGCAAATTATGAAAGATATAAATGTATGGACAAAATATGACAATAAAGAACTGAAAGCTTTGGAATCTTTAAACAAAGATTATATAAAGTTTTTAAGTAAAGGTAAAACTGAAAGAGAGTGTATTAACTTATTAATTGAGCAAGCTGAAGAGAAAGGATATAAAGATATTAAAAATCTTTACGCCAATAAGTCAAATCTCAAGCCTGGTGATAAAGTTTATGCAAACTGTATGGATAAAACCTTATTAATGCTTAATATCGGTGAAGATGATATTAATGAGGGTATGAATATATTAGGTGCACATGTTGATTCTCCTAGATTGGATTTAAAACAAAATCCGCTTTATGAAAAATCCGAATTCGCTTATTTAGACACTCATTATTACGGGGGGATTAAAAAATATCAATGGGTAACATTACCACTGGCAATTCATGGTGTTGTTATTAAAAAAGATGGAACCAAAGTAAATATTGTTGTTGGAGAAAACACTAAGGACCCAGTTTTCTTTATAAGTGATTTATTAATACATCTTTCTTCAGAACAAATGGATAAGAAAAGTGCTAAAGTTATTGAAGGCGAACAATTAGATGTTATAGTTGGTTCTATACCACTAAAAAAAGAAGATAAAGATGCTGTGAAAGCAAATATTTTGAAGCTATTGAAAAAAAAGTATTCTATAGATGAGGACGATTTTTGGTCAGCTGAATTGGAAATTGTTCCCGCAGGGCCAGCAAGGGAAGCTGGCTTTGATAAAAGCATGATTATGTCATATGGTCATGACGACAGAGTATGCACATATACCTCGCTTGTTGCAATGCTAGATGTTGAAAACCCTAAGAAAACTTCATGCAGCTTATTCGTCGATAAAGAAGAAATTGGCAGCGTTGGAGCTACTGGTATGCAATCTAGGTTCTTTGAAAATACTATGTCTGAGGTCCTGGAACTTATGGGAGTTTATTCGGAACTAAACTTGCGTAGGACATTATCAAACAGTATGATGCTTTCTTCAGATGTATCGGCAGCTTATGATCCCACCTTTGATAATGTATATGATAAAAAGAATTCTGCCATGTTTGGTATGGGCTTAGTTTTCAATAAATATACAGGATCAAGGGGTAAAGGTGGTTCAAATGATGCCAACCCAGAATATTTAGCTTATTTAAGAAATATTTTACATAAAAACAATGTTTCCTTTCAATCAAGTGAACTCGGTAAAGTTGATGCTGGGGGAGGCGGTACTATTGCATATATAATGGCTCTTTATGGGATGAACGTAGTTGATAGTGGTGTACCTGTTTTAAATATGCATGCTCCTTGGGAAGTAGTAAGCAAAGCAGATGTTTACGAAGCTATGAAAGGTTACAAAGCATTTCTGCTTGAATCTTAAAAAATAGTAGTGCTCCGATTATTCGGAGCACTTTATATTTTTGCTAAGTTTTCACACTTCATTATTAAATATTCTTTTTTAACCAAACTATTAACCCAATCTTCAGGAATAGCGTCATATCCATAATAAATGCCCGCTAACCCCCCTGTTATCGCACCAACAGTATCTGTATCATCTCCAAGATTTACAGCCTTTAATATCGCCGATTTATATGAATCCGTATTTACTAAGCACCATATAACTGCTTCTAAAGTATCTACAACATAACCGGTGCTTTTTACATCATTTATTGATAAAGAGAAAAAATTTTGTTCCATTAGTCTACTATATTTTGATAATTCTTTATTCCCAATATATAATTCACAAACTTTTTTTAAACTATCATTAATACTATTTTTTAAATCATTACCATTTATTAAATTAATACCAATTAATATATATATTAAACAAGCTATATGACTTCTATCATGGTTATGAGTTAAACTTGCAATATTTGTTACGATAATTTGCGTTTCCTTTAATTCATAATCTTTTAGAAAATAGCAGAGAGGCAATATTCTCATCAAAGCACCATTTCCGTTATCTCTATAGCTTTTACCTCCACATTCTAAGGGCTCACTTCCGCTAATATACCTAACTATAGCCCTTTGAGTAGCATTACCTATATCAAAAGCTTCATTATGCGGCGTGTACTCGCCTTTTTCAAACCATTTTTTAAAATTTTCCATAATATCATAATAGTTAATACCGTTCTTAAGGCTATCCATAAGACATAATGTCATGGCTGTATCGTCTGACCATGTGCCTTTAGGCTGATTATATGTTCCATACTCTCTCATGTCAATTACAGGGTCTTCCATTAATTCATGTCTTTCTCTAAATTCAACGGGAAGACCTAAAGCATCGCCTACTACATGTCCCATTATTCCGCTTAATACTAAATATCTATCACTGATCATTATTTTTAATCACCTTTAATGTTTTTTATCAAACTTTTATATAATTTTTCTTTATCAATCGGCTTTGCTAAATGTGCATTCATGCCAACACTTAGTGATTCATTAATGTCTTCCTCATATGCATTGGCAGATAATGCAATTATTGGTGTGTTATTATCCTTCAACCTTATATTTTTAGCAGCTGTTATTCCGTCCATTACAGGCATTTTAATATCCATAATAATACAGTCATATTCTTTAGCTTCAACCATTTTGCATGCTTCTTCACCATTACAAGCCAAATCCACTTTAATATTTTGTTGTTCCAACATCTTTCTTGCAATTTTAGCATTTATATTATTGTCTTCACATAATAAGATTTTTTTATTATATAGAATTGAATATTCATAAGAAACATTCTCCTTTATAATACATTTCTCATCTTCAGATTCACATTTACCCATAGGAATTGTAATTGTAAATTCACTGCCTTCGCCCAACTTAGATGTACATTTTATATCTCCATCCATTAGTTCCAACAGATTTTTAGTAATAGCTAGACCTAAACCACTTCCCTCTTCTGATTTTGAAAGATTATTCCTTTCTTGGTAAAATGCATCAAATATATAAGGTAAATTTTCTTGGCTTATACCAACACCGTTGTCGCTTATTTTATTAATCATTAAATCTTTTTTATCGGCCTTTTCAAATCTAACATCCCAATTTATATAACCATTTTTGTTAGTATATTTTATTGCATTGCTCAAAACATTTATTAGTATTTGTTGTACTCTTTGCTTATCGATTTTTAATAATTTATCATTGAAATCTTTATTTAAAGTTATGGTAAATTGTTGTTTCTTATTATCCGCCTTTGTCTTTACAATACTTTGAATTTCGCTTATCAAAGATTTCATATCAACCACTTGATTATTCAATATTACGCTACCACTTTCAAGCTTATTCATATCAAGCAAGTCATTAAGTAAATTTAATAAATACTCCGAACTATCGATAATCTGTTTAAAATATTCCTTTGATTTGATTTCCTTTGTTTCCTCAACCCCGAAGCTTGATAGCCCAATTATCGCATTCATAGGGGTTCTCATATCATGGCTCATGTTAGCCAAAAATTTAGTTTTTATGACACTGGCTTTTTCGGCTTCTTTTAAGGCATTTTCCAATTTCATATTCTTTTCAAGTTCTTCTATCATACTTTCTGTAAAATCTTGTTGTGCCAAACATATGGAATCTTTTAATTCATCTACATATTTAATTGTTATACGCTTATACTTGAGATTTGACTCATCTTCTATAATTGTAAAATCTTTAGAATATTTATCATTTTTACTTAAATAATCGATTAAATATTCCTTATTAAGTTGACTCCCTAACTTGCTTAAATATTGATATCCAAAAAAATCTTTTCTATCTTTTTGCTTAAAGTAATCATTACCATCTAATCTAGACAAGTATTTATCTCTATATATATTTGAAATAAAAGTTGTATAACTATCATTGTTCAAATCTATTCGCTGTATATAGTCATATATGTCAGTAATAGCATATTTCAAAAATATGTCAGTGACAACTTCACTGTTAATATCATAAAGATAAATGTAAGCTAAATTGTTATTATTCATAGGATTATCAGAAAAATTTATATCTAATCTAACCCACATAGTCGATTTCTTATCAACTATAGCTTTCCTTTTATATGTTAAAGATATTCCATTGGAACTATATGCACATTCCCTAACATACTCTTCTGTTAAAGTATTCTTGAATATTAATTTTTGATTTTCATCAATTATATTGTTACACTCATTTTGCAACAAATCTTTCCACGTAAAACTAACCTTTATATCTTTAGAAAAATCACCACCAATAATTCTGTCTTCTGTTAAATCAAATTGTATAAAGGTCATTAAGTTTGTATCAGTTCTTGCCTTATTTCTCATGGCATCATCATATTTTTTTGATAATAATCTAATTTTTGTATCTTGGCTTTTCATTTCCCTTGTAAGATCACTCATAGCAACTAAGCCAATTTCGCAACCATCATCGGTCCTAACCAAATTCCACCTTTCGTGTATTAAAGAATAATCTTCGCTACCATTAAGCTTAACCCTATAGGAAAAATCGCTCAAGTTTTCTCCTCTAAGCATTTTTCTTGTTTTTACTTTAAGATTATTAGCATCTTCAGGATGGGTAAAATTGTATAAATCTTTATTATAAAAGTTTACAAGCTCATCATAACTCATGTTGAACATCTTCAATGATGCTTTATTTGCAAAAATCATAAGGACATCATCGTCGATATCTTGAAATATGCAAATGGCTCCCGGAAGTTTATTAAGTACGCTTGATTCCTCTTTTGAAACTACATATTTATGGGTTGTCATGAAATTCTCCTATGTTAAATTGATTAACTCATAAAATTATTATATCAACTTTTAACAAATAAATAAAGCTCCACATCTATAAAGTGTAGAGCTTTATGAAATTTAATTAATTTTTAGCTTTTATAGTAGCTTGAGCAGCCGCTAATCTTGCTACTGGCACTCTAAATGGTGAACATGATACGTAGCTTAGCCCAACATTATTAAAGAACTCTATGGATTTAGGATCTCCACCATGTTCTCCACAAACTCCAAGTTTTATGTTAGGTCTAGTCTTCTTACCAAGCTCAACACCCATGCTTACCAATTTGCCAACACCTTTCTGATCTACAGTTTGGAATGGATCAGATTCAAGAACTTCTTTATCAACGTATTCTTTTATTATCTTTCCTGTATCATCTCTAGAAAAGCCAAAAGTCATTTGAGTCAAGTCGTTTGTTCCAAATGAGAAGAATTCAGCATCTTCAGCTATATTATCAGCCAATAAAGCTGCTCTAGGAATTTCTATCATAGTTCCTATACTGTATTCCACCTTATCTTGCAATTTATCAAAGCAGTCATCTATTTTCTTAACAACTGTTGCTTTTACATCTTTAAGCTCATTTTGGATTCCAACCAATGGTATCATTATTTCAGGTTTAACATTTAATCCTGTTTCTTGCTTAACTTCTATGGCAGCTGTAATAATTGCTTCAGCTTGCATTTCAGCTATTTCAGGATATGTAACAGCTAATCTACAGCCTCTATGGCCGAGCATTGGATTTTGCTCATGAAGTTCTTCACCTTTGCTAACAAGCTTTTCAAAAGGTATATTAAATTCTTTTGATAACTCTTTAGTTTCTTCTTCAGTTTTAGGTAGGAATTCATGAAGCGGTGGATCTAAAAGTCTAATGGTAACAGGTCTATCTTCCATTGCCTTAAAGATTCCCACAAAATCATCTTTTTGATATGGTAAAAGTGCCATAAGAGCTTCTTTTCTTTCCTCTTTAGAATTGGCCATTATCATTCTTCTTATTGCTAAGATCCTTTCAGCTTCAAAGAACATGTGCTCTGTTCTGCAAAGACCTATTCCTTCAGCCCCAAAATCTACTGCTTGTTTAGCATCCTTAGGATTGTCTGCATTTGTTCTAACTTTTAATGTTCTTATTTCATCAGACCATTTCATTATAGTTCCAAAATCGCCTGATAGTTTAGGCATTACAGTTTTAATAGCGCCCAAGTAAACATTACCAGTTGTACCGTTAAGTGAAATTCTATCACCTTCGTTAAATACTACATCATCTATTACTAATGTCTTAGTTTTTTCGTCTATTTGAGCACTAGAGCAACCTGATACACAACATTTTCCCATACCTCTAGCAACTACAGCAGCGTGGGATGTCATTCCGCCCCTTGCTGTAAATATTCCTTCAGCTGCAACCATTCCTGCTAAATCTTCTGGAGATGTTTCCTGTCTAACTAATATTGCCTTTTCACCGTTCTCAACAGCTTTCGCAACATCTTCAGCTGTGAAATATATTGCACCAGTTGCCGCACCTGGCGATGCCGCAAGTCCAGTGGCTAAAAGCTTTGCATTTTTAACCTCATCATCATCAAATTTAGGGTGGAGTAATTGGTCGACCTGATCAGTTCCTACTCTTGTTATCGCTGTTTCTTTGTCAATTAACCCTTCTTCTACAAAATCTACTGCTAATTTAACAGATGCTTTTGCAGTTCTTTTACCTGTCCTTGTTTGGAGCATGTATAGGCTTTCTCTTTCAACAGTAAATTCCATATCTTGCATGTCAAGATAGTGATTTTCTAAGATTCTAGAAATATCTTCAAACTTTTTATAAACATTAGGGAAAGTGTTAGCCAATTCAGATATAGGCTGTGGAGTCCTTATACCTGCTACAACATCTTCACCTTGAGCGTTTACTAAAAATTCTCCAAATATCTTATTTTCTCCATCCACTGGACTTCTCGTAAATGCTACTCCAGTACCAGAAGTATCACCCATATTACCAAATACCATCGATTGAACATTCACTGCTGTACCAAGTGATGCTGGTATATCATTGAGTTTTCTGTAAAGAATTGCTCTTTCATTATTCCAAGAACGAAATACAGCTTTTATAGCTTCCATCAGCTGTTCTTTGGGTTCTTGTGGAAAATCTCTTCCAAGTTCTTGTTTAACAACTTCTTTGTACCCAACAATTACTTGTTTTAAATCTTCAGTTTTTAATTCAACATCAACTTTAGCTCCTGCCTTTTTCTTTTGATCTTCGAAAACTTCATCAAATTTGGATTTGGAAATTTCCATTACCACATCTCCGAACATTTGAATGAATCTTCTATAACTATCATATGCAAATCTTTCATTTTCTGTCAACTTCGCTAGTCCAACTACTGATTCATCATTTAAACCAAGATTAAGTATTGTATCCATCATTCCAGGCATGGATATTACAGCTCCTGATCTAACTGAAACTAATAGAGGATCATCAATGCTACCAAATGTCTTTCCCGACACCTGTTCCAATTCACTAAGTTTTTCATAGATTTCTTTTACCATTTGATCGGTAAGTACACTACCTTCTTCTAAATACATGTTACAAGCATCAGTTGTAACTGTAAAACCAAAAGGTACAGGCAAACCTATTTTCGTCATTTCTGCGAGGTTCGCGCCTTTCCCCCCCAATAGACCTTTCATGTCTTTTGAGCCTTCATTGAAAGAATAAACAAATTTCATCATATCTCTAAAAATCTCCTTTCTAAAATGCCAATCTTTCTTCAATATATTTTTTAACCTCAGATATAGGCAATCTTATTTGTTCCATACTGTCTCTATCACGTATGGTAACCGATTTGTCTTCCTCAGTTTCAAAATCAACACATATAGAAAATGGTGTTCCAATCTCATCTTCTCTTCTATATCTTTTTCCTATAGATCCTGTAACATCATAATCTACATTAAAATATTTTGCCAGTTCCTCATAAATTGGTTCAGCTATAGGTGCTAGCTTTTTAGCCAAAGGCAATACTGCTGCTTTGTAAGGTGCTAAAGCTGGGTGGAATTTCATGATTACCCTAGTATCTTCTTTACCTTTAGCATCAACAACGGTTTCTTCACAATATGCATCAACTAAAAAAGCTAAAACAACTCTGTCTGCTCCTAAAGAAGGTTCAATACAATAAGGCACATATTTCTCATTGGTAATTGGATCATTATAACTCATATCTTCACCTGAACATTCAATATGAGATTTTAAATCAAAATCCGTTCTATCAGCTATGCCCCATAATTCTCCCCAACCAAATGGAAATAAATATTCAATATCTGTAGTTGCATTACTATAATGGGATAGCTCTTCTTGCTCATGATCTCTTAATCTTACATTTTCCATATCCATACTCAATGATTCTAAGAATTTTACACAGTGTTCTTTCCAGTATTTGAACCATTCTAAATCTTCCCCTGGTTTACAGAAGAATTCAAGTTCCATTTGTTCAAATTCCCTTGTTCTAAACGTAAAATTACCAGGAGTTATTTCATTTCTAAATGATTTACCTACTTGTGCGATACCAAAAGGTATTTTTTTTCGAGAAGTACGTTGAACATTTTTAAAATTAACGAAAATACCTTGGGCAGTTTCTGGTCTTAAAAATATTTCATTTTTAGAGTCCTCAGTAACCCCTTGGAATGTTTTAAACATTAGGTTAAATTGTCTTATGCTTGTAAAGTCCCTTTTCCCACAGTTAGGGCAAACTATTTCACTATCGTTAATGTATTTTTCAAGCTCTTCATTAGACCAACCATCTACTACTTGCTCTTCTAATCCATTATCATTAATATAGTCTTCTATTAGCTTATCTGCTCTGTATCTTGTTTGGCAAGCTTTACAATCAATTAATGGATCAGCAAATCCTCCAACGTGACCTGATGCTACCCATGTTTGTGGGTTCATTAGTATTGCAGCATCAATGCCGACATTATATTTAGATTCTTGTACAAATCTTTTCCACCATGCTTTTTTAACGTTATTCTTAAATTCAACTCCCAATGGACCATAGTCCCATGTATTAGCTAACCCCCCATAAATGTCAGAACCAGGGAATATAAATCCCCTGTTCTTGGCAAGTGCTGTGACCTTCTCCATTGTAACATCTCTATCCATCTATAAATACCACCTTCTATTTTTATTCTTCTTCTTTTTCTTTTTTGTTTAATTCTTCATCAATATCAATATCTAAATCATCACCGAAATCAAACATTTCTGACTCTTCTTCTTTTTTTGTATCCTTTACTTTTCCTTTAAAGTCCTCGAAAGTTTCGCTACCTTTTTCCTTGAAATCTTCAAAAGTTTCACTTCCTTTTTCCTTTAAATCGTTATAAGTGTCAGTTCCTTTACTTTTTATATCTTCATATGTTTCTACTACTTTTCCACTGACATCTACAACTTTTCCATCATCTCTAATAAATTCTACTCTACAATTAAAGCCTACTGCTGCTATAGCTCCAAATATAACCCCCCATGGTGCTATAACTGCACCTATAATACTTACAGTCAATGGGAAGTTCAACAATATTTGATCCCCTTTCTTGACCATGATTCTAGACATGTTACCTCTATTTGCAGTTTCCTTAATTTTTGAAAATAGCTCATCACCTTTATGGGAAGAAGATTTACCATCACCATTAAAATTAACTGTTTCTTCAATGGCAATAATAGCATCTATAACGCTACCATCTGCAGCTTCTAATGCTTCCTTAGCCTCTTTGTATGTTACACCAGTTCTGTCTTTTACCAGTTCAATTTTTTCTAAAGTAATTTCCATATTTACCTCCTTGTTTAATGTTTTAAATCCATTAATTTATCACTTAATATCCCATTTACGTCTAAATAATACTCGATATATTTATTTACTAGATTATTAAGCTCTTCATATACATCAGATTTTAACTTAATACTTTCGAATGCATTAAAAGGCTTATTAATAATATATTCTAGCAATTTAACTATATCAAAATTTGTACTAAAAATCAATGCAGACTTATCAATAACATCATAGCATTCTTTACATATTATACCACCATCTTTAATACTGAAATAATTACTCTTACATTCTTTAGCACATACTGCACAATTATTAAGTTCAGGCATAATTCCTAACAGAGCTAAAGTCTTTACCACAAATGCTAGCTTTAAAGTATATGCGTCACCTTTAGTCTTAGTTAATGCACTTAAATAATCCAAAGTTAATTTATATAAACGGTAATCTGAATGTTCCTCCACTAACACTTTGTCAAGAAATTCTAAAACATATGAACCGTTGATATATTTATCCACATTTTCACCTAAGGAATAATAACTATCAATAACTTCCATATTGTTTAAATTATAGTAGCCTCTATTCTTAAATATATCATATTTACCATGGGTAAATGGTCTCACTGCCAAGGCAGATTTTTTCTTATTTCTTTCACTTATACTTGTTCCAACAGGAATTAACCCATATTCTCTTGTGAATAAATGTATAATTCTTCTTCCATTCGAAGCTTTTCGCTGCCTTAAAACTATACCTTCAGTGGTAATCAGCATTTATTTATCCGCCTTATATCCAAAATTTGCAACTGCCATGTTATTATCACGCCAATTTTCCTTAACTTTTACCCAAAGCTCTATGTAAACTTTTGTTCCTAATAAAGTCTCTATTTCTAACCTTGCACTTTTACCGACACCTTTTAGCTTTTTCCCTTGTTTTCCAATAATTATACCTTTGTGTGATTTTTTTTCGCAATAAATAACTGCGCCAATTTCTGTTATGTTCGGTTCCTCTTTGTATGATTCTATCTCAACTGCAACACCATGAGGTATTTCTTCATCCAAGTACATTAGTAATTTTTCCCTAATTATTTCACTTACAATGAATCTTTCTGGATGATCTGTAACCATGTCCTCTGGAAAATACATTGGACCATCTTTTAAATATTTTTCCAAACAATCCATAAGAACCAGAACATTGTCTCCGTTAAGTGCCGATATTCCATAAATATAATCAAAAACTCTAGTTTCATCATACGAGTTATATAATTTTAAATAATCATCAGGCATCATTTTATCTATTTTGTTAATAAGTAAGATTTTAGGAGTGCTCAAGTCCTTTATCATACCAAGTACAAATTCATCGCCCTTGCCTTTTTTTTCAGTTCCATCTACTAAAAACAAAATTATATCAACGCCTTTAAATGTATTAATTGCCATTTCATTAATGGCATTCCCTAGCTTGTTTCTAGCTTTATGAATTCCCGGTGTATCAATAAACACCATTTGTACTCCACTTTTAGATTCTGGGTTTAAATATGTTTCCACTGGATCACTTTCTTCATCAATTCTAGTATAAATACCTCTTATGCTATTTCTAGTTGTTTGAGGTTTATCAGTGGTTATTGCAATTTTTTCACCTAATATTCTGTTTAGCAATGTTGATTTACCAACATTTGGACGTCCAATTATCCCTATAAATCCTGATTTCATTATAGCTTAAACCCTTCCGGTAATAACTCATACAATTTGTATGTCACCAATTCATCTTCATTTTTCCCAGTTATAACTAATAAATCATCAGCGAATTCATAAAGAAACTGTCTACAAATACCACATGGAAAAGCTTCACCCTTTGAAGAAACTATTGCCATTTTTTCAAATTCTCTATAACCTTCTGAAATAGCTTTTACGCAAGCAGTCCTTTCCGCACATATGGTTCCACCATAGGAAGAATTCTCCACGTTAACTCCAGTAAATACCTTACCATCTTTAGTTAATAACGCAGCTCCTACTCCAAATTTAGAAAATGGAGCATAGGCATTTTTTATGGCTTCTTTTGCTATAAGATAAAGTTCTTTATTATCCATTTATCTACCTCAACATTCCCATTTTTGACATAACTAATTCTTCTTTACTTCTCATGATTTCTTTATCATCCTCATTCATGTGGTCATAACCTAAAAGATGTAAAATGCTATGAACAAACAAATATACAAATTCTCTTTCATATGAATGGCCATATTCTAAAGCTTGAGATTTTGCAATAGAATTGCATATCACAACATCTCCTATGGCTATTATATCACTAATTTCATCAATAATATATTCATAATTATCAAATTGAGGAAAAGATAAAACATCAGTGATTTTATCTATTCCTCTGAATTCTTTATTGATTCTTTTTATTTCTTCTTCATCCGCTAAGGTTAAGCTTATTTCAATATTTTCATTAGGGATATTATTAAGATCAAGTATTATATCAGTTGCTTTATATAAATATTTGATTATTTCATTGTTTATTATATTATTATCATCATTAATAAGAATATTCAATTAATCATCCCTTTTCCTACTATCATATGCATTAATTATCTTCTTTACTATCTCATGTCTAACCACATCAACTGCATTTAAATAATTAAATTCTATACCTTTAATGTCTTTAAGTATTTTCGTAGCATCCACAAGTCCTGATTTTGTACCTCTAGGTAAATCAATTTGCGTTAAATCTCCAGTAACTACAACTTTTGAACCAAATCCCATCCTAGTCAAAAACATCTTCATTTGCTCTTTAGTTGTGTTTTGTGCTTCATCTAGTATTATAAAGGCATTATCTAAGGTTCTTCCCCTCATATATGCCAATGGAACTATTTCAATAACTTCTTTCTCTTTAAGCCTTGTAGTTGCTTCTCTTCCTAAAACATCATAAAGAGCATCATACAAAGGTCTTAAATAAGGATCAACTTTTTCCTGCAAATCGCCTGGTAAAAACCCCAATCTTTCACCAGCCTCAACAGCTGGCCTAGCTAGAATAATTTTTTCCACTTCTTTATTCTTATAAGAACTTACGGCTAAGGCACAGGCAATATATGTTTTACCGGTTCCAGCAGGACCTATTCCAAATACAATATCATTATTCTTAATATTATCTACATATTTTTTCTGCCCAATTGTCTTTGGTTTTAAGGGTTTCCCTTGGTGGGTAAAACAAATTATTTCACTTCCTACTTTGTTTTCTTTATACGAAATACCTTTATTTTTCATATTAATTATATAACTAACTTTTTGACTATCCAAATGCTCTCCATTTGCAATTACTTCAATTAGTTCTTTTATTATTTCCCTTGCTAATTCTACATTTTCACCTTTTAATATTAAAAATTCATCCCTTTGTACTATATCAACTTTAGTCACTTCTGATATAGCTTTTAAATTCGAATCTAAATTTCCAAAGAGCTCCCCTCTATCCGTGTTGTGGTCTAATTCAATTTTTACCATACTATTTTCAGTGTATTCTTCAAAAGTCATATTATCCCCTTATTTAACAAAAGACGAAAAGTCTTTGAAAACTCTTCGTCTAATTCACCTCAACATAATCAAACACTTATGATAGATACTCCATAACTACTTCTTTAACAGTATTTCCATCAGCAAGGCCTTTGACCTTGCCCATTACAGGACCCATCAATTTACCCATATTTTGTCTTCCACCTTCAACACCTAAGGATTTAGCTGTTTCTTCAACTATATCTCTAATTTTTTCTTTTGAAAGTTGTTCGGGCAAGTATCTGTTTAATATTTCTATTTCAGCTTTATAGCTATCTACTAAATCTGTCCTACCAGCTGTGTCAAAATCGTCTAATGCGTCTTCGCGCATCTTAACCTGCTTAGATATAATTGCAATTATATCTTGTTCATCCAATTCTTTTTTAGAATCGACCTCTACTTGTTTAACAGCAGCTCTAACAAAGTTTATAGTATTCTTCTCTAGTTGATTATGCGACTTCATTGCTTCTTTAAAGTCATGCATCAATTGTTCTTTTAAAGTCATACGAGTATCACCTCTTTCTATGACTAGAATTTTTTAGCTTTCTTTCTAGCAGCTTCAGATTTTTTCTTTTTCTTTACGCTCGGCTTTTCATAATGCTCTCTTTTTCTTAATTCCGACATTACACCATCTCTAGCGCATGATCTTTTGAATCTCTTAAGAGCACTTTCCAAACTTTCGTTTTCTCTGACGATTACTTGTGCCATATTCCAATTCACCTCCTAACATAACATGAAATATTTATGCTTTTGGAACGGACCAGTAAATAACAATGTATATTATACCATTAGTATTTATACATTACAAGTTTTTTTTATATATTTTCAATTATGTCAGAAGCAATCATTTTTCTTGGATTATCAAACCTTTCAGACGCTTTAGCATGTAACAAAACTCCATATAATAGACTTGCATCTAAGGTATTCCCCTGTGCTATTAATGACCCTATAATTCCAGTCAACACATCTCCTGAACCTCCAGTCGCCAAACCATTGTTTCCTAAAGTATTTACATATTTAAATAAGGTACCATCTTTTTTCCTTATAATAATTATGGATGAATTAGATTTAACAACCAAACTAACCATATATTCTGTTACAAATTTTTCTCCCAACTCAAACATGTTAGAAACAACATTTTCTTTTTTATCATTTAATAATGTGGCCATTTCACCAATATGCGGAGTTAACACACATTTACAGTTTCTAAATGTAAAATCCAGTAAATTTTGGGATATTAAATTTAAGGCGCCTGCGTCTAAAACTGCCCTAGCATTACTAGCTAAGATAATATTTATTAGCTCCCTTCCGAAACTGTCTTCCCTAAATCCTGGACCAACACAAACGCTATCGCATTTTTCTATAAAAGGTTTTAATGCATTCTTAGCATCTTCAATAGCTTCATCTTTATAAGTTGTCAATACTGCTTCTGGTAAAACTACGTTGTATGTTTCAATCGCACTTTTAGGGCAAAATATATTGACCAATCCACATCCTGCTCTATAAGCGGCTTTTGCCGCTAAAATGCTAGCACCCATCATGTTTTCATCGCCCGCTATTATACCGACTGTTCCGTAAGTACCTTTATATGATTTCCCCTTCCTCTGCTTGAGGACATTTGCTAATCCATAATTTAGAAAATCATCATCACATACATTTACTTTTTCTTCTATTTTATCATAACCTTTTTTATCAACACCAATATCTGCAACCACAAGTTCACCACAGCAATCAGGACCATTGCTTAACAGTTGTCCTAGCTTTGGATTTGCAAATGTCACAGTACAATCAGCCTGTATTGCAATTTTCATGATTTGACCATTTGTAGCATTCAACCCAGAAGGTACATCTATACTTAGTTTATATCCTTCACTTTTATTAATCAAATCAATTAAACTCATATGGTCGCCTTTAACATCTCTGTTAATACCTGTCCCCAATAATCCATCTACTATAAGGTCATATCCTTTAAACTCCGTTTTGCTTGCCACATATTTTAATATTTTATTATTCTTAAATTGATTATTTAATATTTGTAATTGGCTCTTTGTATCTTCAGTCATATTTTCTGTTTTACCTAAAAACATAACTGTTACATTATAGTTTAGATGTAATAACCATCTTGCGAGGCAAAAGCCATCTCCTCCATTATTACCGGAACCTACTATAATTAAAATATTGGTATCTTTTTTCGGAAAAAGTTCTGTTACTTTTTCAAGTAATGCTCTGCCAGCATTTTCCATTAAAACTATACCAGGCATACCATTGTTTATTGTAAATAAGTCCATATCATGCATAGTCTCTGCTGTTAATGCGTACATGTTTCCTCCTTTATGCCCCATCAGACATTTTGCGATCTATTTTTACTGAATTTTTATTAACTAATATTATGCCTAAACAAACTAGAATCAACGATGATAATATATATATATTTGCAGGGTTTTCTTTTAATATTATAGCTGACATAATAACACCAAATACCGGCACTAGAAATGCGTATACCCCGATTTTAGCTGCCGAATTGTATTTTAACAAAATTGACCACGTAGTATATGCTAGCATGGATAATACAGCTAAATATATCAATATGTAAGAATTCTCCAATTCGACACCGCTAAGTCTTCCTCCCAATGAATAAGAACATATACTTAGAATTACCCCTCCTGTAATAAATTGGTAGCCACATAAAAACACAGGATTAACGTGTTGTGAATATATTTTTATTAAAACGGCTGAAAATCCACATGAAAGGGTAGAAATCATAAGCATACCTTCACCTGCTATGCTAAAGCCGAATTCCGAATTTCCTCCTGAAACTGCTACTATTAGTATTCCTGCAAAACCTAAAGCCGAGCCTAAACCTTTTTGTAAATTGAGCTTATCCTCTTTATAAACAAGTCCGGCAATTATCACTGTAACAAGCGCCGCAGAACCATCAATAATTGCTGCGTTGGAACCTGTTGCATATGCTAATCCCATATAAAAGAAAACATATTGCCCTATTGTTTGAAACATTGAAAGCTTGATTATCTTAGTAACATGGCATTTCTCTACTTTAGGCCATTTTCTTTGCAAAAAACTCCCTATTAAAATTATCAATATTCCCGATAAAGTAAATCTAACGCCTGCAAAAAGAATCTGGGACGCTATGTCCGAAGAGGCTATATCATATGTTAAATAACCCGCTTTAATCATAGGAAATGCACTTCCCCATAACAAACAGGTTGATACTGCCAAAATCACTACTACTAATTTTTTCTCAAAAATTGTTTTTTTCTTCATAATGTACCTATCTTAAGTCTAAAACAATTCTATCACAACTGCTAGTTTTGTCAATCAATGCAACAATGTTGACACAAAAGAGTTTCTAATTTATTATAGCCTTTATTAAGCCTAAGAATAAAGGGTGTGGCAAATTGGGTCTTGATTTAAATTCAGGATGAAATTGCACTGCTAAATAATATGGATGATCATTAATTTCAATTGCCTCAACTAAATTGTCTTTTAAATATCTACCTGAAAAAACCATCCCCTTGTTTTCAAATTTATCCAAATATTCGTTATTAAACTCATATCTATGTCTATGTCTTTCCATAATATTATTCTTATCATAAACTGACATCAGTTTTGTGTTAAGTTCTATTTCACATGGATATGCGCCCAGTCTCATGGTTCCGCCTTTAGGAATCATTCCATCTTGCCCAGGCATAAAATCTATTACATTGAATTTACAGTTTTCATCAAACTCTTTGGAATTTGCATTATTAAGACCAACAACGTTTCGTGCAAATTCTATAACAGAAATTTGCATACCTAAACAAATTCCAAGGTAAGGAACTTTATTTATCCTCGCATATTTAGCCGTCATAATCTTACCTTCAATACCCCTGTTCCCAAAACCTCCAGGAACAATTATTCCATCTGCATCTTTCAATTTATCTTTTACATTATATTTATTTATTTCCTCTGAATCAATCCAAAGTATTTTTGTATTCTTATGGCATTTATATCCTGCATGTCTGATTGCTTCAGCAACTGATAAATAAGCATCATGTAGTTTTACATACTTACCCACAATGGCAATATTTATTTCTCCTTTAAGAGTTTTAATATTATCAACCATCTTCTGCCAATCATCCATATCATAATCATTGCATTTTAAATCAAGTTCTCTACAAACCACCTCTCCTAAATTCTCTTTTTCGAGGACAAGTGGCGCATCATATAAGGAATTTAATGTTATATTTTCTATAACACAATCTTTTTTAACATTACAAAACATGGATATCTTATCTTTAATCTCTTCATCCATTCTTTCATCTGCTCTAAGTACTATAATATCTGGGGCAATACCTATAGCTCTTAATTCTTTTACTGAATGCTGAGTAGGCTTAGATTTATGCTCATTGGACGAATTTAAATAAGGAACTAAAGTCACATGAACAAAAATACAATTTTCTTTACCAACTTCCAAGGAGACTTGTCTAATTGCTTCTAAAAAAGGTTGAGATTCAATATCTCCTGCAGTTCCGCCTATTTCTGATATAACAACATCAACATCATCTCTATCACCTACGTTATATATAAATTCTTTAATTTCATTGGTTATATGTGGAATTACTTGGACTGTACTGCCCAAATATTCACCTTTTCTCTCTTTATTTAAGACATTCCAATAGACTTTCCCTGTGGTTAAATTGCTATATTTATTTAAATTTTCATCAATAAATCTTTCATAATGACCTAAATCCAAATCCGTTTCGGCACCATCTTCAGTTACATATACTTCACCATGTTGATATGGGCTCATTGTACCTGGGTCAATATTTATATATGGATCTAGCTTTTGCGCAATTACTGTTAACCCTCTTGCTTTTAACAACCTTCCTATAGACGCAGCAGTAATACCTTTCCCTATACCTGATACCACACCACCAGTCACAAATATATATTTTTTCATATCATCCCCCATTCTCAAAAAACAAAATCACATAAATAAAAAAGATAAGGGTTTCAAAAATGGTGACTGAAACATTAGGCTCCGTTTCTCGCCGCCTTACCTTATCATCTATTTATGTGCACTAATTTTATTACATAAGTATACACTAAAAAAAGCAATTAATCAACATATAATTGCTTTTTTATTAAAACATTTTCCAATCATCTACTTTCGTACCTTCAGGCAGAGTCTCTAGCTTTTCAAATGTCTCTGTATCACTACCTCTATCACCCACATATACATTGCTAATTTGATTATCATAGTAGTCGCTGTGAGTATGATAATAGTAATTACCGTCATAATATGCTATGGATGCTTCAATAATTCTACCAGATATTTCATCATCTACTATTCTTCCTGCATACATAATTACATCATCATTTCTATTATTAGATGACGGTATCCACTTAAGCCTGTTCGGGTCTGTGTTTCCGTGGAAATCCAGACTTAAACTTGTCATCATTTCTTCAACTTTTTCGCTAACGGGACTATCCTCATAATAGGGGTGCATTCCACCATTTTCCATGGCATATGCTTCTTGTATGTCATGGGTTATATTATAAATCTGCTCATCTTCATCGTATGAATTGTTCTCTAATCTATTATCCAATATTCCTTTAGCTATGTTATAGTAATTGTTGTAATCAGCAATTCCAATTTCCCCCTCTCCGATAACATATATATTGGGAGATTTAGTAACATCATAAGCAACTATTATTCCATTATTACTTAAATACTCAGCATAATTAACATTATTATAGCTTACTAGCATTGAATCAACCCTGCCATTTATATTTAATTTACTCTTTAAATCGTTAATAAATTCATCTGAGGCTTCTGTGGAATTGTCAGAAAATGCAAAAGCATATTCTTTGTTACTATCATTTTCTATAAGGGTAATGTTTGCATGTCTAACTAAGCCATAGATTTCATCTATGGCTGCTGTTTCTCTAGCCCTAGTCGTATATCCTGTATATTGTGGAACAATTATACCCACAATTACTGCCATTATAGCTATTACTACTATTAATTCAATTAGCGAAAAACCTTTATTTTTCATCCCCTTCTACTCCTTTTGTAAATATTATCACACGTGAGTATTTATTACAAGATTATCTAACATAAATATACCCATTTTGTCGTAAAAAAAACTCTCTGGCTTTGGCCAAAGAGTTCTGGTAATGATTCTTTATTTAGCCGCATGTAAAGTATCGCAATATACGCATCTATATATCCCATTTTTTTCGTCAACAAGTTTGAACTTGTGCACAATTTCCTGCTCAATAGAGGTTATGCATCTAGGATTTTTACACTTTATTACTCCATTTAATTCCTTAGGAAGAGATAAATGGGATTTCTTCTCGAGTTTACCGTTCTTAACTATATTAACAGTAATATTAGGGTCTGCGAATCCTAGTACATCCAAATCTACCTCGAAGTTTTCATCTATTTTAATTATGTCTTTCTTTCCATATTTTTTGCTTTTGGCATTTTGAATTATCGCTACGCTACATGACAAATTATATAATCTCAAGAGATTGTATATCTCCATAGATTTGCCAGCTTTTATGTGATCTAAAACTATTCCCGTAGTTACTCCATCTATATTCATAATTAAACCTCCTTATCTAAACCTAATAAAGTTAATATTAACGCCATTCTTATATATTTACCGCAAAGGGCTTGTGTAAAGTACTTTGCTCTTGGGTCATCATCTATAGCAACTGATATTTCATTAACCCTAGGAAGAGGATGTAGTATTGTTAAATCCTCCTTGGCAATTTCCAGTTTTTTTGTGTCAAGAATGAAAGAATCTTTAAGTCTTATATAATCCTCTTCATTAAAGAACCTTTCCCTTTGAACCCTAGTCATATATAGTATATCCAAATTTGGAATAGCCTCTTCAATTGTTCTAACTTCCTTCCATTTTGCTCCATATTCATCCATCTCATCTTTTACATATTGGGGAATTTTTAGCTCCTCTGGAGATATCAAATAAAATTCAATATCGTCATATCTTAACATGGCAGAAATCAGTGAGTGAACAGTTCTTCCAAATTTCAAATCTCCACAAACCCCTATTACCATCTTATCAAGCCTATTTTTTTCTCTACGGATTGTTAATAAGTCAGTAAGCGTTTGCGTAGGGTGAAAATGTCCTCCATCGCCAGCATTTATAATTGGCACAGTGGTTTTTTCTGCAGCAACTATTGGAGCGCCTTCTTTAGGATGTCTCATCGCAATTATATCAGAATAACAACCCACAGTTCTTACAGTATCACTTACACTTTCACCTTTTGCTGCTGAGCTAGATCCAGCTTCAGAAAAACCTAAAACATTTCCTCCAAGCTCCATCATTGCTGCAGTAAAGCTAAGTCTAGTTCTAGTGCTTGGTTCAAAGAATAAAGTGGCTAATTTTTTGTTTTTACACGATTCATAATACTTTTCTGGATTATCCATAATATTATCGGCCAAATCCATCATGCTATTTAACTCCTCAATTTTTAAATCCGTAATGTTGATTAAATTTCTAATACCCATTTTCTTATCTCCTCTTTCTGTTTGTTATCTATATATCCTTCTTCTGCTGCAACTTCAGTAAGTGTGCAAATATCAGTTAAACTTAAATTTTTAACACCTGCTTCATCGAACATTCTTTTTGCTTTATTAGTGCCATACGTAAATATACTAATTACACCAAGTACATTGGCGCCATTATCCTTTAACGCATTTACAACTTCTAAAGAGGACCCACCAGTTGATATTAAATCTTCAATTACTAATACATTTTGTCCATACTTAAGTTCACCCTCTATTCTATTCGCTCTTCCATGACTTTTATTGCTGCTTCTCACATACCCCATTGGCATGTTTAATATATGTCCAACAATTGCAGCATGTGCTATTCCTGCTGTACTCGTTCCCATAAGTACTTCACATTCGGGAAACTCTCTTCTTATTAAGTCAGCCATTTCTTGTTCCACAATATCCCTTACTTTAGGTGCAGTTAATATTAATCTATTGTCACAATATATTGGACTTTTAATGCCACTTGCCCAGGTAAAAGGATCATCTGGACTTAGAAATACAGCTTTTATTGATAGTAGCCCCTTTGCAATTTCTCTTTTCATTTATACCTCCCCTATAAATTCATCTACACATTTTTTATACGCCATTACAGGGTTATCTGCTTTGGTTATACTCCTACCCACAACAATATAATCGGAACCAAGCTCCTTAGCCATTTTTGGTGTAGTGACTCTTTTTTGATCACCCATTAAATCCCCTTGTAGCCTTACCCCTGGAGTGATAGTTAAGAATTCATCACCTATAATGCTGTGAATTATTGGAACTTCAATTGGAGAACAAACAACTCCTTTTAATCCAACTTCTTTTGCATTGTTCCCATATTTGAGTACGACTTTATCCATTGTTTCATTTATTAGAAGCTCGTTTTCCATTGTTGTTTGATCAGTGGATGTAAGTTGCGTAACTGCTATTAGTATTATGTCTTTATTTCCTAAGCCTTCCAGTGCAGCTTTCATCATTTTTTTTGTTCCAGATGCATGTACATTTGTCATATCAATATCAAGTTCAGATAATATAGACATGCTTTTTTTAACAGTATTAGGTATGTCATGAAGTTTTAAATCTAAAAATATTTTATGTCCACGTTTCTTTATTTCCTTTATGATATTAGCTCCTTCACTATAGAAAAGTTCCATTCCAACTTTCACAAACAATTTTTCTTCAAATTTATCTAAAAATTCCAAAGATTCCTTGCCCGTTGGAAAATCAAGTGCAATAATTACATCTTTACCCATAATTTCTCCTTATACAACGCCTACAATATCTTTAATATTATCTATACCTAGCTCATCTAGTTTGTTTGGCAAATCTTCAATTATCTCCTTGCATATCCAAGGATTAACCAAATTGGCTGCTCCTATCTGAACTGCACTGGCACCAGCCATCATCATCTCAATTACATCTTCAGAACTCGATATTCCTCCCATACCTATTATTGGAATATTAACCTCTTTGCTTACCTGATTAACCATTCTAAGGGCTAATGGGAATATTGCGGGGCCAGAGATGCCTCCATAAATATTATCTAGTATTGGCTTTCTTTTTTTTATATCTATTCTCATGCCTAAAAGAGTATTAATCATGCTTATTCCATCTGCGCCTTCTGCTTCGCATGCTTTTGCAATTTCAACAATATCTGTAACATTTGGGGTTAATTTTATGAACACAGGTTTCCTAGTAACATCTTTAACAGCTTTCGTTATTCTAACAACTTCCTTGGCATCTGTACCAAATGCCATTCCCCCTTGATGAACGTTGGGACAACTGATATTTACTTCGATGATACCTACACTCTCAACTTTATCCATTGCCTTAACCAACTTTACATATTCATCTATAGAGAATCCACTCACATTTGCTAAAACTGGTTTTTTGAATATTTTATTTAAATATGTTAACTCTTCATCTACTACTTTTTTTAATCCCGGATTTTGAAGTCCAACTGAATTAAGCATTCCACCATTAAATTCAGCAATTCTAGGTAGTTCATTGCCATACCTTTCATGCAAAGTAGTTCCTTTTATTGATATTGAACCTAAAATATTAATATCATACAAATCCTCAAATTCTTTCCCATATCCAAAAGTCCCACTGGCAGGAATTATCGGATTATCCAATTTAAGATGTGAAATATTTACATTTAGTCTTTCCATATTATTTCCTCCTTATCAAAAATAGGACCCTCCTTACATACACGTTTGGGACCATTGACAGTTTCTATGGAACACCCCATACATGCTCCAAAACCACATCCCATCCTTGCTTCTAAGCTAAATTGACCATGCTTACATTTATTTGATATAGCCTTAAGCATTGGTAATGGTCCGCAAGAATATATATATTCTTCAAATTCCAATATATCTGTTACAAGACCTTTATTTCCATATGTACCGTTTAATGTAAGTATTTGAACATCAGCGCATAAATTTTTAAAGTCTTTCTCATAAAAAACTTCCTTCGCATCATTAAATCCTAAAATAACTTTTGGCTTAATTCCATTTTCAATTAATTTTTTTGTTAAGTATAGAAGAGGTGGTATGCCAATTCCACCACCTATTACCAGTGGTCTTTTATATCCAGCTTCTATATTATATCCGCTACCCAATGGTCCAAGTAATGTAATCTCATTACCTGTCTTAATTTCGCTCATAAGTTTGGTGCCCTTGCCCACTATTTTATATACCAAGGTTAACTCATCTCCCTCTACCCATGACATCGAAATCGGCCTATTCAAATAGCATAAGTCAATCGAAATCTCAGCAAATATACCTGGATTATCATATCCTAGAGTATTACCAACCAAAACCATCTTGTATATATCATTTGCTATTTTTTCATTTTCTATAATCGCGAATTTATCTTTTCTCATATACAATTTTTCCCCTTAATATTGTAAGTAAAGTTTCTCCATATACTAAACTTTTATCAAAAGGAGTTGAAGTTCCCTTTGATAAGAATTTACTGCTATCTATTTCATATTTATTGTTTAAATCAACTATGGTAAGACCTTTATCATTAAGACCAAATCTTTTTCTTGGATTTTCACTCATAACTTCTATCAATCTATCAAATTCTATTTCACCCTTTTTTACTAATCTAGTATAAAGTGCAGGAAACGCCACTTCTAAACCCACTATTCCGTTTAAGCTATCCTTGAAACCTAAATTCTTTTCATTTTCGCTGTGTGGTGCATGGTCAGTTGCAATTATTTCAATGGTCCCATCATTTATACCTTTAATTAAAGCAATTCTATCTTTTTCTGTTTTAATTGGGGGATTCATTTTGTATGAACCTAATCTACAGTCAATCATATCCTCACTAAGAAGCAAATAGTGTGGCGCCGTTTCGCATGATACATCTACACCACTTTTTTTAGCATCCCTTATTATTTCAACACTTTCTTTAGTTGATATATGACATACATGGTATTTACAACCTGTCTTATAGCTTAGATTCACATCTCTTTCAATTTGTTTCCACTCGCTTTCTCTAATATATCCTTTATTTAACAGTTCTTCATCTTCGCAATGGGCAACAATCATTTTATTGAGAGATTTAGCAATTTTCATCGCTTCTTCCATTAATTCGCCCTTTTGCAAACCAAATCCATCATCTGTATATGCTATAACTTTGTTCTGCATACCTTGTATATCAGACAATAGACCCCTTCCTGATTGATTTTTTGTTATAGCTCCATACGGATATATATCTATTATTGAGTCCCGGTTGATTATGTCAAGCTGCATTTTAAGAGATTTTAAATCTGAAGGCGCAGGTTTTAAGTTGGGCATTGTACATACACTAGTATACCCGCCCCTAGCAGCGGCCATACTTCCTGTTTTTATGGTTTCTTTGTACTCATATCCTGGCTCCCTAAAATGAATATGTACATCTGAAAAAGAAGGCAAAATAAAAGAGTTATCTAAACAGATAACTCTTGGTTTTGAATTATTAATAAAATTAGTTTTCTTTTCGAATATTTTGCCATGATCCAAATGTAAAACATAATCCTGATTACCATCAATAGCAAAAATATCATCATCAGTAATTACCAAATCGCGCTTCACGAATTCATTCCCAATATAGATTTTCCCGCCCTTAATTATCAGACTCATATGTCCTCCTATCATTTTCTCATACTTAAATCTTCGAAATTATACAAGAAAAGGACATATATGTCAATACTTATTCGACTTTTTTTATCATATTTTATCATTTTTTCTTTTACAAAGTATTTTTATAAGGTTATTCGAACTATAGCATCATTTTTACGCAGTTTAGTTCGATTTTATGCAATAACTTCCTTTTTCTCTCTGTCCATGGTTCTTTTTAATATTACTGGAGTTATAATAGTTGTAACTACAACCATTAGTACTACAGGCGAAAAAAGGCTAGGCACTAATAATCCTAAATGATATCCCTTTTGTGCAACTATTAAAGCTACTTCACCCCTAGAAATCATTCCGACTCCTATATTAATTGCTTCCAATTTATTATAGCCACAGAACCTAGCTCCAATGCCACAACCTATCACTTTGGTAAGTATCGCTACTATTAGTATAACTATTGAAAATATAAAAAGATTCAATGTCATTCCACTAAGTTCCGTCCTTATACCTATACTTGCAAAGAATATGGGCGAAAAGAATAAGTATGATGGAATTGCCATCTTTTTGGCTATTGAAGTTTTTATTTTCATCTTTGATAAGAATAATCCAAACAAATATGCACCCGTTATATCTGCTACTCCAAATACCTCTTCGGAAATAAATGCTATTATCAAAACAAAAGCAAATGCATAAACTGAATTTCTTCTTTCACTTTCTAATCTGGTATAAAGCTTTTCCATACCAGACATTCCCACGTATAAAACAGCCATAATAAGTGCATAAACTGCTATTTTCATTAGTACCATTAAAATACTAACCGAAGAATCCTTCAAGCTAGTAACAACTGTAAGAACTACAATTCCCATAATATCATCAATTACTGCAGCACCTAAAATAGCGCTTCCCACTCTTCCATTGAGCTTGCCCATTTCCCTCAGTGCTTCCACAGTAATGCTAACCGATGTAGCCGTTAATATAACGCCCATAAACACCGCTTCTAGCATCTTATCATAGTTACTAAATCCAATATCAAAATAGTAATAATATGTTGCTGCTCCGCCTATTAAAGGTATTAAAACGCCAACTGTAGCTATTAATATATATGAAAAGCTATTCTTTTTGATTTCTCCAATATCTGTGTCTAGTCCTGCTATGAACATCAATATAATAACGCCAATTTCTGAAGTCTTATCCAAAAATTCGGTGTCTTGTACTAAACCTAAAATCGAAGGTCCTAAAATGAGACCAGCGAGTAATGCTCCAACAACCTGAGGCATATTTACTTTCTTTGATGCCACTCCCATAACTTTTGTTGATAATAATATTAGTGCTATGCTAAATAAAAAACTATAATTTTCCACTTTTTCTCCTCCTTATGCTTTCTTTTAACAAACATTCATATTACCACTATTTCAATTCATTGTACATATATATTTAAAAACTCTACAAATTCTTCACTTTGCAATTGTTCATGTGAGCTTATATTATCCAAACAAAGTAGGATATAGAAAAGCTATAGTTATCAATGCCTATAGCTTTTTTGTGCATAAAAAGTGTAATAAACTGGTTGAGAATGGAATTATTTTTATCAAAGCATTTTCTGATGATATCATTGAGGTTTTCCATAGTTTCTCCCATACATTTTTTTTTTGATTATATCAGAGAATTTCCATTG
>DATFJV010000095.1:0-20857 GCA_035268985.1 Anaerovoracaceae bacterium | reverse complement strand
AAAGGCCATTACGTATCTAAAAGTGCATCTTTAATACCTAGAGATGATAATAGCCTTTTAATAATAAACTCAGGTATGGCACCACTTAAACCATACTTTTCAGGGGCTTTAACACCACCTGCAAAGAGAATGACAACATGTCAGAAATGCATAAGAACAGGTGATATAGAAAATGTAGGTGTAACATCTAGACATGCTACTTTTTTTGAAATGCTTGGTAATTTTAGCTTTGGAGATTATTTCAAACATCAATCTCTTAGTTGGGGATGGGAATTTATAAACGATTATCTTAATATGCCTATAGATAAACTATGGGCAACCGTTTATATGGATGATGAAGAAGCATATAACATATGGAAAGAGTTAGGTATGCCTGAAGAAAGAATTGTTAGACTTGGAAAAGATGATAATTTTTGGGAAATAGGTATTGGGCCATGCGGACCATGTTCTGAAATATATTATGATAGAGGTGAGGAATTTGGTTGCGGCAAAGAAGATTGTAAGCCTGGTTGTGATTGTGATAGGTTTATTGAATTTTGGAATCATGTATTTACTCAGTATTCAAGGCAAGAAGATGGCACTTATGAAGATTTAGCTAATCCTAATATAGATACAGGTATGGGGTTGGAAAGAATAGCATGCATCATGCAAGATGTGGATTCTATCTTCGATGTTGATACAATTAAATACGTACTTGAAGGTGTTACTAAAATTGCTGATGTTGAATACATGGATGGGAAAGCAGAAACTGATTTGAGTGTAAGAATTATCACGGATCACTTAAGATCCATGGTATTTATGATTAGTGATGGAATTCTTCCTGGTAATGAAGGAAGAGGCTATGTGCTTCGAAGGATAATTAGAAGAGCAGCTAGACACGGAAGATTATTAGGAATCAAGCATACATTCTTAAATGATCTTGCAGATTTGGTAATCAATACATCTAAAGATGCATATCCAGAACTTTTAGAAAAAAAAGAATTTATAAAAAAAATCATATTAGTAGAAGAAAATAAATTTACTAAAACATTGGATCAAGGGATGGCTAAATTAAAAACATATATTGATGAAATGAATGAAGAAAAAAGCCATAGTTTGGATGGGGAATTAGCGTTTAAATTGTATGATACTTACGGTTTTCCTATTGAATTAACTGAAGAAATATTGACTGAACATAATAAGGCTATTGACGTTACTGGATTTAAGAAAAACATGCAAATGCAAAGAGAAATGGCTAGAAGCGGAAGAAAATCTGCTGATGAAGAAGCATGGAAAGATTCCAGTGACTACAGAAACCTACCTAAGACAGTCTTTGTTGGTTATAATGAGTTAAAAATAAAAGCTAAGGTCTTATACACTAAAATAATAGAAGATGATAGAATATTAATAATATTGGATAAGACTCCATTTTATGCAACAAGTGGAGGGCAGCTGGATGATACTGGTATATTATATAATGAAAATTTCAACTGTGAAATAGTAGATGTAATAAAGGAAAATAACATACACCTTCACATAGCTTCTAATATTAGTGGTAAAGTTGAAATAGGTGATGTTGTTAATGCTGATGTTGATGAAATAGTAAGAAATAATACTTCAAGAAACCACAGTTCCACTCATTTGTTACATAAAGCTTTACAGGAAGTTTTAGGAGATCATGTACATCAATCTGGTTCTCTAGTATCTAACAATTATTTAAGATTTGACTTTAATCACTTTGAAAGTGTTAAAGAAGATGAATTAATACAAATAGAAAAAAAAGTAAATGAAAAAATAAATTTATTTCTACCCGTAGTTACTAGGGACATGGATATTAAAGAAGCTAAAAAAATAGGTGCTATGGCTTTATTTGAAGAAAAGTATAAAGATAAGGTTAGAGTAGTTACCATGGGCGGTTACAGTATGGAATTATGCGGTGGCACCCATGTTACAAATACTGGATTTATCGGAAACTTTAAGATAACCAGTGAATCGGGAGTTGCTTCAGGTGTTAGAAGAATTGAAGCAATAACAGGGAAAGAAGTCTTAAATACTTTAAATAAATATGAGTCTTTGATAACCACAATGTCTTCTTGTGCTAAATCTAAATTTGAAAACTTACCCGATCGATTAGTAAGCATAATGAATGAGAATAAGGAATTAAAGAAAGAAATCGATGATATGAAAAAGGCCCATATATGTAATGACCTTGATAATATAATGAATTGTGCGGAAGAAATTAATAACGTAAAATTAATTACTAAAAAATTCAAAGATAAAGATATAGATCATCTCAGAAAAATAACTGATGAAGTTAAAGAAAAGAATAAGAATACTATTATGGTATTTGCTTCTGCTGTTAATGATAAAGTTATGTTTGTGGTATCAGTTACTGACGATTTAGTTGAAAAAGGTTACCACGCAGGTAAACTTATTAAACCAATTGCCAATGCTGCAGGTGGCGGTGGTGGTGGAAAAGCTAACATCGCTCAGGCAGGTGCAAAAGATGTAGATAAGATAGATGAAGCTTTAGAAATCGCTAAAACTCTAATATAGGAGGTTACTATGAAAAGAGACACATTGATGTTCAAGACAGAAAAGGTTGAAAAAAGATCTAACAAGGATATTTTAGCTGAAGTATATGAAGCGCTAAACGATAGAGGATACAATGCAATTGATCAAATGGTGGGATATTTAACTTCTGGAGACCCGTCATATATTACAAGTCACAATAATGCTAGAAATCTAATAAGCAGAATTGATAGAGATGAGTTATTAGAAGAAGTTATTAAAGAATACCTTGGTAAATAATATGAGAGCACTATCACTTGATGTGGGAGATAAAACAATAGGATTAGCCGTCAGTGACCCTTTGGGCATTACTGCGCAAGGAATTACAACAATAGAAAGAGTTGGTATAAAAAAAGACACTGGAAAGGTCATAGATTATATTAAAGAATATGATTGTGACACTGTTGTAATTGGATTGCCTAAAAACTTAAATGGAACTGACAGTGTGCAAACCGAAAAAGTATATGAGTTTAAAGATAGACTTGAAAATAAACTTAGGAGTATGGGGCTACCTAAAGTTAAACTCGTATGGCAAGATGAAAGGTTTACTACTGTAATAGCAGAAAGAGTCCTTATAGATGCTGATGTCAGAAGAAAAGATAGAAAAAAGGTCATTGATAAGCAAGCTGCAGTTGTAATATTGCAGAGTTATTTGGATGGAAAGGGAAATGAGTAAGAAGATGAAATTAATTGAATTAAAGGAAAACAATTATTTTGGTAGGGGGATAATTATAGGCAAAAATAGCCATAGTGCTGTTGTTGCTTATTTTATTATGGGAAGAAGTGAAAATAGTAGAAACAGATATTTTTTTGAAGAAGAAAACAATATTGCCATCGCTCCATATAGTTTAGATATGGATTTTGACCCAAGTTTAGTAGTATATTATCCAGTTAAAACTTTTGAAAATAAATTGATAGTAACAAATGGGGATCAAACTGATACAATATATAATCATATAAGTAAAAAATTATCCTTCGAAGAAGCTCTTAGAACTAGGGAGTTTGAACCTGATTCACCTAATTACACACCTAGAATAAGTGGTCTTATGGAATTTGATAGAAATGATTTTAATTACAAGTTAAGTATATTAAAGTCTAATGATGACAAAGGTACTTCTTGCAGACGTCAGTTTTTTGAATATTCTTCGTTGGTAGGTGAAGGTCATTTTATACATACATATAAAATTGATGGGAATCCACTTCCTCCTTTTGAAGGAGAGCCCACTCAAATTGAAATATTAGAAGATTTTAATGAATTTGGTGATACTATTTGGACTAATTTAAATCAGGATAATAAAATTTCTTTAATGGTAAAATTTATTGATTTAAAAACTAGAAAGACTAGAACTAGAATATATAATAAAAGGAAGGGCGACTAATGGATAACACTAATATTTACATGTCACCGTTTTCAACTCGTTACGCGAGTTCAGAAATGAAGTACATTTTTTCAGAAGAAAAGAAATTTACCACATGGCATGAACTTTGGATAGCACTAGCTAAGGCAGAACATGAACTCGGCCTTAATGTTACTAAAGAACAAATAGATGAAATGATAAAAAATAAAGATATTATAGATTTTGATGTTGCCAAAGCCAAAGAAAAAGAAGTACGTCATGACGTAATGAGCCATATTTACGCATATGGAAAAAGATGTAAAAAAGCAGAGCCTATTATTCATTTAGGAGCAACATCATGTTATGTTGGTGATAATACCGATGTTATTCTTATGAGAGAAGCCTTGAAACTTGTAAATATTAAATTATTACAAGTTATTAAAAATCTTTCTAAGTTTGCAAATGAATATAAAGAGCTTCCTTGTCTAGGGTATACCCATTTACAGCCTGCTCAGCTTACTACAGTTGGGAAAAGAGCAACTTTGTGGGCTTATGATTTATACCAAGATTTTGTTGATGTAGAAAGAAAAATAGATGAATTACTATTATTAGGTTCCAAAGGGACCACTGGTACTCAAGCTAGTTTTATGGAACTTTTTGAAGGAGATGAAAACAAGGTTAAAAGACTTGATGAAATAATAGCAAAAGAATTGGGTTTTACTGGCTGTGTGCCTGTATCTGGGCAAACATATTCCAGAAAAGTAGATAGCATGGTATTATCAATTCTTTCTGGTGTAGCTCAAAGTGCTTCGAAATTTTCAAATGATATGAGAATATTACAATCCTTTGGAGAAATGGAAGAACCCTTTGAAAAAAATCAAATAGGTTCATCTGCAATGCCATATAAAAGAAATCCTATGAGATCAGAAAGAATAACTTCCATTGCTAGATATGTTATAACTGATTCTATAAATCCTGCAATAACTGCTGCAACTCAATGGTTTGAAAGAACTTTAGATGATTCGGCTAATAAAAGAGTATCCGTAGCTGAGGCTTTTCTTGCAGTGGATTCTATACTTAACCTATATATAAATATAACTTCTGACATGGTTGTATATCCAAAGGTAATTGAAGCTAGAATAATGGAGAAATTACCTTTTATTGCAACAGAAAATGTTATGATGGAAGCTGTTAAAAAGGGGGGGAATAGGCAAGAATTACACGAAAGGTTAAGAGTGCATTCCCATGCAGCTACCTTAAAGATAAAAACTGAAGGAGCTAAAAATGACCTTGTTGATAGAATAGTTGACGATAACTCTTTTATGTTAACTAAAGAGGAAATATTTTCTCATTTGGATCCAAAACTATATACAGGAAGAAGTTCTTCCCAAGTAACAGAATTTTTAAATGATTATATATATCCAATAATAAAAAAATATTCATTGGATAAAGATATCACTACGGAGATTAATGTGTAAAGGGGTAAAACAATGAATTTAAAGTATGGATGTAATCCAAATCAAAAACCAGCAAGTGTATACATGGATGATGGCAGGGAATTACCATTTGAAGTATTAAATGGGAATCCAGGTTATATAAACCTAATGGATGCACTTAACGGATGGCAACTTGTTAAAGAAATTAAAGAAGCAATAGGGAAACCTGCTGCTGCATCATTTAAGCATGTAAGTCCTACAGCAGCAGCTATAGGTAATAAAATGAATGATAATCTAAAAAAAGCATGTTTTGTTGATGATATCGAGGGCTTAGACGAATCTGAGATAGCTACGGCATATGCTAGGGCTAGGGGAGCAGACAGAATGTCTTCCTTTGGAGATTTTGTATCTTTAAGTGATACATGCGATGAAGTTACAGCAAATATAATAAAAAGAGAAGTATCCGACGGTATAATAGCACCTGACTATACTAAAGAAGCCCTGGAAATTTTAAAACAAAAAAAGAAGGGTAATTATTTAGTGCTTAAAATGAATCCTAAATATACACCTCTAGAAGTTGAAAGAAAGCATATATTTGGTGTAACCTTTGAACAAAAGAGAAATGACATAAAATTAGATAAAAACTGTATGACTAATATAGTTACTAATAATAAAGAGTTAGATGAAGATGCAATCAATAATTTAATAATTGCTTCAATAACTCTTAAATATACCCAGTCTAATTCAATAGCTTATGCTAAAGATGGTCAAGTTATTGGTACTGGTGCTGGTCAACAATCGAGAATACACTGCACAAGGCTTGCCGGTATTAAAGCTGATAACTGGTCATTGAGACAGAATGAAAAAGTTCTAAATTTACCATTTAAACCTGAGATAGGAAGGGCGGTAAGGGATAACTTTATTGATAGATATATAGCCATGGAATACACACTTGAGTCTTTATCTGAATTTGATTTTACTGATTTATTTACAGAAAGGCCTGATATCTTCCTTTTGCAAGAAAAAAGAAAGATTCTTGATGAAGTAGATAATGTGGTATTAGCTTCCGACGCATTTTTCCCATTTGGAGATAACATTGAAAGAGCTAAAGAAAGCGGAGTAAAATATGTTGTCCAGCCTGGCGGCTCAATTAGAGATGAACAAGTAATTGAAACTTGTAATAAGCATAATATGGTTATGATATTCAATGGAATCAGGTTATTCCATCACTAATATGAATAAATATGTTAATTTAATTGATAAAGAAATCGAAAAATTGAATAGTAGGGAAGTTGAATTCCTAAATTTAAATGAATCTGATGATCAAATAGATAAAGTTAAACCAAACAGTAAAATTGATAATGTTATAAAAACAAGCATTATAAAAATTACTAAAGGTATAAAACTTAAAAGTATCGAAAAAAAATATAAACATAATCTAAAAGCATTAAAAAAAGAAGTTAATTACAATAATATAACTGCTTTTGATAAAGATTCTAAAAAATTATATGAAAAAGGGAAGGACTTTACATATAAAGAAGGACTGATACTTGGGGCATTTGGTATTGGTATACCGGATTTGCCTATATTTTTAAGTATTCTCTTAAGAAACATGTATTCCTTAGCTGCTATATATGGTTTTAACTATAAGTCAGAATTTGAAAGAATATATCTCTTAAAATTACTGCAAGCATCCTTATCTAAAGGAAGTAAAAGAAAAATATACTTCAACGAACTTGATGAACTTCTGCTAACTAAAGATGCAAGTAATATAGATATCAATGAATTAACCAAATTAATAACAAAAGAATTACTTGCTGCAAAATTAATACAAGGTGTATTAATTGGAGGAGCAGTTGGTGGATTTACTAATCGTAATACATATACTAAAGTAATGAGGGCAGCTAGATATAAATATAGACAAAGGTTCCTGTATAAATTAAAAGAAATTGTAAAGTAGGTAATACGCATAACTATTCCTTAAATCTTAATTTAGGGAATAGTTAATAACAAAAGGAATAAACCAGGCCAAAAGCCTGGTTTTCCAGTATGTTAGTTAGTTTGTAAATTTCTATCATTATATATTTAGGACTCATAGTACCTATCGATAAAATAAAATCGCTTAAATCGAAAATTAGAGCCTCACTTTTTTATACATTATTCAGTAGTTTGAATTTGATAGTTGATCTTAGCTAATTTTCTTTTTATATTCCAATTCGTTGTCAATTGGTACTAATAATAACTGCCCTGGGTATATAATTCCATCATCTATATCATTTAGAGTTGATATTTCATATACAGCTTGTCTAGTATCCATATCATCAGGCATATTTCTTTCGGCTATGTTCCATATTGTGTCACCATAAGTAACTTCGATTTGTTTATAGTAAGTTTTAGATCCACCGCTTACATCATCTAGTCCTATTATATGTATTGTCAAAGTTGCAAGTAATATCATTACTATTGTAACGAATGTTATAAATCTTACTGGAGATACTATTCTATATTTCTTTTTCATGATACTCACCTCTCTTAAGAACACTTGTTCTAATATGTTATATTCTAACATCCGAACATGTGTTTGTCAAGAGAAATGTAAACAATTGTTCTTTTATTTGCATATGTCGTAAAACTCAGTATTTCCAAGGTATTTATTGAGTGAATCAGGTTCCATTTTTATTTGTACTCCCCTTTTTCCGCCACTAATATATATCTTATCATTTAAGATTGCTGTTTCATCTATATAAGTTTTAAATTGTTTTTTCATTCCAATGGGCGAGCACCCTCCCCTCATGTATCCTGTTAAGGGAAGTAGTTCCTTCATTTTAATCATTTCGATGCCTTTAACATTTGCTATTTTTGCTGCTTTTTTTAGATCAAGTTCCATATCAACTGGAAGGCAAAACACATAATGCTCCTTATCATTGCCAATACATACTAATGTTTTAAAAACTTCATAATAAAAAAGACCCAAATAATCAGCAGCATGAAGCCCTGATAGGTCTTTTTCATCATATTCATATTCAGTTATTTCATAATTAATATTTGCTGCATCTAGCAATCTCATTGCATTTGTTTTATTCATATTAACATAATACCTTTATTGTTAACTATCTTTGTTTTCCAATTTATCAATATAATTAATTACTCTATTTCTATTCTTATAAAATATATATGCTACCATAACTGCAATTAGTCCCATTATAACAAGTCCTATGTAATTTTGACTTTCTAACATAGTTCCCATAATCAAGCTACCCATAATGCCAGGAGTTCTTCCCACAGTTGAGATTATTAAAAATGGTCTTATCTTAATTTCAGATAATCCGGCCACATAACACATTAAATCCTTTGGTATGCCAGGAATCAAATATATAAGTAAGATTATAATATATGATTTACCACTATTTAGCTTTTTCATATAGTCACTTACCCTTTTTTCTCCAAACATAATATGAAGGGCATCTTTACCTAAGAATTTAGCTATGTTGTAAGTTATAATTGTTCCCACTATTGCTCCAATAATAGATATCAAGTAACCTTGCCAAAATCCATATAGATAACTAGAAGCAAATTGAATAGGCTGACCCGGTAGCATACATATTACAATTTGTAATATCTGAAGCCCTATTAGTATTAAAAAAGCAAAACCTTTGCGAGCGTCAAGTATCATCATCAGATCTTCAGTGCTATTTAACTGTCCTAACAAATCTTTATTAACTGTAACTAATAATATTGGGATAATTATACTAATTATAAATAATAGACCAAGTTTTAGAAAAGCAATAAGCTTATCGTGCATACTTGTTCTTTTTAAATTATACCTTACGTCGTTATAAAATATTTTACGACCTTTTTTTCTGTTTTTACGTCTGTTTTTTGAGAATATACCCAAAATACTTTTTAAGTCAATTTTTCTTTTCACAGCTTTACATAACCTCGTTTTACTAATTCATCTAATGCTTTAATTACTCCAAATTTACAATGCTCATAAGTGAGTCCGCCTTGAAAATATGCTATGTAAGGTTCTCTCAAAGGTGCATCTGCACTAAGTTCAATGGATGAGCCTTGAATAAATGCCCCTGCAGCCATTATAACTTGATCATTATAGCCAGGCATATCCCAAGGCATAGGTGTAACATGACTATCAATTGGAGAGGCCGATTGTATTCCTTGACAAAAGGATATCATTTTATCAGGATCATTAAACTTAATGGCTTGAATTATATCACTTCTTTCATCGTTTATACCTGGGCATATCTCAAATCCAGCTTTTTTGAATACCGCTCCGCATAATATTGAACCTTTTATGGCACCATTTACCGTTTTTGGTGCTAAAAATAAGCCCTGCAATATATTTCTAGTTTGACCAAAAGTCAAGCCGCATTCGGCTCCAATACCTGGACAAGTCATTCTATATGAAATACTTTCAATCAAATCTTTTTTACCTACTATATATCCCCCCGTTAATGCTAAACCACCACCTGGGTTTTTAATCAAGGAGCCTGCCATAATATCTACTCCATAATCAGTAGGTTCATGACCATAAACAAATTCTCCATAACAATTATCCACCATTACTATGATATCCTTATTTAAAGAATGTATAGTTTCTGTGATATTTTTAATTTCATCTAAAGTAATGGCTCTTCTGTAATCATAACCTACAGATCTTTGTATTGACACAACCTTGGTTTTATCAGTTATTTTATTTAATAATACATCTTTGTCTATATGATTATCATTAAGTGGAACATAATTATATGATATCCCATAATCCTTGAGTGTTCCAAAACTAGACTTTCCATTACCAATCACTTCTTCCAAAGTGTCATAGGGCTTTCCCGAGGAATATATAAGTTCATCACCTGGCTTTAATATGCCAAAAAGAGTGCAAGCCAAAGCATGGGTACCATTCACAATATTAGGCCTAACTAAAGCATCTTCTGTATGAAATACATCAGCATATACTTTTTCTGCCGCTTCACGTCCAATATCCCCATATCCATATCCAGTAGTCCATGAAAAATGCATATCACTTATTCTATTATTTTGGAAAGATTTTAATATCTTATATTGATTTATTTCTAAGGTTTCGTTATAACTATCAAACTTATCCTTTAACAATTCTTCCTTCTCATTTACTAAATCAATTACCCATTCGTCAATATCAAACTCTTTCATAAGGTACTCTTTCATTATTATTCCTCTCTCTCAATTTCCCATTCCATATTTTTAACCAAATCTCTTTTTACATTTTGTTTATGTTTAGCATATAACTGAGTAGTAGTTACTTGCTCGTGATCTAGTAATGCTTGAACATCATATATAGAATTTCCTCTACCAATTAAGCTAGTCGCTGCTGTAGCCCTTAATTTATGAGGGCTATAACCAGCTCTTCTGCTAGTTTTTAAAGCTATAGAGGTATATTTCTTTACCAACTCCCTTATAGCTCTTTCCGTAATCCTTTTACCTTGCATGGATAAAAACATTGCATCTTCATGACCAGAAACAATTTTTTCTTTATCTGGTCTTTCCATATCTATATATTCATTTAATACCCTTGATACTGATCTATTAAGGGGCATTAAAGATTCCTTTCCACGCTTTCTGTAAATCTTAAATTCACCCCTGTCAAAATTAAAAGATGAAATATTTAGCTGCTGTAATTCTGATAACCTAAGGCCATAGGTTATGAATGTTACTAATATTGCTTTATCTCTAAGTTTTGTTTTTTCCCAGTATGTCTTTTCATGTTTAGTAAGCCCTTGACCATTTGTAACTGTATCAAGCATTATCATAACTTCATCATCATTTAATGCTTTAATCTCAGTTTCTCCAGATTTCGGAACTCTAATTGGATCAAAACCATCGGTAATGTTCTCGTTTATTAGACCATCTCTATATAGTTGTTTGAAGAGTACCGATATGGATGATTTTTTTCTAGCCAAAGTTCTTTGACTATTTTCATACACAACTATGTTATCCTTAGATTCCACTTTGTATTTTCTGCAGTAATCTAAAAATATATTAATATCCATGGATTTTACTTCATTTAATTCATCCAATGTAACTTTAGTAGGCTCTTTAGCTTCAGTTAAATCAGTTTCATTAACAAGATAATTAAAGAAAAATAGTATATCATGTAAATAAGCAAGCCTAGTCATAGGTAACACATTGCCTTTTAGATATATTAAATAGCTCCTTAAATATTTTGGTAATAGGCTTTCAATACTTTCACATTCAAAGAAAACGTTATTTTCCTTTTCAATTATATTGTTTGGTTTATCACTTTTATTATGGATTTTCACAATTTTACTCATAATATTTTCTCCACTATATCATTTGCACTCATGGGCTCATCCACATCAATCCAAGTCATATCCTCGTATCTTTTAAACCACGTAATTTGCCTTTTAGCAAATCTTCTGGTGTTTCTTTTAATAAGATATACGGCTTCTTCTAAGGTTAATCCCCCTTCAATATGTTCAATGATTTCTTTATATCCTATGCCTTTCATTGAAATATTTTCACAATTAAGGCCTTCTTTAAATAGGTTCCTTACTTCTTCCACTAATCCCAGTTCAATTAGTTTATCAACTCTAGTATTTATTCTTTCATATAGCTTTTCCCTATCCCAATTAAGCGCATAAAGCTTAAAATTATATAATCCACATCTGTCCTTGCAGTCATTTAATGGCTTCACTTTATTACCAAGCTCAGCAGCTTCTATAGCTCTTATAACCTTCTTCGTATTGTTTTTATGAATTCTATTTGTAGCTTCCATATCTATTTCCTTGAGATATTCATATAGAGTTTCTCCTGTCATAGCTTCCAATTCATTTCTTCTTTTAGAATTATCAGGTCTTGCTGCAAAGTCCATATCAAATAAAAGCGCATTTAGATAAAGGCCTGTGCCTCCTGCTACTATTGGAATTTTTCCTCTTGAAACTATATCATCTATGGCATCTAAAGCCATAGATTGATATTTAGCCACTGTAAAATTTTCTGTCGGTTCTATTACACCAATTAAATGATGTTTCACTTCATTTAATTCATCTTCCGTAGGTTTTGCACTGCCAATATCCATTTTTTTATATATTTGCATGGAGTCACAACTAACTATCTCGCCTCCGAGCTTTTTAGCTAGCTCTATGGCGACCTTGGTTTTTCCACTAGCCGTTGGGCCTGTTATCACATATACATTTACCATAACTTTATTATGTCACCTCCTATGAAAAGCTTTTTCAATATCATATTTAGAGAGTTTTATAAATGTGGGTCTTCCATGGGGACAATTAAATGGATTAATGCATTTGGATAATACATCTAAGAGCTCATTTTGTTCCATTTCACTTAATTTATTATTACCTTTTACAGCATTTTTACACGATTTAGTTATTATTTTGTCAATAACAACTTTATTATCCATGGTTTCACCGTCAATTACGTTATCAATAAAGGTATTTACGAAGTTTTCCGCCTCATTTAATGTCATATTACCTGGTATTTCTCTAATAATATATGAATTATTGCCAAATTCCCCTATATCAAAGCCCATTTTATTAATAACATTTAAGATTTCATCCCTTAAACCATCCATAGCGTTTGAAGTTTCCAAAACTATTGGGGTAAGTATTGGCTGGGATAACTTTTCATCACTTAAATAGTTACCTATTAATTTTTCATAAAATATTCTTTCGTGGGCAGCATGCTGATCTATAAAATATGTATTTTCATCAGTGTCTTCCACTACGATATATGTACTTAATATATATCCTGCTATCTTTAAATCATTAAATTCAAAAGGTCTATTTATTGGAGCAGAAATAATAATATTTTCAGCTATTTCAGATTTCTTTTCTTTTAAAACGTTCTTTATATCGACCTGCTCAGTATTTAATATCTCTTTAAATTCTGGCATTGGTTCGTAATCAATCACATTTTCTTCTCTGATTCTAGGCATTTCAAATTCATGTATACTTTGTTGTTTAAATACAACCTCTGTTATTCCCTTTGAAATAGCATTAATAACTTCCTTTTCATCATGGAATCTAATCTCTTTTTTATTAGGATGAATATTAACATCTATAGTCTTTGAATTAACTGTTATAAACAGTATACATATGGGATATCCAGAAAATATCCTTTCTTTATATCCAGCCTTTATTCCTTTATCAATCACTTTACTATCTACAATTCTACCATTTACAAAAAATATCTGGCCTTGCTTTGTTGTTTTTGTTTGTCCCGGATTTGAAACATACCCAAAAACTTTGATACCATTTTCTTCATAATTAACTTCCATGAGATTTTTGTAATCTTTATTTGGAAATACATTATTGATATTATTTAAATAATTACCATCTCCAGTAGTTGCAAATACAGTTATGTTATTATTTATCAGTTTAATAGATATCATTGGATAACTTAGGGCAAATTTAGAAACAAAATCTATTATCTTGTTCCCTTCTGCTCCATCTGTTTTTAAAAACTTCTTTCTTGCCGGGGTATTGTAAAATACATCTTCTATTACAAAAGTTGTTCCATTGGGAGCTCCTGTCATTTCTTTAGTCATAACATGCCCACCATTAATAACCAGCTTAGAGCCTTCGCTATCAACTTCTCTTTTAGTTATCATTTTTAGTCTAGTTACAGCTGATATACTAGCTAGGGCTTCGCCCCTAAACCCCAGTGTATTTATTGCATTTAAATCCTCTAGAGATGATATTTTCCCAGTTGCATGTCTAAGAAAAGCAGTTTCCGCTTCTTCGGTGCTAATGCCTTCTCCATTATCTGTAACTCTAATATATGATTTACCGCCGTTTTTAATATCAACTACGATGGAATTTGCTCCAGCATCTATGGAATTTTCCATTAGCTCCTTAATAATTGAAACTGGTCTTTCTATTACTTCTCCAGCTGCTATTTTATCGGCCACATTTTTATCAAGTAATTTAATCATATTTCCCTCTTTAGTTCTTCCAATATACTTAAAGCTCCAATTGGTGTTACGTTATTTATATCCAGTTGTTCCAATCTAAATTTAACAGCTTCATAACTTTCATCAACCTTATTGTCAAATATGGATAACTGCACTGCATTTTCATTTACAGTCTCATTTGACTCTATACTTTCAAGTTCTATTAACTTCATCTGTGCAGTTTTAAGTATTGATTTAGGTATTCCTGCTATTTTAGCTACATGGATTCCATAACTCTTGCTTGCAGGACCTTCCTTTATTTTATGTAAAAATACTATATTCCCGCCATTTTCACTTACATCTATTGAAAGATTTTTAACACAGCTTAACTTTTTATCAAGCACAGTAAGTTCATGATAATGGGTCGCAAATAAAGTTCTTATTTTTGCATTATCTTGGGCTAAATATTCAACAGCTGCCCATGCAATGGAAAGACCATCAAAGGTACTTGTTCCTCTGCCGATTTCATCTAATATTATTAAACTTCTATCTTTGGCATTTCTTAATATATTAGCAAGTTCACTCATTTCCACAAAGAAAGTAGATTGGCCTTGAGATAAATTATCCGATGCGCCAATTCTTGTAAATACTCTATCTACCACTCCAATTCTTGCTTTTTTACATGGAACAAAGCAGCCTATTTGAGCCATTAGTACTATAAGTGCAGTTTGCCTCATGTAAGTCGATTTACCTGACATATTAGGCCCCGTTATAATTAACATGCTCTCGTCGGAATTATTAATACCTAAATCATTTGGCACAAACTGACCTTGTCCAATGATTTGTTCTATGGAAGGATGTCTTCCCTCCTCAATTTCAATCTCATAACTATCGTCCACTAGAGGCATAACATAGCTATTCTTTTGACTAACATCGGCAAAAGATACTAGTACGTCTAGTATTGCCACTGCATCAGAAGATTTTTGTAATCTTCTGATATATGGCTCTATACTTTCCCTTACATAGTCGAATAATCTAAATTCTAAATCATTTATCTTTGTTTCGGCATTTAATACTATATTTTCCATTTCCTTAAGTTCAGGAGTTATATATCTTTCAGATCCAGTTAATGTCTGCTTTCTAATATATGTATCTGGAACTTTGTCAACGTTCATTTTGGTCACTTCAAGGTAATATCCAAATACCTTATTGTAACCAACTTTCATATTCTTAATACCAGTTTTCTTTCTTTCTTCACCTTCCAAATTAGCTATCCATTTTCTGCCACCACTTATTGAATCCTTAAGTTCATCTAATTCCTGACTATAACCTTCTTTAATTAGTCCACCATCTTTTACATTAAATGGTGGATCCATTACTATGGCTTTATTAATTAGATTATATATCTCATCAAATGTTTCAAGATCTTCATTTAATTGATTGATATACTTAGCATCAAGACCGCTTATTAATTCTTTAATTTCAGGGAGCACTTCTAAAGTACTTTTAAGGGCAATTAAATCCTTCCCATTGGCTCTACCACTGGCTATTCTTCCAGTTAATCTTTCAAAGTCATATATGCTTTTTAGACATTCTCTAATATCATTTTTTATAAGTAAATTTTCATATAGGTTAAGTACTGCTTCTAGTCTTTTATTAATTTCTCCATGGTTATTTAAAGGTTCTCTTATCCATGCTTTAAGTTTTCTAGATCCCATGGCAGTTTGAGCCTTATCAAGAACACCTAATAATGAACCCTTAGTATCTTTATTATATAGGGTTTCCAATAATTCTAAATTTCTAATTGTAGCTTTATCCAAGGCCATATGATTTTTTGCTTCAATAACATTCAATGTCTTTATTTGCGATAAACTCTGTTTTTGAGTTTCAATTAAATAAAGAAGCAATGCACCCATGGATGAAATACATTCATTATTATCTTCAATGCCCAGTGGAATTAATGAAGACATGCCGTATTGGCTTAAAATGCCCTCTTTACACGTTTTTAATGCAAAATACGATTCATCCACTGCGCTCACATATCCACCCACTTGAGAGGCTAAATTATCATCACCTATTCTGTCTCTTAATTCTTCAGTTAATATTATCTCTTTAGGAGCAATTTTAACAAGTTCACTAATTGTATTATCAAAATAGAAGGTATCTCTAATGGAAGTAACATACATTTGACCAGTAGTTATATCTCCATATGCGATTCCAACTTTTTTATCATTTTCAAATACAGAAGCTATATATACGTTTTCCTTTTCACTTATGGCTCCTTTAATTGTATTAGTTCCTGGAGTAACAATTCTTACCACATCTCTTTTTACTAATCCCTTAGCTTTGGCAGGATCTTCAGTTTGCTCACAAATGGCAACCTTGTATCCCCTATCTAAAAGTTTGGCTATATATCCATCGGCGGAATGATAAGGAACTCCGCACATGGGAGCTCTTTCTTCTAACCCACAACTTTTACCTGTAAGGGTCAACTCTAATTCCCTTGATACTATTTTTGCGTCATCAAAAAACATCTCATAAAAATCGCCTAATCTAAAGAAAAGAATAAAATCCTTATGCTGATCTTTTATATCTAAGTATTGTTTCATCATTGGTGATAATCCCATAATCTATCTCCTAAAAAATATTATGTTTCAATTGTAACATATTGTAGGAATAGTTGCATTAAAAACTATGGCAATTTTGGTCATTTGTGCTATACTAACCCTATGAGAGGTAAACGTTATGTATGGATTAAAAAGAATTATTAACCCTGAAATTTATCAGGGCAAATATAGAAAAAACAACTACTTCGAAGGATGGTATTTCAAGTTTACCAATTGGGATATGAATATTTCATATGCATTAATACCTGGAATATCTATGACTGATAATGGCAGAAACGCTTTTATTCAAGTGATTGATGGCATAGGTTCTAAGACATATTATTTTGATTTTAATATCGATGAATTCTATTATTCAGAAAGGGAATTTAAAATTAAAATCGGCGATAATGTGTTTACTAAAAATTTTGCAAAATTCAATTTGAAAAATGAAAAAATTGAACTTTCTGGAATTATCGATTTTGAAGACACTATAAACTATCCCAAATCCATATTAAGACCGGGTATTATGGGTATTTTCTCATATTTCCCAAATATGGAATGTAATCATGGAGTCGTAAGTCTTGACCACAAGACAAGCGGCAACTTTATAATTAATAACAAAGAAATTGATATGACAGACGGCAGAGGCTACATAGAAAAAGATTGGGGAAAATCCTTCCCCAGTAGCTGGATTTGGATGCAGGGAAATGATTTTGACAGATCAGATGTTTCTTTTATGTTATCCGTAGCAAAGGTCCCATTTCTCAAAAAGAAATTTATAGGCTTTTTGGGATTTCTTTATCTAGGTGATAGTGTATATAACTTTGCTACCTATACCAGGTCTAAGCTAAAGATCAACAAAATTGAAGATAATGCTGTGGATATAACCATTACTAAAGGTAAATACACTTTAACTGTTAAAGGAATCAATGATTATGATGGTGGTACATTAAAATCGCCAAATAAAGGTAAAATGAACGGCATTATTAAAGAAGGTTTAAATGCAAAACTTGACATAGTTTTGATGCACAATGAAAATGTAATATTTAAAGGGGATTCTCCCCTTAGTGGTTTGGAGATATCTGAAAATGCTAAGGAGTTAATGGTATGAAAACATATGATTTAAAAAAAGTAGTTAATTATTCAGTCCTAATATCAGTATTGCTCACCCTGCTAATTTATCTTACATCTTTAACTTTAACCAAATTTCAAGATGTGCTCTTGGAGGATCAAGGGGCTTCATGGTATTTTTGGAAGCTTCCTGAATTTAATTTTATTGCTTCCATGTCTGCATGGGTACTTTACTTAGCTCATCAGTTTAGCGCATGGATAATAATCCTTAAGATAAAAAAGGAACCCCTGCCCGATGCAAACAGAGTTACTAAATATAACATGATGTTATTAATAGTAAATGCAATATTTGTTCTCATTCATATCGCTCAAACAATGCTATTCTACGATGGACTAGCTCAGAATATGCCAATAATGTCTTCTCAAGGCTCAGTAATACTCATGCTTGTATTAATACTTATAATATTAAATCCAAGAAGAGGTCTATTCTTTGGCAAATCTGTTAAACTTCCGGAAAAAGCAACTAACTCGATATTAAAATATCACGGCATATATATTTCATGGGCATTAATATATACATTTTGGTTTCACCCTACTGAGGGAACTTTAGGTCATCTCATGGGATTTTTCTATATGTTCCTATTAATGATTCAAATGTCCCTTATAAACACTACCCATCACTTTAGTATAAAGTGGATTACTGTCCTTGAAGTTTACGTTGCTGTCCACGGTGCTATTGTAGCCGTAGAACAAGGAAATGGTATGTGGCCAATGTTTTTATTTGGCTTCTTATTTATGTTCGTAGTTACACAAGCTTACGGCGTTATAGACAAAAAGACTGCTTTAATTGGAATAACTGCAGCATATTTAATAGCTGCTATAGTAATATATAGTGGAATACTTGGTAATGATAATACCATAACAGATATCCATCAGATAACATGGATACCGATAATTCTTTATGCCCTTGTGTTTTTGGTTTCCTATTTACTCCAAGGCGGGAATATGATAGTTAATAAAATCAAAAATTAAGAATTAAAATAGGGCCAATTGGCCCTATTTTAATCTCTAGTAATAACTATTATTCCTAAAAGACCGAGGACGAGGAACAAGATTAGAGTTAAATAATTCATAAACACTCCCGTTATAAATATTTATGTATATATTATAACACTACATATGGATTTTTAAAGGGTTGTGTGTTACAAATAAGCAACTTTATGTTACATTAAGTTACTTCTACTATTTTTTACTTAACATAACCATACCTGATAGGATTGCTAATCTTTAATAATCTCTAACTTTACCTCTTAATATTTATTCATCAAACTATTTTAATAATTAATTTAATATTGTTAAAACAAACATAACATAGTATACTACTTATTAGTTTGGAGGAATGTTATGAAAATAGTTGCAAAATCGATTTTAGTAAAAGAACATATTTGGGATAAAGTTAATAAGGGTTGTGATGCCTTAGAAATTCAATTGGGAGAAGAACTATACACATCACCTCCTCCCCACGATATTAATAATCTATTTGATAATGAGTTATTAAAAATAGCTGATGTTTATTCAGTTCATTTGCCTCTAGGCGCAAATAGAATGGACACAAACTTAGATGATGTATTTTCAAGTGATAGAATATTTGTATTTTATGATGCATTAAAAATCGCCAGCAAAGCTGGAAAGATATGGAATCATCCAATTAGACTTATACTTCATTTCGAAATGGATTTTGATAAATTCATTAAAGCAGACTATATTAAAGAACATATATTAAATATATTTAAAGAAGCATTAAAGAATTATACTAACGTTGTATTCTCAATTGAAAATATCATCCCAATAGTTCCAAAGGAAAATGGTTGGTATATGGCTTGCAACTACTATGATGACCATGTACGACTTGTTAATTATTTAAGAAAAGAACTAAATACAGATAGATTCGAAACAGTTTTAGACACATGTCATGCAGAAATGAGTATTTACTATATGAATCATATAATGAGTATATTAGATAAAAAATATGAAACCCACACCATGGAAGATTATTTTAAGTTAAATAGTGAGCTATGTAATACCATTCATCTTTGCACATTTAAAAAAGATGGCTACTATGAAAATCACGGGCTGGGCTTTATGGATTCAAAGGATAAACTAATTAATTTTTTAAAGCTTTGGAATAAATATACTAAAAACGCAGCCCTAGTGCTAGAGCTGCGTGAAGATAACTATCTTAATAGCATTAACTTTTCGGACAATGCTAATTTATTAAGAAGTTTAGATATTAGTAATTTTTCTTAACAACTATTCCCATACCTGCTAAAGCTATAATACCAATTAATAGCGCGTATCCCATATCGCTATCCCCTGTTACTGGAGATAATGGTTCAGATGGTTCCTCAGGAATAACTGGTTCTTCATATCCGTTAAGTGTTGTTGCATCTGCGTATAAAACCACTGGTGATAAAGAATTAAATTCTGCCGTGAAAGTACCGTTGCCCACTGTAGGAGTTATCAATTCCCAATCTGTTGAAAGTTCTTCTTCGCCTCTAATTTTATGAAACACATATACCTGTGAATTCTCATTCACTTTATCGTATTCAAAGGTAAATGTTAATGGTACTACAGGCATTTCCTTATATACAAAAATTAGATCCATCTTATCTAAAATTACTAAATCATCCTTATTTACATCAAAATTGCCTAAGCTTATTAATGTATAATATAAATCATCAGTAAATAAAGTTTTAAACATTAAATCTGCTTCTGTTATATCGTCTTCAAACCTATAAATTAAACCTAATCCTGATATCGGATTATCATTACCATCTTTGCCTTCAATATTTTTAACTAAGATTTGATTGCCATGCTGAGTAGGCTCTGCACCCTCAGACAAGGTGTCTTTATCCACTAACAATGCAAATTCAT
>DATFJV010000094.1:0-14674 GCA_035268985.1 Anaerovoracaceae bacterium | reverse complement strand
AATGTGTATGCCTGGAGATAACGTAACAATGGAAATCAGCCTAATTACACCAATCGCTATCGAAGAAGGATTAAGATTCGCTATCAGAGAAGGCGGAAGAACAGTAGGTTCTGGCGTTGTTTCTGAAATTATCGAATAATAGATAAAGCCGAGGCGATGTCTCGGCTTTTTTGTGTATAGAAAGGTAGATATGAAAAAAGTAGTGTTATTTGACATGGATGGAACACTTATGTATACCTTGGATGATTTAACTAACAGTGTAAATCATGCCCTTGAAAGTTTAGGATATGAGAGCAGAAGTGTAAAAGAAGTTGAAGGTTATGTTGGAAATGGAATTAAAAAACTTGTAGAAAGGGCACTTCCTGACAATAAAGAAAAATTGGAGGAAGCATATAAGATTACGATTGACCACTATCATTTACATGCAATGGATGAATCAAAACCCTACGAGGGGGCGGTAAATGTACTAAAGAAGCTTAGAGAGATAGATATAAAGATTGGCATTGTTACTAATAAGAATCAAAGTGCTGCTGAAGCAATTACTGCAAAATATTTTGATAATTTAATTGATGTTGTAATAGGAGTTAAGAAATTTAGAAAATTAAAGCCAGATGCTGACCCCGTACACTTAGCCCTAAAAAAACTAAAGGTGAATAATTATGAAGCCTTATATGTGGGAGATTCTGAAGTCGATTTGCAAACTGCTAATAATGCAGGCATTGACTTTATTGGCGCAGCTTGGGGATATAAAGAAGAAAAGTTTCTTAGAGAAAACGGTGCAAGCCAAGTAATAAAAGATATTTCTGAAATATTTAATTTTTTATGATTAAAATGGTCTTACTAGGGTAATAATTAACATATAAACATAGAATATTAATTATTTAGGAGGAAAATAAATGAGTATAGTACATTTGACTAAAGAAAATTTTGAGGCAGAAGTTGTTAAAGCTGACGTTCCAGTATTAATTGATTTTTTTGCAAATTGGTGTGGCCCTTGCAAAATGCAAACACCTATTTTAGAGGAACTCGCAGGAGAAATGAGTGATGCTAAGATTTGTAAGGTAGACGTTGATTCTGAACCTGATCTAGCAAGACAGTTTGGTGTAATGAGTATTCCTACTCTTATGGTAATGAAGAACGGAGAGGTTACTTTTAAACAACCTGGATTAAGACAAAAAAGAGATTTGTTAGAATTGCTTAAATAAACAAGTCTAAGCCAGCTATAAGATACGATCCCACTTAAGTAGACAGATGAAATAATTAAAAAATTCATTTATCTATGGAGGTGGGGTTTTTTTAATTTTTTTAAGCACTAGTAATAGAATAGGAGGTTAATTATTGGTCCCCGTTTTTAATTACCATGTACTTTTTTTTCATGAAGTCTATATTGAACAGTTTTTTTAAGAAAAAAAACTGTAAGGTAAACAATTGTCATTATTATGATTATACAGACACCTGATGGGATATTAATATAATATGAAATAATTAATCCTGAAACACAGAAGAACATACTAATAAAAATCGAGGAAATAACTACCTTGCTAAAAGAGTTGAAAAATAATTTAGCCATGGATGTAGGGATTGTCATTAGTGCTATAGTAAGTATAATACCTACTACCCTAGTAAGCACTATAATTCCTATAGGAAGTAATAGGTAAACTATAAATTTTATAAGACATATGTTTATTTTTTTTGCTTTTGCGAACTCTTCGTCTAGTAGATAAATAATCCAATAGTTGTACATAATTATGAAAACAAATAGTATTATTAAAGTAAAAATTGACATCAATATAATTGCAGAATTTGATATGGATAAAATGTCTCCAAACAAGTAACTAGTCATATCAGGCATATAGCCGGGCTTTAGAGAGATGAAAAAAATTCCTAAGGCCATTCCGAATGACCATAAAATACCTATTAGAGTATCGGCACTTATTTTCTTATTGTTAGATGATTTTGATATAACAGCAGAAGAACCTATTGCAAAAGCGAGGCCTCCCCATATGGGCTCAAATCCCAACAGATAACCTAGCCCTATACCTCCAAAAGATGCATGGGCAATGCCTCCGGACATACTAATCAGCTTTTTTTCTATAGCAATGGTACCAATTATTCCCGTTACTATGCTAGCTAGAATTGCTGCTATTAAAGCGTTTTGCATAAATGTATAATTAAATAAAGCCATTATCATATTAGTAAACCCCTTTCGAGTTTTTCCTTCAATTGTAAAGGGTTATTAAAACACGTTGTTGTTTTATTGACATATATAGCTTTATCGGCTATATCTAGAATATAATCGATGTTATGACTTACTAATACAATGGTTTTTGATAATTTTAATATATTTAATAGCTCATATAATTCTTTGATAGCTTTAGCGTCAAGGTTACTGTCGGGTTCGTCCAATACGATAATATCAGCTTCTGTAGCTAAAACTCTAGCGATTATAGTTCGTTTTAATTGTCCGCTGGACAATTGACTAATACCTCTTTTTTCTAAACCTTCTAACCCTACTGTTTCAATCGCATTTTGAGCCCTTTTGTTATGTTCCTTAGTGTATTTGAAAAAGGGATGAATGTTATTAGCTATTGTGCCGCTTAGTACCATTTCTTTAACAGTAATAGGGAATGACTTATCAAAACCATACTCTTGGGCTACATATCCAATTGAAAGATTTTTATTAACCACAATTTCTCCTTCATTTGGGTTAAGAAAACCAATAAGTAGTTTTATTAAAGTGGTTTTGCCACCTCCATTTGGTCCAGTAAACACTGTCATTTGGTTAGAGGGCACATTAAAATTTACGCCCTCTAAAGCGCATACGTTTTCATAACATAAACGTACATTGTCGAATTCGGCGATTGTTTTCATTAGACTACTCTCCGCTATTTTCTAGAGCATTAACGAAATCCATTAGGTTTTCAATATAATCCTTTGAAAGTGGTGATGTTTTTATTACTTTACCATGTATTTCAGGAGCAATTGAGTTTGCCTGTGTATCACTGAATTCCTCCTGAAAAAATATTGTATTAATGTTATTTTCTTTAGCAGTATCTATTACTTCTTTGATTTTGGAAGGAGTGGCTGCTTTGCCATCTGCTTCAATTGCTATCATTTGAAGCTCATAATCATCGGCAAAGTAACCATAAGCACCATGGTATATCATAAATGCTTTATTATCCATGCTGTTTACAACCTTTTTTATTGATTGATCCAACTCTTGAAGTTTCTGAATGTATTTATCCACATTTTTTTGATATGTAGTTTCGTTTAAAGGGTCTAATTCTGATAAGCTGTCAGCTATAGATTGAACCATTACTATAACTCTTTTAGGTGAAAGCCAAATATGAGGATCAACTGTTTGGTCATTTTCGTCAGAATGTTTATTAATGAACCTTAAAGGATAATAATCTTGGATTTTTTCTCTCAAATTAACAATATAAAGGTCTTTATTAAAGTCATAAATTTCCGGCAATATGTTGGCTTCTTCCGTTGGTATTTGAAGGGCATAATATATGTCTGCATCTGAAATTAATTGCATTTCTAAAGCAGTAGGTTGATAATTGGCGGGGCTATTACCTGGTGGAACTACAGTTATAACATTTGCTAAGTCGCCTGCTATGGCTTCAACAAATCCGGCCACGGGAACGATGCTTACAGCAACGGTTAAATTTGTATTAGTTTCCTTTTCAGTAGGCTCATGTTTGTTACAACCCACAGTAAATATAAGCAGCAGTATTAATATGTTTAATAACAGTTTGCTTTTAATTGTAAAGTTGCTTTTTAGATTGGGTTTAGTCATTAAGTTATTCATATTAGCTCCTAACAAAAAGAGTGAAATACTTATAATAAGCATATCACAAGGTAAATAGTCAGTCAATTAAAGGTGAAGCGTAATTGCTTGATTAATAAATAACTTAAAAGTATAAAAAACGTATATTTTTTAAAAAATGCTTGACAAACAATATTATATGACGTATAGTATGCCTACAAACAATATTATATGACATATAATATTGTAAAAATATTACGAGGAGGCTGCTTATGGTGTTTAATACCGGTTCAGCATTGCTTGATGCCATAGTTTTATCTGTAGTGGGCAAAGAAACAGAAGGTACTTACGGCTATAGTATAACTCAGGAGGTAAGAGGAGTGATGAATATCTCTGAATCAACACTTTATCCAGTGTTAAGAAGGCTTTTAAAGGATGAGTGTTTAGAGGTTTATGACAAAGCATTTTCAGGTAGAAACAGAAGGTACTATAAAATCACAGAAAAAGGAAATGCTCAACTTAAGTTATATCAAATTGAATGGAAGAACTATTCTAATAAGGTTAATAAATATTTATTGGAGGAATAATGAAGCGAGAAGAATTTTTAAGGAGATTAGAACAGTGTCTAAAAGGTCTTCCGTCTAATGATGTGGAAGATGCAATTAGATATTATGAAGATTATTTCGCTGATGCAAGTGAGATGGGCGATGAAGAAATAATCGCATCTTTAGGAAGACCTGAAGATGTAGCAAAACAAATTAGATTGAATGCTGATGTAGATTATGAATTTACTGAAGATAAAGTTAACAATTCTAATGAAAGTAAAAACGATTTGTCTGTAAATAAAAGTAACAGCAAAAACGTTAAAGGAAAGCGTAGCAATGGTGAGATCGTATTAATTGTAATAATTATAATATGTGCATTGCCAATTATTGCCCCTATTGCAGGCGGAATATTTGCAGCAATTTTTGCAGGAATAGTTGGGATACTAGGGATAACATTTGCTCTAATAGTAGGTGGGATTACATCTTTAATAACTGGCATAGGAATGTTGTTTATAGTGTTCCCTAATGGGTTTTTTCTAGTTGGTTTAGGCTTAGTAGGAGCAACTTTAGGAATCCTTTTATGTAGATTGCTATGGATTATAGCTGTAAGGTTTATTCCATGGCTTGTAATGGGAATAGTAAAAGTTTGCAAAATGCCTTTTGAAAAAAACAACAAAAAAGAAGAGGGGGTGCAATAATGAAAAATACAAAACCCTTTTGGAAGGTAATTTATATACTACTAATAGTAGGATTGGTGATTACGATAATAGGAGCTTTAATGGGTGGAATTAAAGGTACAAGAGTTGATATCAACGACTATAATATTGGTGTAATTGATAGGGTTATTAATTATATTGTAGATGATAACGAAAATATCAATTTAGATTTTAATAATAACTATGAAATCAACGAGGGAGATATTGAAAAAACATATAAAAATGAAAAGTTTGATAGTTTAAATCTAACTGTCGGAGGTGCAAGAATTGAAGTTGTTGAAAGTGAGAATGATGAACTGATAATATCCAGCAAGAATGCAGATAGGGTTCAGTACTATGTTAATGGTGAAACAGTATTTATTAAAACTTTATTTAAAGATAATTTCATGAACAACTTTGATGAAAATGTATTGACTGTAGAATTGCCTAATGATAAATCGTATGATAACTTTAATATAACTCTTGGAGCAGGTAGAATGGAAATTGAAGAAGTTGTTGCAAAGTCAATGAACTTTAAGATAGGTGCAGGAAGCTGTGAAGTTTTAAGAGGGCATACAGAAAATCTTAATTTAGAGTTAGGTATGGGTGAATTTGACTATAATGGAAGAGTAGAAAATGATGCAAAAATAAACTGTGCTATGGGTAGCGTAAAAATAAAACTGGATGAAGAACAAGATGATTATAGTTATGACTTAGAATGTGCTTTAGGGAATATTACTTATGGAGACTTTTCAATAAGTGGAATTGGTTCTGAGAGAAAAGGTGGGTCAGGTGAATCCATCATAGATGTTGAATGTGGAATGGGCGACGTGTTAATTGATTTTAATGGTTCGCAAGACAATAATAATGAGGAGATAAAGCTATGAAAGAATTAAGAAAATCTTCAAGTAATAAGAAGATTTGTGGAGTATGTGGAGGTGTTGGTGAATACTTCGATGTTGACCCTACTGTGGTAAGGCTTGCATGGATAGTATTTACATTTATGGGTGGTTGTGGCCTTATAGCATATATAATTGCAGCTATAATAATGCCAGAATAATATGAGTTCTAACCCTTAATATACTTGGGAGGGCTTCCTATATAGGTTAAACTCCCAAGTAATTCTCAAAATTGCATCTTTGATGCATTTTTTTGTGTTTGCTTATACTTGTAATATTTTATTTATTGAGATATAATTAACTGATTATGGATAGAGCAATTAAAATGGAAAATATTATTGAAATTGAGAACTTAATATTTGAATATCCTCAAGGAGAAAACCAGGAACCTGTAAGAGCAATTAATGGTATAAACCTTGAAATAGAAAAGGGTAGTTTTGTTGCAATCGTGGGCCAAAATGGGTCCGGGAAATCTTCCCTTGCAAAAAATTTGAATGGTCTTTTGATACCAACATCGGGTACAGTTAGAGTGAATGGTATCAATACTATCGAAGATGATACTATTTGGCAGCTAAGACAACACATAGGAATGGTTTTTCAAAATCCTGATAACCAAATTGTTTCCTCCATGGTGGAAGATGATGTTGCTTTTGGCCCTGAAAATCTAGGAATTAACCCTTTAAAAATTAGAGATATAGTAGACGATGCACTTGATTCAGTTTGGATGAGTGATTCAAAAAGAAAAGCTCCTCATTTACTATCTGGAGGTCAGAAGCAAAGGATAGCAATAGCAGGAGTAATTGCCATGAAACCAACATGCATTGTCTTCGATGAACCAACAGCTATGTTGGATCCAAAGGGAAGAAAAGATGTTATGGATATTGCTAAGAAACTTAATGGGGAAGGTATTACTATAGTATATATCACTCATTTTATGGAAGAAACTATGGAAGCTGATAGAATAATTGTTATGGACAAGGGTAAAATAGCTATGGATGCAAAGCCAAAAAACTTGTTCAAAGATTATGAAAAAATTAATTCCTTGGGACTTGAATTTCCAATTATACCCAAATTAATCAATCAATTAAAAAAGGAAGGTATTGAAATACCTGATGATATATATGATGCTGAAGGACTGGTGAAATACATATGTCAATAGAAGTTAAAAATATCAATCACATATATGCAGAGGGATTGCCTTTTGAAACTGTAGCCTTGCATGATGTAAGTTTTACTGTGGATGATGGTGAGTTTGTTGGCATTATTGGCCATACTGGTTCTGGGAAATCAACTTTATTACAACATTTAAATGGTTTGTTAAAACCTGGCTCTGGTGAAATAGTAATTGATGGTACAGTAATTACATCTAATGATGTAAAAATGACGGAAATCAGAAAAAAAGTGGGTCTAGTTTTTCAGTACCCAGAATACCAGCTTTTTGAAGAGACTGTTGAAAAGGACGTGGCTTTTGGTCCTAAAAATCTGGGCATTTATGGTGAAGAATTGGGGAAAGCGGTAAAAGAATCAATTGAATTAGTCGGACTTGATTATGAAAGAATAAAAGATAGGTCTCCTTTCGATCTTTCTGGTGGACAAAAAAGAAGAGTTGCAATAGCAGGCGTTATTGCTATGAAACCAAAAATTTTAATACTTGATGAGCCAACTGCGGGGCTTGACCCAAAGGCACATATGGAACTCCTAGATACAATCAAAAAGCTACATAAAGAAGAAAATATGACAATTATTTTTGTTTCTCACAATATGGATGACATAGTTAAGCTTTCTGATAGAGTTATGGTTTTAGTTGATGGAAATCTGGTAATGAATGATAAATCCGTGAATGTGTTTACAAGGTGGGAAGAGCTAAAGGAAATAGGTCTTAACGTACCCCAAATTACCGAATTCATGAAGGGCCTTGAAAAACGGGATAGTAGAATAAACGGCAATGTTTTTAGTATACAAGATGCTGCTAAAAGCATTAAAAAATATATTGATAATAAAAGGCAAGATACATTATGATAAGAGATATAACTTTAGGTCAATATTATCCTAGTAAATCCATAATACATGGATTAGATGCGAGGACTAAGATTATAGCTACTATATTATTTATAGTAGAGCTTTTCATTGTCAATAATTTTTACGGATTTTTGCTAGCAGCTATTTCCATAGGCATGATTATTGTTATTTCTAAGGTGCCTGTTCGTTTTATATTCAAGGGCTTAAAACCTGTATTTATTATAATAATATTTACATTCATTATTAATGTATTAATGATAGATGGAAGAGTTCTTTTTAGCTTTAGTATATTTACAATCACTTATGAGGGATTGTACAGAGCATTTTTTATGGCAGCAAGACTAATGCTATTGATAATAGGTTCTTCGTTACTTACACTTACAACCAAACCTTTGAGTTTAACCGATGGAATCGAAAAATTATTAAGACCCTTTGAAATAATAAAGGTACCTAGTCATGAAATAGCAATGATGATGACAATAGCTCTTAGATTTATACCAACCCTGTTAGAAGAGACTGACAAAATAATGAAAGCTCAACAAGCAAGGGGAGCAGATTTTGAAACAGGTGGAATAATTAAAAGAGCAAAAAACTTGATACCAATTCTTGTACCATTATTTATCAGTGCATTTAGAATTGCCCAAGATTTAGCCATGGCTATGGAAGCTAGATGTTATAGAGGAGGGAAAGGAAGAACTCGTATGAACGAGATTAAGTATACAAGAAGAGATGTAATAGCGGCAATAGTTTTAGTCGTATTTTTATTTTTAATGATTGGAACGAGGTATATATGAGTAGTAAAAAATTAGTTACAGCAGCAGTAATAGCAAGCGTTTATGCAGTATTGACCATGGCTATAGCTCCATTTAGTTACGGATTAATGCAAGTTAGAATTTCAGAAGCTCTAACTATTCTTCCCATGTTTACTTCCGCGGCAATACCAGGACTTTTCATTGGATGTTTAATAGCAAATATAATAAGCCCCATGGGAGTTATTGATATGGTTCTTGGAAGTTTGGCAACTCTTTTAGCAGCATATGGTTCATATAAGTTAAAAGAACATAAATGGCTTGTACCACTTCCACCAATAATAGTAAATGGTATTGTAATTGGTTCACTTTTATATTATGTATATGGTGTAGAGGTTCCTCTTATTGGTTGTATGCTTTGGGTTGCAGGAGGAGAGGCTATAGCTTGTTACGCTTTAGGGATGCCCCTTATCTATGCATTAGAAAGAAGAAAGGATATATTTAAGTAGCATTGAGACAGAGAAGTATAAAGAATGTCGATGAAAAGATATTAAAATATAAAGAAAAACTAGTATTTGAACCTGAAATTTACAAAGGCAAATGGAAAGAGCTATTTGACAGTGATAATAATCTACACCTTGAGATAGGATCTGGGAAAGGTGATTTTATAATTCAAATGGCAGAAAAGTATCCTGACAGGAATTTTATAGCAATTGAAGGAAATAAAAGTGTTTTGTATAAATCATTACAAAAATTAAATGTAGATTATAGTAATTTGATTTTTATCCCAACCTTTGTGGACGATATTAAATTGTGGTTTGCCAAATCTGAAATAAGTACGGTGTACATGAACTTCAGTGATCCATGGCCTAAAAATAGATTGGCAAAGAAAAGATTAACCCATAGAATAAAACTTGTTAACTACTTTTATATATTAACAGAGGATGGAACTATAGAATTTAAAACCGATAATGATGAATTCTTCGAATATTCTTTGAGAGAAGTTGTTTCTCTGAATATTAAATTAAGTAGGCTGAGTAGAAATCTGCATGCAGGGGATTTTGCGAAAGAAAATGTAATGACTGAATATGAAAGAAAATTCAGTGATAAAGGAAAATCAATTAATTATTTTAAAATTAATAAGGGGGAAAACGGTTTGGAAAATGGTGGTTTTGCGACTTTAAATGGTAGAAATATTCCTATTGAAGATAAAATTTTTGGAATTAGCATGAGAGCAAATAGAATGATAAAAGAAAAAGGTAAAGATGCAGTAATAAATGGAACTGTTGGGTCGTTGCTTGATGATGAAGGAGAGCTAGTTGTCTTATCGTCGGTTGATAAAGCGGTCAAAACTTTAAAACCTAAAGAATATGCTGAATATGCTCCAATTGCAGGTACTATAGGTTATAGAGAAGCGATTAAAAAAGCTACCTTTGGTGATTATGTACCTAATGCAAATGTGGAAGTTGTTGCAACTCCAGGTGGAACGGGAGCTATTAGAAACACAATATCCAATTACTCTGCACTGGGAGATAGAGTCTTAACTTCTGATTGGTTCTGGGCTCCATACAAAACAATTGCAGGAGAAATTGGTAGAAGTGTTGACACCTTTGAGCTATTTGAAGAGAACGGCAAATTCAATATAGAGTCTTTAAAAGCTAATGTAAAAAAGCTTTTAAAGGATCAAAAGAATTTAGTAATAATATTAAACACCCCGGCCCATAATCCTACAGGTTACTCATTAACATTGGACGATTGGAATAATGTAATAGAAGTTTTAAATGAAGTGGGTGATGACAGAAAAGTCGCATTACTTGTAGATGTGGCATATATAGATTTTGCAGGGGATGAACAAGAATATAGAAAGTTTATGCCTTTACTTGAAAATTTAAATAGAAATGTATTACCAATTATAGCTTATAGTACATCTAAAACATTTACATTCTATGGTTTTAGATGTGGGGCTATGATGTGTATGGCAAAAAACAAAGAAGTATCCGACGAATTTTTGAGGGTATGCTCCTATTCGAGCAGAGGTTCTTGGTCAAACTGTGCAAGGGCGCCTCAAACGGTTATTGAAAAAATATTTAATGATAAAGAATTATTAGAGTTGGTTGAGCATGAGAGATTAAAGTTCAGAAAAATGCTAATAGAAAGAGGCAAGGCCTTTGCAGACGAAGCTGATAAAATCGGGTTAGAAATGGTGCCTTTTGATGCAGGTTTCTTTATTTCAATCCCTTGTAAGAATCCTGATGAAGTTTGTAATAAGCTTGAGCAAAAGGGAGTTTTTATAGTTCCTTTGGCCAAAGGTCTTAGAGTGTCGATAGCTTCTATATCGGAAGAAAAATGTAAAATGCTTCCTAGGATTATTAAAGAGTCAATGTAAATCGTATTAGCGTGCTTTTGCACGCTTTTCTGTTTGACATAACTAGAAATAAATTATATAATATCAAAGCGTTGATTGTTGCGTAATTGAGTTTTTCAATGATAAGCGGGTGTAGGTTAGTGGTAAACCGTGAGCTTCCCAAGCTCAAATCGGGGGTTCGATTCCCCTCACCCGCTCCAAATCAAATACCATCTATTGATAAACTCTGTTTGTTTGGTAGGTGGTTTTTTGTTTACCCGAAAGTGCTTGAAACTTTGATACTAATTTTTAGATACGACAGCAGCCTCAATCTCCAGATTATTTGCGGTGTATGCAATTCTATGCTACAATGTATAAAAAAATACAGAAAGGAGTTTATAAATGCGAAAATCAGTTTTTTAGTAATGATATTACTGTTGACAATGCTTGTAAGCGGATGTGCTGAAAATGATGATACTGTTCCAGTGGCAGATGAACCCTCAGAAGATGTTGTCGAAGAGGTTTCTGGAAAAGATACCAACCTGGCTCTCTTTCCGGGATCTGTCAGGGTCTATTTTAGGAGAGTGAAGAGAGCTTCTTGGTTGAATATTGGGTCCAAGCTCCTCTGGAAGATGTAATTAACTTTTACAAAGATCAATACCCTGACGAATACCAGTTTGAAGGAGGATATGCGGATGGGGAGTATACCTTTCATCATGATGAATACACGGATTCCGGTGAAATCGAAACTTTTGTAATCGAAATAGATGATTATTACAAAAATCCGGAAACTGAATCCAAAGTTAACATACAGGGTACATTAGATTTCCTGAAGTAAGGGGATTTCATAATAACCGGCCGCCGGCACCCCGGGCATGAGGACGACACCGTAAATGGGATGTTCCTTTGCTGAAAACCAACCTTTTTTCTCAAATTGTTACGTTTGAACCAAGAGGTGTCCATTGTATCAACACTGACAGCATTAACCACTTAAACTATAACGATTAGGGTGCAACTCTGCGGAATATATTTCATTATGTAGGGGTGTGCAAAAGCGGTGCATCTTTTAACGATTTGATTTGAGCGGTGCATTTTAGCAATAAGTAGTTACTTTGCCATTTAAAAAGGGGAAAAGATATGTATTACAAAAGTACTAGAGGAAGTGAAAAAAAGATTAGACCAGCCCAAGCAATAATAAGGGGATTGGCTGAGGACAAAGGTCTATATGTGCCAGAAGAGGTGCCAAGTCTGCCTTTTGAAATTAAAGACATGATGTATAAATCGTATAAGGAAATAGCACTTCCAATACTTGGTGCCTTTTTTGATGACTTTACATATGAAGAATTAAAACAGTGTGTTGATGGTGCATATACTGATAAATTTGATTGTGAAGAAATAGTTCCGATTGTAAAAACCAATAGTTGCTATTTTTTAGAGCTTTATCATGGCAGAACAGCGGCATTTAAAGATATGGCATTATCAATTTTGCCTTATCTTCTTACGGCATCAATTAAAAAAGAAAATGAAAAGAAGAAAGTATGTATACTTACTGCTACTTCGGGAGATACTGGTAAAGCAGCTTTAGAGGGGTTTTCTGATGTTAAGGGTACAGAAATTTTAGTCTTTTATCCAAATAAAGGAGTAAGCAAAGTTCAGGAAAGACAAATGATAACTCAAGAAGGTCAAAATACCCATGTTTTTGCTATAAATGGAAATTTTGATGATGCCCAAAGTGGGGTTAAAGAAATATTCAATGATGAAGATTTTGCTGATGAGCTACTAGAAAAAGGCGTTAGATTATCTTCTGCTAATTCAATTAATATTGGTAGATTAGTACCTCAGGTAGTGTATTACATATATTCATATATAAAACTTGTGGAACAAGGCGAAATTAATGACGGGGATGCTATTAATATTGTTGTACCTACAGGCAATTTTGGAAATATATTAGCAGGTTATTATGCTAAGCAAATGGGAATACCTGTAAATAAATTTATATGCGCTTCAAATGAAAACAAAGTATTAACAGATTTCTTAAATAAGGGTGAATATTCAATAAATAGAGAATTTTATTTAACTACTTCACCTTCAATGGATATAATTATCTCCAGCAATTTGGAAAGACTCCTATATCATTTATCAGATTCCAATGGTAATGAAATCAGCATATATATGGATGAGCTTTCTAAGAATAAAAAATATGTAGTAGCAGATAATATTAAAAAGAAGTTAACTGATTTTAAAGGTGGATTTGCCGACATGGATAAAGTTAAAAGTAATATAAAAGAACTTCTTAATAATGAAAATTACTTGATGGATACTCACACGGCAGTAGCATATTCCGTATACATGGATTATGTAAAAGAAACAAAAGATGAAACGAAAACCATAATCGCTTCCACTGCCAGTGCATATAAGTTTGCAGAAAGTGTAGCTGATGCTTTAGAAATAGACAAAGGTAAAGATGGTTTTGAAGCAATAATAAAGGTTAACGAAAAAACCAAAGTTAATATTCCTGAGGGATTAAGAAACCTTGATAAGAAAGTGATTAGATATAATAAGGTTATTGATACAAAGGATATGAAAAAAATGATAAAAGAATCTGTTTAAGCCACTATTTAGTGGCTTTTTTAAGTTCGCCCAGCATGGGTATAATCTCAAGGGTGAAAGTCCCAAGTTCGGAAGTAGTTGAAACAATAAGCACATAGCCGAAGGCAAGGGTGTCTATCGTGAGGTAGAATCTGAAGGAAGCATTAGGCAAATCTCTGGTCTTACGAACAGAAATCACATACAAGGCGAGGTCAGTGGATAAAATTACTTAACAAATTGAAATCCAATACTACTAAAAACTGATAGCGTAAATGTGACAGATAGATGGAGAGAAAGATTATGCACCTTAACTGGGGGAGGTCTCATAGACGAGGGTAATAAATTCTGTAGTAATAACGAACTATGAGAAGTCAGCCGGAGTAGTGAAGAGGTTTCTGTAATGGAAATGGAGCGAAGGACTGAACAATTTTATCTGTTGTTAATATTCGTGATTGTATATTCTGTAAGTAAACACTAGGCAATAGCTCCCCGATTAATCGTGCGGACAGGTGGCAGAATAAGAAGAGCAAAACTGTACAAGGTAAAACCTCATCAGATTTAAGTGAATAGACAAAAGGCAAAGATTAAAAAGCTAACATCAAGGAAATGGAGTGTTAGCATGAGTTACCGAATGACGAAGTTGAATCAAGTTATTAGGGGCTGGGTAAATTACTACAGAATTAGTCAGATGAAAATGGTGTGCAAGGAAATAGATGCACATAGGAGGTTCACATTGAGAATGTGTATTTGGAAACAGTGGAAGAAATTAGGCAAAAGATATAGAAGTCTAATTCAACTGGGAATAAATAAAAGCAAAGCTACGCAAGAGTAACTAGGTCGTTCATAATGTGTAGAGTTGTAAATAATGTAAAGAGGTCTAGTATTTCTACTAGACCTCTATCATATGGTTCATATTTAGTTTGAAATTGAACCGCCGTGTACGGAACCGTACGCACGGTGTTGTGAGAAGTCGGGAAATTAACTAATTTCCTCTCCTAGTCGATTTATTTATACTAGTTTATAATATGCCTTGTGCTATCATAGCATCTGCAACTCTTTCAA
>DATFJV010000093.1:0-40031 GCA_035268985.1 Anaerovoracaceae bacterium | reverse complement strand
TTTTTTTAGTTGAATAATATTCTTTTTCGTTTAACAATTATTTCACTTCTAATAATCTCTATGCCTAGATATTTAGTTATACTTTGAATTACTAACTCAGGACTTAAATTTGAAATCGAGCCCCCATCCAACGTCAGATTTAACAACAATTTATCTTTTTTGAATTCGTAATTATAACTTCTGATTTTATCTTTAATTTCTACTTCACTCATTTTTTTAGTTTTCTTCATTCGCTTCATTGCCAAAATACTGTTTTGATTAAAATAACCATTAACATCATAATCACTATCTTTTAATGGTATCTCTATCTCATATTCGCAGGCGTTTGTATCTGCGGCTAAACTTTTATTACCTTTAAAAGTATCAATATTTAAGATTTTCATACCTTTTGGTAGTTCTTTATTTAATAATTCAATAATACTTTCATCATAAACTTTCTCTGTTTCAAATTCTATGAATTCATGCAACCCTATATAACCTAAAGATAATGGTTGAGCAAATCCCATAATTGGGTGAGGATTAAAGCCTTTTGAATAATTTAATTTTATACCTGTTCTCTTAAATGCCCTTTTGAATAGTCTTAGTAAATCAAGATGTGATATATATATCATTAAATCTTTTTTCTCAAACTCTAGAACATATTTATTCATAAATACCCCCTTGCTCGCATTTAATATATTTATTTATACCACAACCTGTGCATCCGTATCTACAATCCTTAGTGGCAGTTTCTTCAACTGCGTTATCAAACTCATCCAAAAGATATTTTTTATTCACTCCACTATTAATTATATCCCAAGGAAGTATTTCATTTTTATCAAATTCCCTTTGAGCATAGAATGCTTTGCTCATATTTGTTAATTTAAAAGCTTCATTCCACTTTTCATTATCAAAACTTTCAGACCAACCATCAAAGCTACATCCCATTTCGTGGGCTTTAATTATTGTCTTACATAATCTTCTATCCCCTTTGGAAAATACAGCTTCCAAAACGCTAGTTGGGCTGTCATGATAATTGAAAGTAACTCCTTTTATCTTTAATTTTTCAAATAAATAATTATGCTTTTTAATTAACAGTTGCTCCGTATCTTGCCCACACCATTGAAATGGTGTGAAACTTTTAGGTACAAAGTTTGAAACACTTATTGTAATATTAAATCTTCCTGAGCCTTTTCCATTAATCCTTCTGTTTATATTCATTACATTTTTTGCTATTTCTGCTATACCGTCTAGGTCTTCATATGTTTCTGTAGGTAGCCCAATCATGAAATAGAATTTTATTTTCTTCCAACCTAAAGTAATAGCTTGTTCAACAGCATCGTAAATATCTTTTTCTGATATTCCTTTATTTATAACATCTCTAAGTCTTTGTGTACCTGCTTCAGGAGCGAAGGTTAATCCCGATTTTTTGTAACCTTGAATTTCTTCTAGTACTTTAAAGGAAAATGTATCTAACCTCAAAGAAGGTAAAGATAAAGAAATATTTCTTTTTTTGCAATCCTCCATAAGCTTAAAAGTTAAATTTTCAAAATCACTATAATCGCTTGTTGAAAGCGATAATAAAGATAATTCTTCATGTCCAGTATTATTAAGCTGTTTATCAGCTAATTCTAAAATCTTATCACTTGTTCTTTCTCTAACAGGTCTATAAATCATTCCCGCTTGACAAAATCTGCAACCCCTACTGCATCCCCTAAAAATTTCAACAACTGATCTATCATGTACCACTTCAATAAATGGTATTATTTTATTCACAGGAAAACCAATATTATCCAAATTATCAATAAAAGCCCTTTTAACTGGATATGGAGCTTCCTGAATATTTTTATTTATATTTAAAATTGTTCCATCCTCTTTGTATGAAACATCATAAAATGATGGTACATAAACACCATCTATTTGAGAAATATTTTTTAGTATTTCATATTTGCTTTGTTGTTTCTTTTTTAATTCACCAACTAATTTTAACACCTTAGGTAATTGAATTTCACCATCACCAATTAAGAAAACATCGAATATGTCTGCTATTGGTTCTGGATTGAAGGCACATGGTCCTCCTCCTATTACCAAAGGAAACTCTTCATTTCTTTCTTTTGAAAGCAAAGGGATATTCCCTAATTTCAACATATTTAAAATTGTTGTATATGACATCTCATATTGTAAAGTAAATCCCAAAACATCAGCTTTTTTTATAGGAGTTTTAGTTTCTAAGGAATAAAGTTCATATTTATTCTCAATTAATTTTTCTTCCATATCCTTGGCTGGCGCAAATACTCTTTCACAATAAAGATTTTTTTCCTTATTTATTATATTATAAAGTATTTCCATGCCAAGGTAAGACATTCCGATTTCATATAAATCAGGGAATGCAAAAATAAAGTGGCAATCGAGTCTATTTAAATCTTTTACCACTGTATTTAATTCATTGCCAATGTATCTAGCAGGTTTATCTACTTGACCTAGAATTTTTTTTATTTCATTTGGCACATAATTCATCTATACTTATACCTATTTTACTTTCTATACTATCCATTAATCTCTTAGTTTCAGTTTGACGATTCAATATTTTTTCAATTATTTCAGGTTTGTCTTTGACCTTGCCTTTTATATATTCCATTCTTTTTTCCAAGCCAACATAAGAATCTTCTAATACTAATCTATCAGCTAAACATAATACATCTTGTTCATCTATGTCCTCTATTTTTTTAAAAGGTGAATATCTCATGTGATTTTCGACCAATTTAGATTCTTTTTCATATCCTTTTTTTCTTAGTATTTTAGCGCATTCTAAATCATGTCTATCTCTAAGCCTAACCAAGTCATGAACCGACGCAGCACCATTTAATAATTCAATATTAAATTTGTAACCAAAGTCATTTAATTTTAAAGCAATTAAATCAGAGACTCTTGCCACTTCTTCACAATGACCAATTATATGTTTAGGTGTTTCGTATTCTTTAAATAATTCGTTTTTTATATCTTCAGTAATATATGTCATTTTATCACCTTTAGTCGTCAATATATTCAAATACATAATTCTCTATTTTTATAGAATCACCATCTTTTAAACCTAGTTCTTTTAGCATTTCAATGGCACCATTTTTTTCTATATACTTATATAAGTATCTCAAAGAACCCATATCATTAAAATTAGTTGAGTTAAATATCTTAATTAACTGCTTGCCTTCTAATACATATACACTTTCATTTTCATTGTAGTGGCCACTAATCTTCTTGTATTCAGGATCATAATCATCAGTTTCAAAATCAAATAGTTCCAATGGTTCTTCATAATCATCAGTAATTTGATTCAGCTCATTTAACGCATCATTTAATAATATATCCAAGCCATCATTTATTGCAGCAGATACAGGAAATATTTTATAACCTTTTTTATTTACATAAGATTCCAGCTCATTGTATTTAGACATATCGTCACCTAAAAGATCGATTTTATTTGCAGCAACGATTTGAGGCTTTTCTAGTATCTTAGGGTTGTATTCCTTTAGTTCATTATTGATTTTATCAAAATCTTCTATGGGATTTCTTCCTTCACTACCTGATACATCAATTACATGTATCAAAACTTTAGTTCTTTCTATGTGTTTTAAAAACATAAAACCAAGGCCTAAACCTTCATGAGCACCTTCTATTATTCCAGCTATATCTGCCATTACAAATGAATCATCATGTAACTTTACAACCCCTAAATTAGGGTCAATAGTCGTGAAGTGATAATTTGCTATTTTAGGTTTAGCGCTAGTCGATATGGATAATATAGTTGATTTCCCTACATTTGGAAAACCTACTAACCCAATATCTGCAATTAATTTTAGCTCTAAAACTACACTTCTTTCTTTTGCAAAGCCTCCAGCTTCTGCAAAATTAGGAGCTTGTCTTACAGAATTTTTGTAGTGAACATTACCTTTTCCGCCTTTGCCACCTTTTGCGGCAACTAAAATATCACCGTCATCTTTTAAATCTTTCATTAAAAGACCGGTTTCTTCGTCAATTATCATGGTTCCAATAGGTACTTTAATTTCCAAGTTTTCACCTTGTTTGCCATACCTCTTTTTCTTCATGCCATCTTGACCATTTTCAGCTACATATTTACTTTTATATCTAAAATCCATCAAGGTCCTTAAATTGCGGTCAGCAACAAATAATACATTTCCGCCTTTGCCGCCATCGCCACCGTCTGGGCCGCCTTCAGGAACATATGGTTCTCTTCTAAATGAAACAGAGCCATTTCCACCCTTACCTGAAATAATTTTTATCTTAGCTTTATCTATAAACATAATTCATCCTATCATAATATTTAAATAGCCCCTAATTAACTTAGGGGCTAACAATTCTTATGCTTCTTTAGTGTATACGCTAACTTGTTTTCTTTGTTTGCTAGTTTGTTCGAATTTAACTGCACCATCGACTGTAGCAAATAAAGTATCATCGCCTCCGATACCTACATTGTTACCAGGATGAAACTTGGTTCCTCTCTGTCTAACAAGTATACTACCAGCACTTACATATTGTCCGTCTCCGATTTTAAGTCCTAAACGTTTCGACTCACTATCTCTACCGTTTTTAGAACTACCGACTCCTTTTTTAGTTGACATGGAAAGACACCTCCTAACTAATTTTCTATCTTTTTAAACTATTTTGCTGCTGCTTCAATAGCTTCAATAATTTCTGTTTTTGTTGCTTTACTGCTAACTTTTATACCTTCAGCTTCAGCTGCTGATAAAAGTTCATCTTTTTTCATTGACATTGAAACTTTTACTTCGCCAACTTCTTCTTTTGCTTTACTTTCAATAGGTTCATTTTTAGCTTTTGCCTTAGTTTCCCCAAATCCTGTAATTTTTACCATCGTATAAGGCTGTCTATGGCCATTTTTCTTTCTATAATCCTTCTTGGATTTGTATTTATAAATAATTACCTTCTTAGCCTTACCGTTTTCAACTACTTCTCCACTTACCTTGTAGCCTTCTACTAGTGGGTTACCCACTTGCATTTCTTCCCCTCCAACAAGTAATACATTGTCGAATTCTATTTTGCTACCTTCAGAAGCGTTTAATTTTTCAACGCTTATCACGTCTCCTTCAGAAACCCTATATTGTTTTCCACCGGTTTCTATTACTGCATACATATTAATTTCCTCCTCATTCCAGACTCGCCAAAGTAGGTGCTCTAGGCTTAATATACCTACATTGTGCGGCTAACTTAGTTAATATACCATAGTTTGGAATTGATGTCAATTAAAATAGCTTATTTTTTACTCTACAACGACTCCATCTTCATCGACAATTATATCTTCATGATTTGGTTTTAAATTATCAACTATTTTAAGTTTTATATCTTCTAGTACATCCATATTTTCTCTTAAATATGATTTTACATTCTCACGTCCTTGGCCTATTCTTTCACCATTATAACTGTACCAAGACCCCGCTTTATCAACTATACCCATGGAAGCTCCTGTGTCTAATATATCTCCCTCTTTAGAAATTCCTTCTCCATACATAATATCAAATTCGGCCATTTTAAATGGAGGGGCAACTTTATTCTTAACTACTTTAACCTTTGTTCTATTTCCAAGCATTTCGTCACCAGATTTTATAGTTTCAATTCTTCTAACATCAAGCCTCATACTTGAGTAGAATTTGAGTGCTCTTCCTCCTGTAGTGGTTTCTGGATTACCAAACATAACTCCTATTTTTTCTCTAAGCTGATTAATAAATATTACACTAGTATTAGATTTATTAACAGAACCAGTTATTTTTCTTAAAGCTTGAGACATTAGCCTAGCTTGAAGCCCCACATGAGAATCTCCCATTTCTCCCTGGATTTCCGCTTTGGGAACTAAAGCAGCAACTGAATCAATTACTATAATATCCAACGCTCCACTTCTTGCAAGCATATCGCATATTTCCAATGCCTGTTCTCCAGTGTCTGGTTGGGATACTAAAAGTTCATCAACATCAACACCTAAATTCCTAGAATACATAGGATCTAAAGCATGCTCTGCATCTATGAACGCTGCTTTACCACCATTTTTTTGAGCTTCAGCTATTATATGTAACGTAAGAGTTGTTTTCCCAGAAGATTCTGGTCCAAATATTTCTATCACTCTTCCTCTAGGCACTCCGCCTATTCCCGTTGCAACATCTAGACTAATAGAACCTGTTGGTATGGATTCAGCATTAACCCTGGAACTTTCATCTCCTAATTTCATTATAGAACCTTTTCCATATTGCCTTTGTATTTGGTTTAGCGCTGCTTCCAATGCCTTTTCTTTTTCTTCACTATTTATGTTCACATTTACAGTTTTATCATTCTTTGCCATATCTACCTCCATTTAAGAACGTTTGTTCGTATTAATCATAATATATGCTGTTTTAATTGTCAAGCTATAAAGTAATTTTAAATTATTTTATTAAATTAAACAATGTCTTAAAGTACACTTTTATTACATAATAGTATCATATATTAATTTTAACATATTTAGTACCGTAAAATCTCTATTCCAAATCCTATTGACGTCTCTTATTTTGATTTTTTTTACATTAACCAATCCCTTATATTGAATACCCATGTATACTAGACCAACGGGTTTCCCCTCCGTTTCTCCTCCTGGACCTGCTATTCCTGTAACTGATATACATACATCACTTTTCGTCTTGTTGTACAATCCTAAAACCATTTCCTTTGCGATTTCCTCGCTAACTGCACCAAATTTATCTAAAGTATCTTTATTTATTCCTAATTCGCTAATTTTAGCATCATTGCTGTATGTTACTATTCCCCTACTAAAAACCTCAGATGAACCAGGAATATCAGTAATTGTCTTAGCAAATAGTCCACCTGTACAAGATTCAGCACTGGATAATCCGAGATTTCTTGATCTTAGATTATTAAACACAACTTCATTAAAATTTTCATCTTCATAGCTATAAATATATTCTCCTATGAGTTCAGTTACATCATTTATAAGTGAATCAACGGCAATTTTTGCTTCATCTTTGCTATCTTTTTTAGATGTTATTCTAAGACTGCATTCACCCTCTTTTGCGTATGTGGCTATTGTTGGATCAGTTTGTTTATCTATTAGATTAATAAGTTTCATTTCCAAGGAAGATTCCCCTATCCCAAATGTCCTTATTACTTTATAATATATATGTCCATCAACGTGATCCATTAAGTATGGTTTTACACTATTCTCAAACATTCTAGTCATCTCTCTTGGTGGACCAGGGATTGATATTATATATTTTCCTTTATTCTCCAACACAAAACCTGGTGCTGTTCCAGCATCGTTTATAAAAGGAATCGCTCTTTTAGGTAAATATGCTTGTTTCAAGTTATTCTCAGGCATATTTTTATTTGATTTTTTATAAATATTAATCAAAGCTTCGTATGCTTCAGGGTTTATAACTAGCTCATCTTCCATTATTTCACATACAAGTTCCTTAGTTATATCATCTTGCGTTGGCCCTAAACCTCCAGTAGTAACTATTATATCACAATCAAATAATAACATATTAATAGCAGCTTTTATTCTTATGGAATTATCACCTACGATGTGATGATAAAGCACATCAAATCCGAGATTGTTCAATTCCTTTGATAAAAAAGCTGCATTGCTATTTAAAATTTGACCAAAAAGTAGTTCCGTCCCAATATTTAATATTCCAACTCTCATTATATCTCCTAAATAGTAAATACTTTTTTATTTTTAGCAATATATTCAATTCCAGAATACACTGTGGCAATAATTGATGCCCATAGCACAACGTTCCCAATTGGCATTAAAAAATCAGTGAAAAAGCCATGACCTAGTATGAGTATTGGAACTGCTATCATTTGAAGTACTGTTTTTATCTTACCGCTCATTCCAGCGGCAATTACAATTCCTTCTGATGCTGCAACAGTTCTCATACCCGCTATTGCAAATTCTCTAGCTAATATAACTATTAGCATCCAAGATGGCACAGTTCCAAATTCCACAAAAAGACAAAGAGCAGAATAAACCAATATTTTGTCAGCTAATGGATCCATAATTTTACCAAAATTAGTTACTAAGTTACGCTTTCTAGCAATTTGGCCATCCAATAGATCAGTAAGTGATGCCAAAACAAATATTATAAAAGCTATTAAATATAATTCAATTATAAAAGCTATTATAAAAAAGGGAACTGCAATCACTCTCGCAATAGTTAGTTTATTAGGTAAATTCATTATTAAGCCTCCTCGCCTACTAAGTCATAGTCATATGCATCTAAAATTTTTACTTTAACCATATCTCCTGGTTTTAATTCATTTTCCGATTTAAATAAAACTGAATTATCTATTTCCTTGGCATCATACTCAGTTCTACCGATATAACTATCGTCTGTTAAGTCCTTTTCTTCTACTAAAATAGTATAGGTATTACCAATCATTTTTTTATTGTTATTCAAGCTTATATCAACTTGCCTACTCATAATGCCATCAACTCTTTGCTTTTTTACCTCTTCATCAATATGGTTAGGCATTTTAAATGCTTTTGTATCTTCTTCGTTGGAAAAAGCAAACACCCCTAACCTATCGAATTTTGTTTGTTCAACAAAATCTACAAGTTTATCATAGTCTTCTTCAGTTTCTCCGGGAAAGCCTACTAATAGAGTAGTCCTAATTCTAATACCTTGCACTTTTTTTCGTAATTTTTTTATAGTAAGCTTTATAGATTCTTCTGTGGAAGCCCTATTCATTTTCTTTAATACGTTATCTGATATGTGCTGTATAGGTATATCAATATATTTACATATTTTATCTATGTTTGCTATTGCATCAATTAGTTTGTCTGTTATTCTTTCTTCATAACAGTACATCAATCTTATCCATTCTAAGCCATCCACTTTATCTAGTTCATACAAAAGCTCTGTGAGCATGTATTTACCATATATGTCTTTTCCATAATATGTCACATCTTGTGCGATTAAAGTTATTTCCTTTGTGCCTATAGAAACTAAATATTCAGCTTCTTTAATGATATCTTCTATGCTTTTGCTCCTGAAAGGACCCCTAATTTTAGGAATAATGCAAAAAGCACAAGCATTGTTACATCCTTCTGCTATTTTAATAGTTGTACTATATGTATTATCAGGTATTTTTCTTGTTAAATATGGAATAGGTTCTTTTTTAAAAGGTTCAATATAATATCTTTCCTTGGGCAAATTATCGATAATTTCAGGTAATCTATAATATTCATCAACACCAATAAATAAATCAACTTCTGGCATTTCAACGGATAATTCTTTGTGATATCTTTTAGATAAACAACCTGTCACAATTAATAATACATCGTCATTTTTTATTCTTATCATATCAAATATCTTATCTATAGATTCGACTTTTGCATCATTTATAAAACCACATGTATTTACGATAATATATTTTGCGTCAACTATTATTTGAGTTTCTTCATATCCATTGTTTTCCAATATGTTTTTTAAAACTTCAGAATCATATTCATTTTTAGGGCAACCTAAAGTTTCGATATAGTATTTATTCATTTTCCTCCTCTAAGGCTTCAGTTAAATCAAATGCTTTATAATAATCTTCTTCACTAATTAATATCTGCCTAGGTCTACTTCCATCAGATGGACCAATAATACCCCTTGCTTCTATTTCATCAATAATTCTAGCTGCCCTATTATAGCCAATTCTGAATTTACGTTGAAGCATTGAAACAGAAGCCTGTTTTGATTTAAATATACACTCTATAGCTTCTTCTGTTAATTCATCCACTTCTTCATCGTTTCTATCTTTACCATTTTTTTCCAATGATGTTATTATTTTTTCCGAATATTCAGGTTCACATTGGGTTTTCACGTATTCTATGATATCAACGACTTCTTCATCAGTAATCATTGGGCCTTGAGTTCTAAGAGGTTTATTCATACCTACAGGTGAAAATAACATATCACCTTTACCTAGCAACTTTTCTGCCCCATTCATATCAATTATTGTTCTTGAGTCAAATTGAGATGAAACACTAAAAGCTATTCTAGAAGGTATATTAGCCTTTATGAGGCCCGTTACCACATCTACAGAAGGTCTTTGAGTTGCTACAAGAAGATGCATCCCTGCAGCTCTTGCCTTTTGAGCTAGTCTACATATGGCTTCTTCCACTTGTGAAGGCGCTGCCATCATTAAATCTGCTAATTCGTCAATAACTATGACAATCTGAGGCATAATTATATCATCCTCGCTATTAACAACAGCCAATTCGTTGAAAGACTCTAAATCTCTAACTCCAGCTTCGGCAAACTTGTTATATCTGTCATTCATTTCATTTACAGCCCAATTTAGAGCTGCTGCCGCTTTTTTGGGATCTGTAACAACAGGTACTAATAAATGAGGAATACCATTGTATACGCCCAATTCAACTACCTTAGGGTCTATTAAAATCATTTTTACTTCATTTGGTTTAGCTTTATAAAGAAAACTAGTAATAATAGAATTAATACATACACTCTTACCTGAGCCAGTTGCCCCGGCAATTAACATATGAGGCATTTCCTTAAGATCTGCAATAATATTTTTACCTGAAATATCTTTACCTACTGTAAACGTGATTTTAGATTTGGAATTTTTAAATTCCTTAGATTCTATCAAGTCTCTTAATTTTACCGGTGTAGCTTTTTCATTTTCTACTTCAATTCCTACCGCAGCTTTCCCTGGTATTGGAGCTTCAATTCTTATGCTTTTTGCTTTTAAATTTAACGCAATATCATCAGCTAGTCTTACTATACTATTTACTTTAACCCCTACATTTGGTTGAATTTCATATCTTGTTACAGATGAACCTTGAATAACTTGAACAACTTTAGCCTCAACATTAAAACTTTTAAGAGTTTTTTCCAATTGTTTGGCTTTGCTCATAAGGTCGTAGTCTGAAAGAGCTTTGTTGCTTCCGTTATTTTCTTTAAGCAATTTAATACTTGGTAATATATAGTCTTCATTATTGTCATTTTTTTCAACAATAATTTCTTCTGGAGGTATTTCCTCTTTGCTTTTTTTACTTCTTTTTTTTGTAGGTATAATTGGATCTTCTTCGATGCCAAAGCCTTCTTTTGGCTCCTGTTTTTCTTCAAGTCCAATTTTACCCATTGAGTTTTTTCTATCAAATAGCTCGTCATCGGACATGTATTTTATAATGTTTTCTGTATTACCATTTCTTTTGATAATAGGTACATCTTGTTTTGCGTCATCCTTATTTTTAGGTTTAAGATCTAGGTTAGAATTATCCTCATGTTTAATAGTTTCTTTTATTAATTTTTTTTCTTCTCTTTTGTTTTTAAATGATTCTATTTGCTTAGACATAGGTGTATTAATAACTAAAAGTATTGAAACAAGAATAACTGTTAATGCAAATATATATAATCCAGGTGCTCCAACTGTTTTAACAAGTATTGTACCCAAAAACATCCCTATAACCCCTGCATTATTATGATTTATACCAATATTATAAAATTCTACAATCTCATCGAATCCAAAACCTAAATCGCTAGGATCTATGTATCTTTGAGAATTTATAATGCAAATCATAATAAATATTAAAAACGCAAAAAATATAGTCTTACCATTCACATGATTGGTTTTTTGAAAAAATAACATTAGCGCAAAAATCATTATGTAATAAGGTAAAACCACAGATAAACCACCCAAAATGCCACTTAACACATTATTAATAGCATTTCCAAAATCACCTGTAGTATTTAATTCTGTAGCAAAAACCAAGAATATGCCAACAGCAAATATGGTTAATGCCCATATTTCATCATTAACCTTTTTGTTATGGCTTCTCTCGTCTTGCATTTTCTTTATTTCATTTTTTTTGTTAATTTCTGCTTCTGTGGGTTTCTTGTTTTTACTACCCTTTGGTCTACCTGGTTTTTTCTTAGTTTCAGTCATCATTTACTCCTAGTTAAGAAAACTATATATTATTAAAGCTATAGCTACGAACCATACATAAATTGAAAAATATTTTAAGCTGTATTTAGATACTACAGAAATCATAGCTTTTATTGCATATATACCTGATATTGCGGCGAATAACATACCAACAATAATTGGACCATAGGATGAAGTTTCTAATGTAGAATTAAATAATTCGTTTATCTCCATTATTGCTGACCCCAATATGGCAGGGAAGGATATTAAAAAAGCATATTTTACAGCAAAGGCCCTATCTAACTTTGTAGTTAGACCACCCACTAATGTAGCTCCTGACCTTGATATACCTGGGCATATAGCTATGCCTTGCATAATGCCTATATAAATTGCGTTTCTAAAGTTTAAATTTTCTATGTTTCTTTGACCTGTTTTTATACTTTCAGAAATCCATAGTATAAGTCCCGTAATTATTAGTCCTATGCTTACAGGAACAAGGGATTTATAGAAGGAAACAAAAACATCTTCAAATACTATTCCGATTACCCCAGTTACTAGGGTCGTTACAACTATCATAACGCCTAGCTTTCTTATAGGCTTTTCTTTTAATTTTAAACCTTTTCCTGTAAAAATATCTTTTATTGTAGCAAATAGTTCTATAACTAATTCCTTTAAATCTTTATGATACATAAAGGTCACTGAAATTAATGTTCCTACATGTAATAAAATTGTAAATAAAACAACTTTATCACCACTAATTCCAAATATAGTTTGTATTATAGTTAAATGGCCTGAACTGCTTACTGGTAGAAATTCTGTTAGACCTTGTACTAAGCCTAATATTATTGCTTCAAAATATGTCAATTTATTTTCTCCCTATTAATATAAATAACCTTTTTTATAAAGAGCTTCTGCGCATAATAATGCTCCGCCTGCTGCCCCTCTAATTGTATTATGAGATAATCCTACAAATTTATAATCAAAGATTTTATCTTCTCTAATTCTACCAATAGTAACACCCATACCTTTTTCAAAATCAACGTCTATGTTAACTTGAGGTCTGTTTTTATCTTCTACATATTTTATAAACCGTCTTGGAGCCGTGGGTAATTCTTCAATTTGTGGATAGCCTTTAAATTCTTCTAGCTTATCTATTAATTGTTTAGTTGTAACTTCTTTTCTAAAATTCACAAAAGCAGCACAAGTGTGCCCGTCTAAAACTGGTACTCTTAGACACTGACTTGTTACAACCAATTCTTCATTATTTTCTATTCTTCCATTGCTAACACTACCAAATATTTTTAAGGGTTCCTTTTCACTCTTTTCTTCTTCTCCTTTAATATATGGCATAACATTTTCTTTCATCTCAGGCCATTCATCGAAAGTTTTTCCCGCACCACTTATAGCTTGATATGTTGTAACTAAAACTTCTTTTGGTTCAAATTCTGCCCATGCAGCAAGACACGGAACATAACTTTGAATTGAACAATTTGGTTTAACTGCAATAAAACCTTTAGTTGTGCCGAGTCTTTTCTTTTGACTTTTTATAACTTCGAAATGTTCATCGTTAATTTCAGGTATTACCATTGGAACATCTTCAGTCCATCTATGAGCACTATTATTAGAAACCACGGGGATTTCTGACATGGCATAAGCATCTTCTATAGCCTTAATCTCACTTTTAGTCATATTAACAGCGCTAAAAACAAAATCAACTTGATTTCCAATATTATCTATATCATTTATATCTTGTACTACCAAATTTGCAACTGCTTCAGGAATTGGCCCTGGCATTTTCCATCTACCCATCACAGCATCCTTGTATAGCTTATCTTTGCTGCTTTTGCTTGCAGCTACTACTTTAACTTCAAACCATGGATGATTATTTAGTAAAGTAATAAATCTTTGCCCAACCATGCCTGTTGCTCCTAGTATACCTACTCTTAATTTTTTAATTGTCATTTTTAACCCCTTCATTAAATAATACACTATATTTTACCATTAAAAACTTAGTATATCAACCTATTAAAGCCATAAAAAAAGACGTCATTTGACGTCTTTTAACTCTAAACTTTACAATTTTATTCGCCTACTACGTCTTTACCATCATAATATCCGCAGTTTGGGCAAACTCTATGTGGAAGTTTTGGCTCATGACACTGAGGACAATTAGATAGTCCAGGGGCTTTCATTTTCATGTTAGCTGATTGTCTGCTGTTTCTTTTAGCTTTTGATGTTCTCCTCTTAGGTACTGCCATCGTCTACACCTCCTTAAATAAAATAACTTTGATTTCAACCATTGTAGTATAAACTAATTGTTGATAATTGTCAATAGTTTTATGAATCTTTTACTATTTCATAAGTATCTTTTGCTATCATTAATTCTTCATTTGTAGGAATCAATAAAATTTTAACTCTAGAATCATCCCTTGAAATAATAGTTTCTTTTCCTCTGATTTTATTCTTAAATACATCTAATTTAATACCAAGATTACCTAGTTCATTACAAATCAAATCTCTCATTCCAAGATCATTTTCACCAACACCTGCAGTAAATATTATCGCGTCTACGCCATTCATTTCAGCAATATATGCTCCTATATAGAATCTTACACGATGAGCAAATACCTTTAAAGCTAGTTCAGCTCTTTCATTTCCTTCAGCTACAGCCAATTCTAGGTCTCTAAAATCACTTGAAATTCCTGAAATACCATATACCCCAGATTCTTTATTCAAAATCTCATTAGTTGCACCTTCTGGCAAGTGTTTCTTTTCCCTAATATAAGTTACTATTGCAGGATCAATATCACCTGATCTAGTCCCCATTACAAGTCCTTCAAGAGGTGTGAATCCCATAGATGTATCTATACATTTGCCCCTTTTGATAGCTGATACCGAAGCTCCATTACCTAGATGACATGTAATCAATTTTAGATCTTCAATGTCTACATTAAGCATTTTTGAAGCTCTCTCTGAAACATATCTATGACTTGTTCCGTGGAAACCATATCTTCTAACGCCATACTTTTCGTACATTTCGTAAGGAATAGCATATATGTATGATTCTGGAGGCATAGTTTGATGGAATGCTGTGTCAAATACACCAACCATAGGAGTATTAGGCATTAATTCTTTACATGCATCTATACCCATAATATTTGGTGGATTATGAAGCGGTGCCAACTCAATGCATGCTTCCAATTCTTTTCTTACTTCATCATCTATTAAAACTGATTTTGAATATTTTTCACCTGCATGAACAACTCTGTGTCCAACAGCACCAATTTCATTCATATTTTTCACAATACCACATTCAGGATCTACAATCGACTCCAATACACATGCTATAGCATCCTTATGAGATTTCATCGGAATTTCTGTCGTTACCTTATCTTCTCCAGTTTTAGTATGGGATATTACTGAACCCTCCATACCAATTCTTTCTACAAGTCCTTTACATAAAAGGTTTTCATATTCCATGTCTAGCACCTGATATTTAAGCGAAGAACTTCCGCAGTTAATTACTAATATTTTCATTTGAACCTCCATAAATTTATTATCAAATTTTATTATACCACTTGCACATTATTTTTCAATATTAAAAGTCAATAAATTGCGGTTTTAAAACTTTTTCCGAATTTTTATACAGATTTCGTCCTGATATTAAGTTATATATATCTGTTGAGAGTATTTCCTTTTCAAGGCTATACTCATCAAATATGTCGCTATGTTTAATTTTATTAATATTTGAAATTACTTTCAATTGGCTATTATTTAATATCTTTGCACCTCTATCATTAAAAGCTAAAGGCTTAATATACCCTATCTTATCATAGTTAATATACTTTCTATCTATATCTATTAAAACTTGAACCAATAATCTACATATTCGAGTCCTCGTATATCTTTTAGATTTAACATTTTCAATTAAATCTTCAAGGTTATCCACATTATTTATTTCATTTTTTAATTTATTTCCAAGGCCCTCACCTCCTGATGGACAATTTTCAAAATCATTTATATCACCTATTAATATCCTATATTTAATTAAATTAAAATAATTGTTTAAATTCACTTTATTTTCATAATTTAAGTCATTTAAGGTGTTTTGGGGAACGTAATTTGATATATCAGAGCCTTCATATAAATTACTTCTTATGGCAGTTGCTGATTGATATTTTTTTTCTGAGTTTATTTCTAAGGAATTGTAATCAGATCCAACTCTTTTAACAGTTACAGGCTTAAGAAAATTAATAAACTTCAAATATTCCAAACCCAAAATATTATTTGGCTTGTTAAGTAACTCGCATTTATCATTAAACAATTCATTATATGCTATTTCTCTAGCTTTAGGATAATTGATACCAATACCATAAAAAGACTTGATATATTCATCAAGCCTTTCATCTAAAAGGTTGTTAGAAACTTCCTTTAGTCTATCAATATCTCCACACTCACTGCCAAAGGAAATATATTCGCAGTTAAGTGCTTCCAATATACTAACTCCTGCTTTGGCAAATATATCTGAACTGGCAACAGAATAAACCATGGGTATTTCAATTACCAAATCTGCACCATTCATAATTGCATGTCTAGCTCTAATTTCTTTGGGCAATATTGAAGGCATTCCCCTTTGCACAAAATTCCCACTCATAACACAAATAACTTTATCGGCACTTGTTAATTCTTTTGATTTATATATATGATAAAGATGTCCTTTATGAAATGGATTGTATTCAGATACTATTCCCACAGTAGACATATTTACACTTCCTCATCTTCTCCATCTAATTCTTGAACTTTAGCAGCCAAAGCTTTTATTTCCGCCCTGTTGCTGTCAAATTTACTATCCACCTCTTGAATTGTGTTTTCAAGGTATTCATACATTGGTGTAAAGTAATCTTCGGTAATTTTAGCCATACTATTTTGCATATCATATATCAACTTATCCACATACTCATAGGTTCTGAGTTTAATATATCTGTTATGATTTTCGGCTTCATTTAATATTGTTTCAGCTCTCTTTTCAGCTTCTTTTTTAATTGCACTGGATTCAACTAAATACTCAGCCTGTTTATTAGCTTCTATTATTATTCTATCATATTCACTCTTAGCTTCATTTAAAATTCTTTCTTGTTCATCTTTTACCCATTTAGCTTGCTGTATATCCTTAGGCATGTTAACTCTAATTTGTTCGATAATGTCTAAAATTTCCTTACCATCAACTATAAGTTTTTCAGTAAGTAAAAATTTCCCAGAACTTTCAAGTATGTCTTCAATTTCCTCAAGTAAATCCATCACCTTTATTGTAGTGTCACTCATGATTACCTCCCATTAAATTTTTTCTTAGTTAACTCAAATATTTCATCTATTACAAGTCCATCCACATCTCCGCCTAACATAACCACTTCTTTTATCATGCTGGAGCTTATAAAAGAATATTTTGGATTAGTCATCAAAAATACCGTTTCGGTACATTGGTTAAATAGTCTGGCGTTCATTTGGGCCATTTGCAATTCATACTCAAAGTCTGTAGTTGCTCTAAGCCCTCTAATTACAATATCGAATTTGTTTTCATTTACATATTTAGCTAGTAACCCAGAAAATGAATCTATAACTATGTTATCTAATTCACTAGTAACAAGTTTTACCATATCTTTTCTTTCATCGACACTAAACAAAGGTTTCTTACTAGGATTATTAATAACCCCGACCGTAACCTCATCATACATTTTAGATGCCCTTTTAATTATGTCTAAATGTCCGCAGGTGATAGGGTCAAAAGAACCTGCGTATAATGCTCTTTTCATATTAATGTCCTCCATAATAAAATCAATTCTATCAAATATTCTTTTCTAATGCAATATTAACAAATTTAAATATACTTATACCTATTTTACCATAATTTTTTTCCTTAATTTTATTTAAATTGTATTTTTCATATTCAAAAACATCTCTGATGTCATGTTCAATTATTATGATACCATCTTCATTTAATAGACCTTTTTCTGTAATAATATTTATACATTCCTCATAATATCCTAATTTATATGGCGGATCTAAAAAAATTATATCAAAGGATTCATTAATCCTATCTAGGTTCTTCTTAAAGTCACCCTTGTATATATCTGACCACATATTTGCTTTGCATTTATCGATATTTTCTTTAATAGCGTCTATACTTTTTTGAGAATTGTCACAGAAAAGACATCTTTTTGCACCACGTGATAAGGCTTCTAATCCCATGCTACCTGAACCAGCAAATAAATCCAGTACCATAGCATCATATACGTTTTCACCAATCATACTAAAAACTGCTTCTCTAACTTTTGCACTCGTAGGTCTAGTTTCATAACCATAGGGTATAATTAATTTTCTGTGTTTGTATTCACCTGATGTAATTTTCATCTGTTCCTCCTAAATTATTTCTTTATAACTAATAACCTCTCTATTTAAAGATTTTTCCTTTAATAATTTATTATTTTTGTTTTCTAGATTTGGATCTTTCTTTAATATATCTGTCGCATCTTCTCCAGCTTTTTCTAAAATTTCTATATATTTAATAAAATTATCAATATCAAGATTGTTGCCATGCTGAATGGTCCCGTTTATATCCCCTGGACCTCTTAATTTAAAGTCTTCTTCGCTAATTTGGAATCCACTGGAATACTTTAACATTGCATTCATTCTGGTTTTTGAAATTTCAGATTCGCCATGTGATATTAAATAACAATAGGACTGCATATTACTTCTACCCACTCTACCTCTTAATTGATGAAGTTGAGCTAAACCAAATCTTTCAGCATTTTCAATCAGTATCACTGTTGTATTTTTAACATCTATTCCAACTTCAATAACTATAGTAGAAACCAATAGATCAATATTTCCTTTCGAAAATTCTATCATTAATCCGTCTTTTTCTTCAGAATTCAACCTACCATGAAGTAGTCCTAGTTTAAAACCTTTATATCTTTCTTTTAATTCATCAAATATTTCATTAACAGATATTAATTCCAATTCTATGGATTCCTCTATTAATGGTGCAACCACATAACCTTGGTGTCCAAGTAACAATTCTTTTTTTAGAGCTGTATATGCTTTTTCTCTAGAACTTTCATTATATACGTTGGTAATTATTGGTTTCCTACCAATAGGCAAAGTATTTATAACACTAAAATCCATATCACCATATACAGTAGCTGCTAAAGTTCTTGGAATAGGAGTTGCGCTCATTACTAGTACGTTTGGACAAATTGATTTTTCTTTTAGTATTTTACGTTGGTTTACCCCGAATCTATGTTGCTCGTCAATTATGGTTAAAGATAAATTATTAAAAGCTATGTCCTCTTGTAAAAGAGAATGAGTCCCCACAATTAATCTAAACCTATTTGCTTTGATATCCTCTTTTATTAATTTTTTATTTTTATTTGAAACAGAACTAGTTAAAAGACAAATATCATATCCCATATCAACAAATATGGATTTCATACTTTCATAAACCTGTTTGGCTAATAATTCTGTGGGTGCCATATATGCAACTTGGTAATCATTTTCCATTACCATGTATATAGCATATTGGGAGACGACTGTTTTACCGCTACCCACATCACCTTGCAACAATCTATTCATAGGTTTATCGCTAATTAAATCAGCCTTTAAATCATTAACTGCATCCCTTTGACCTTTAGTAAGTTTAAAAGATACTTTATCTTCAAATTTCTTAAAATTAACATTATTTAACTTAGGACATTTAATTACATCTGTATTACTTAATTTTTGCGATATTTTATAAGATAAAAAGTCACCATATAACAATCTATATTTCGCTATATTTATGGATTTTTTATCCTTAGGGTAATGAATGTTAGAAATAGCATATTTTATATCACACATATTATTTTCAACTTGAATGTCCTTGGGAATCCATTCAACTAGTTCTTCATTTATTTCTAAAGCTTTGTTTACCCATTTTTGAAAATCTTTTTGACTAATACCTTTAGGCGTTCTATATAAAGGCATTATACATCTAATGTCATTTTCGCTACCACTTTTTATGTATTCTGGATTTGTAAACTGGTATTTAAATGCAGCGTTTTTGCTATATGCCTTCATAGATTTTCCATAAAATAAGAATTTTTCTCCTTTATGAAACGTATTTATTAAATATCCTCCATTAAAAAATACTATTGATATTTTACCTGTTTTATCTTCACAAATAAGTCTTAGTCTACCTGATTTCTTTTTATATCCCTTAGAATCAAATTTTAAATTTAAAACAGTACATTCTATTAGATATATATTATCTAAGCTTAGATTGGCTATTTTGGTCACTTTACGCCTATCCTGGTACTTATATGGAAAATAATTTAGCAAATCTATAATATTAAAAAGCCCTAAATTATTTAAGGCTCTAGCTTTTTTAGGTCCTATTCCATTAATGTAGTTTAAACTATCACCTAAACTAAGAGTTTTACTCATTTCTTCTAACTACCTCTAACTCTCTTTTGGCTGTTTGCTTGGATTTTACACCTGTTATCTTTGCTGTAATTTGGGTCGGTTTATCTAAACCTATATTTTCAAAATCCCTTTCAATCATGTCAAAGATTTTGTTAGTTTCCTTATTAATACTAATTCCAAACTCTATTATGAAATAAATTTTAATAAAAAGTTTATCTTCATATTCAGTTATTTCAACAGCACTTACGTAATCCGAAGGCTTTAACCTAATACCTTTAGTAACTATAGGTTTACCTTTTTTATTTGTAAGTATAATTAAATTTCTTTTTTTTAGAAGGTTTTTTATAACTAATTTTTCTATGGCATAATTATTAATGCTAATAATACCAACTTCCGTATTTTTTATTGTTGCCATAATTATCCCCTTTGCTTTTTATATAATTATATCATATTTGTCCATTTATATGTAAAAATATAATAAAAAAGCCTTAAACAAACAAGTTTAAGGCTAATTACAGTCAATTATTACACGGCACGGTTAACTTTACCTGATCTCAGGCATCTTGTACAAACGTTAGCTTTTCTTACGCTACCGTTTTCATTTACAACTCTTACATTCTGAATATTGGCATTCCACTTTCTTTTAGTATGTCTAACTGAGTGAGAAACCGTATTCCCTGAAACCTGGCCTTTACCACAAATATCACATTTTCTTGACATCTTCCGCACCTCCTTATATATAAAAATGTTATTTTCTTTTTTTCAACGCAAGCGATATTATATCATACACTTCAATAATATATCAAGTGTTTTTTTAAACTTTTTTATATATTGAAAAATATTCGTTCCTAAGCATGGACATAAGTTTTAAATTGTAATATTTGCCATCTTTTTTGCATGCGTTTCTCATTAGCCCTTCGTATTGAAATCCCATACTCCTGTATAGCGCTTCTGCCCTTTTGTTTTCAACAAAATAGTCAAGGGTAACTCTTTCCATGTTCAATTCTAAAAAAGAATATTCTAACAATGCTTCTATTGCTTCTCTACCATAGCCTTGGTTTTGTTTACCAGTTTCTCCTATGAATATTTTAGTTATATCTAAGGAATCTTCATGATAATTGATTCTTGAAACAATAACTCTACCTATTGGTACATTTTCTTCTTTTAATGATATAGTTAAAAGCATCTTCTTAGGATCACTAGATTCTATTACTAAATCTTTTACTACATCCTCATATTCCAAATCCTTTTCAAATGCTAAATATTCAACTATGTCTGGGTCCTTCTCCCATTTATAGAAAAGTTTGCAATCAGACAATTCTGTTTCTCTTAACAATAGTCTTTTAGTTTCCATATAAGCCTCCACACATAACTTTCAGATAATCTCTTTAGAATTATAAATATTTATGTTAAAATATATTGGTCATGACTATATTATATATTAATTTACATGACAAATAAACAATTAATTTACGAGGTTAAAATGAAATTCAAAATATGTATACTAATTTTAATGGTCCTTTCTTCATCTTTCCTTTATTCATGTGATAATATTAATGGAGACAATAACAAAGACATAGAATTGACCAGCTATGTTGAAACACTGGAAACTGAATTTGCCTATGGCTGTACCACTGATAGATTTAATGATTATATAAATAATTGGTCTACTGAAAACAATGTCATTTATGAAAAAGATAACTATGGCAATATCATATTTGATATGCCCGCTACTTTGGGTTACGAAGAAGTTGATGACACTATTATATGTTGTAGTTACAATCCATATGATTTTAACAGTGATATACATTTAATATCACTTTGTCAATATCTAATATTAAACAATGAAAACCACGGGCCATTAAAGATAATACTTCTTAATAATGAATATGATAAAAATCAGGGAGCATTAAACCTATCAACTAAGTACTTTAATGAGAATTCAAATGTAATAGTACTGGATTCAAGTTATAAGACTCATGCTTCCATAAACACTGGTAATCAAACTGAACTTGAATTAACAATACCTACGGAAAAAAGCTATGATTTATATAATACAGCAATTAAAATCAGTATAAGCGACATTAAGGCGGCTTCATTTGATGAACAAGTCAATAGACATCCCAATCCTATAAAAATATTGGGAGAATTAATGGCATATTTCAAAATGAAATCTATAGCTTATAAACTGGCAGATATAAACTTTAATACTGACGGCGGACTTTATCCTATTGGTTGCGATATAACTTTACTAATAAATGATTATAGTAAAATTAAATTTACGGATTATTTGGATTACAAAATAAGCTCATTCAATAAGAGCTATTCAGATGACTTTGAAAACGCCAATTATTCATATAAGGAAGTTGATTTGCCTGAAAAGGCATATAGTGATAAATCCACCGAAAACATAGTAAGTTTACTTTATACAATTAACAACGGTACTTCTATGGATACTTCAGATAGTGTCTACGGAATATCAACTATAACTGGGTTTAACAAAACTGAAGATAAATTTACGCTAAACGTTACATCTAACACACGAAACAATGAAGCCCTTAGCAATCTTATGGAACAGATAGAAACAGTTAGTACTTTCGTAAATGCTGAATTAGTAGAGAAAAATTTTATTAAAGGTTTTACTGGTAATCCGGATTCTGAATTATATGCAGATATGAACATGTCCAATGAGGCTTCTAACAACGAAGAGTTAAGAACTTATGATACTGTAAGATTTACAGCTAATACATATTTAAAAAATAAGAATAAAAATCTCAACCAATTGCACATTTTTGTAAAAAATGATGATTCTGATTATATAATAAAATGTATTAATAACTACTTATTTAATTCTAATATCGAAAATCAATCTCAACTTTAGAATAATATATTAAGCTACTATTAAGGACTTTATTCTGTATTGATGTGACCCCAATTAGTTAAACTTTATAGCGAAACACTTTTTATATTGTTTCGCTATTTCTTTATGCAGCTAAGAAGTTAAGCCTATATTCAACAGGGCTCATCCATACTAGTTTTTCTTTGATTAGTTTCTCTTTATAATAATTAATATATCTAATAATTGCATCTTCTAATTCTTCATAACTGTAATAAACTACGTCATAATACATTTCTTGTTTCATAATGCCAAATAAATTCTCCATTAATGAATTATCATAACAGTTGCCTTTTCGAGACATAATTTGTTCGTGTTATCGTCTTCTTCGTATATTATAACCCATTGATATAGTTAAGTATGCTTACAGCCATATTTTAGTCCAGAGCCTTTATACTTTATCATTTGCAAAACAGTACTTTCTAAGTATACTAAATGAATCTCTGATAATCCTTGATCATATAAAAACTTTTTGTAACTTTTCTTTATATTCTTTTGAACTTGTATTTTTTGTTCTAAATTAAATTTAGGGTTAGCCATAAAAAAATCCCCCCTCCATAGATAAATAAAATTATAATTGTTTCATCTATCTACTTAAGTGGGATTGTATTAAATTGGTTGTTTATTATTATGTTTTTTAATAAATGAATTACATCTTAGATGCTTTTTTATCTTCTACATCAACGTTTTTACTTTTAATAACTAGAGTCCAAAGCAAAATCACTGCTACAAGAGTTAGTATTATTGCAAAAGGTAAACCTGTTGTAATTACTGCTGTTTGTAAAACAGATAATGCTTCTTCACCACCTATTACAAGCAACGTTGCTGCAATTAAACCTTCCATTAGAGCCCAAAACACTCTCTGTGCTACAGGGGAATGAATTTTACCTCCACTAGCTAAACTATCTACGACTAATGAACCAGAATCACTGGAGGTAACGAAGAATGTTGTAACCAGAAGAACTCCTATTATATTTATAATTGTTTTAACGGCACTAACCACAAATGGTGCACTTATTAGTTCTACCATTTCAAATAATGCAATTGATACATTGGAATTTACAACTTCACCAAGAACACCCTCGGTTATCTCGTTTATATAAATAGCAGTTGATCCAAACACACTCATCCAAATTATAGAAAGCACCGTTGGTACTATTACTACTGCAGTTATAAACTCTCTAATAGTTCTACCTTTTGAAATTTTAGCAATGAACATACCTACAAATGGAGACCAAGAAATCCACCATGCCCAATAAAATATTGTCCATGATTGTGCCCATGAGCTATCTTTATCAGTTACAAATATGGAATTTTCCACAAAACCTTTTAAGTATACACCTGTAGACATAAACATTTCTTTTAGAATGATTGATGTTGGTCCAATAATAAATATAATAAGCATTAAAATACCAGCAATTCTAATATTTATTTTACTTAAAAATTTAACTCCTTTATCTATCCCAGATACAACTGATATAGTAGCAATTAAAGTTATAACCGTAATCAATAAAACCTGTAAATTTACAGAATAAGGAAGATTAAATAAATGTGTTAATCCACTGTTGATTTGTTGGACTCCTAAGCCTAAAGACGTTGCTAAACCAGCTAAAGCCGCAAGTACGGACAAAGTGTCTATAATATCTCCAAATAAACCGAATATTTTATCTTTTAAAATAGGGTAGAAAAAAGATCTTGGTGATAAAGGTAAATGCCTATTAAAAGTAAAGTACGCTAAAGCTAAAGCAACAATGGCATATATAGCCCATGGATGAACTCCCCAGTGGAAAAAAGTAGTTGCTAATCCTGAGTAATGTCCATTACTGCTTTCAAAAAGTGGTGTATAATCACTGTGATTTATTGGTTCTCCTACTGCCCAGAACATAAGTCCAATACCCATGCCTGCTGAAATAAGCATTGCATACCAACCAAAATTAGAATACTGGGGCCTTTCATCTTCTCCACCTAGCCTAATTTTGCCTGCTTTTGATATGGCCAAAATAATTAAAGTTACAATAAAGAAATTTGCTGCAAAAACAAACACATTATCAAAATTGCTTAATATTAAATCTTTAAATTCATTAATTCTAGCTGATGCAACTTCAATATTAAAAAATGAATATAATATAAATGCGATTAGTATAACAGCTGATAATATTGATACGGTAAGATTTAAATCTAAGCCAAATTTTGTAAAGTTCTTTTCATGTAGCTCGTTTTTTAATTTAATAATTTTTTTGTTTTTCATAACACCTCTTTCTTTGAAAAATCAATAACATTTTTCTTATTATGAAGGGAAATAACTAAAAGCACCTTTTGCCAAATGTGCATCTTGCAGTATCTGAAATAACTTTGATTAAGATTCATGTATACCAATTGATATTCTCGTTGATAAGCATTAACCATATATTCCTTATAAACATTTTGTTCGTATACTACATAAAAAACTTCATGCACAGTTCCAAAAATTAAATTAGTTATTTGATCCTCAACAAACTTGTTTAATATTTTAATATTTTAACATCATTCATGCTTAGATTCAATATAAAAGGCCGAATACTAATAATTAATAGACCATTTTATTATCATAATCTAAAAGTTACTTTAAATCTATAGAAAATTCTTCTAGCTTTCCAATATCATATGTATAGATATTATTATCTCTTAACTTTACAAGTCTCTTTGTGTAATTAATAATTTCTTTAACTATGATGAGCTTGATATTTGCCATAAACTTTAATTGGTATTAAAGTTATATTATCATTTTTTCGATATTGCTCTAATTTTAAATCTAGTTTAGGTATTCTGTTAATACTATTCTGTAACATTTTCCTTCCTTTGCCAGCTTATTAATACTACGGAAATCATTACTAATAAAATACCTATGAACTTATAAATTCCAAATATTTCAGCAAATATAACTATACCTATAAGTGCAGCTATAACGGTCTCTACCGAGGCGACAACAGGTACTTTACTAGCTTCTACAGGTTTTGTTAGACCCATCATATATAAATAGTATGCAAGAGCTGTTGGTATAAGACCATAACCCATTGATAACACTATAACATTAGCTTCCGTCAATATCTCCATATAATTCCAGGGCTTTGCAATAAAAAACAAGGCTATTGTTGCTGTAATAAAGCTAAATAATGATATAGTTTCCACATTACAATTCATATTCCCGGCTATTTTGCCAAATATTGTCAGTGTAGCATATAATAACCCGGCTAATGTTCCCATTAAAACACCATATGTTGAAAACTCAAGAACACCAAAATTGCCATTTGTGACAGTAAGAATGCAGCCGGATATATTTATAATAAGGGCTATTGCTTTTATTCTGTTCAATCTTTCTTTAAATACTATTCTTGATAGCAATGTTATAAACATAGGTGATGTATATAGCAAAATAGCGCCAGTTGCTACACCCATTTTATTAATTGATATAGTATAACTTATATTAAAAAATGTTTGGCATATTAATCCCATTGCTATTGCAAGTAACAGCTCATTTTTACTTGGTTTCAACCCTTTTAGCCCATGCATTAGTATTACTACTACAATAAAGAAAATGGTTCCATAAAAATCTCTTAAAAACGCTATAGTGAAAGAATTTATACCTAATCTGCTAAGGTATGTAACGAAAAAACCAATTAAACCCCATAAAGCTCCTGCTAAAAATACTAGAATATAACCTTTGCTTTTATCACCCATGTTAATGCCTTCCCTTGGTTTAATAATTTTTTTAATCTAGTATTCCATATGTTTCATTTACATTTTGCACATATATTATACCATTACCAGGCTCATCTAGGTTTAAAACTTCACTTATTTTATTAACCACTTTTTCTGTCTTTTCGGTTTTACATAATAATATTACAACTTCTTTTTCTGGTTCAATTTCCATTGAAAAAACTTTACTTGTCTCATGAACACCAGAACCCCTGCCATTTATTATTGTGCCACCTTTAGATCCTGCCATATTACTAGCTGATATGACATCTTCTCCTTTACCCTTATCTACTATTACTGTAATCATTTGATACATCTTTTTATCAGCTCCTTTATTATCATTAAATTTCCCCGAACACTTACAATTACTTGAACCTTCTACAATACAAATTGATGTTGAGAATATTATCCCATGATTTTTTTTGCCCAGTTTAAACTCATCGTTGATACTTTCTAAAGCTTTCGTAACATTTTCTGTATTTGTTACGGAAAGAACCACTTCTTTTCTCGAATCTGTTATTGCTAATAAAGTTAATATCTTGTTATCTACTGTTCCTCGACCTACTAATATTGTTCCCCCAGTTATACCATGGTTTTTAAGTGCTTTTAAAACTTTACTTCCCATACCACAATCTACAATACTACATATTAGCTCAAAACTCATTTTCATTTCATTATTTTGCATTAATATCAACTCCTCTTTTAACAGACTTCTTCTTATATATAAGTCCTAATATTTGTAAAGCAATAATTGGGGTAAGTGCCACCATGGCTATCATTCCAAAACCATCTACTAATACATCTGCTCCTTCTATTGCTTCTGCTGCCCCTTGAGTAAACGCTAGAATAAATGTCGCTGTCATCGGTCCTGAAGCCACACCTCCAGAATCAAAAGCTATACCTACAAATACCTTTGGTGCAAAAAAAGTCATGGTCATCGCTATTAAATAGCCAGGTAAAATTAAATGCCAAAGCTCAAGTTCGGGTAAAACAATTCTCAGCATTGATAAGCCAATAGCAAATCCTACACCTATTGAAAGGAACGCCATTATTAACTTCCTGTTAATATATCCACTGGTTACATCTTCTATTTCATGTGTTAAGACATGCACTGCAGGTTCAGCCAGTATAGTTACCAATCCTAATAAAAATCCCAAAATTATTAATATTGCTTTGTTTTCCAAACTTGCTACCTCATAGCCTACAATACTACCAATTTCCATAAAGCCGGCGTTTACACCCACTAAGAAAAGTACCAATCCTATATAAGTAAATGCTAATCCTATTAATATTTTACTAAAGGTATTTTTGTTCAATTTAAAAGTTATTTTATGTAAAACAATAAATATAATCAATATTGAAATTATAGCTATAAATATTTCTGCTGCTATTAATGGTATTTTATCAATAAATGGTTCGAATATTCCTTTTGATTTGTTATCATTTATTTGTAAATCACCTGTTATTTCTTTTGTACCAGTTATAATACTCATTACCATTACAGCTATAATTGCACCTGCTGATGCAATGGCAATTAATCCAAAACTATCTTTTTCAGATGCCTTACTATCCTTTTTCATAGCTGATATTCCTATGGCTAGTGCCAATAAAAACGGCACCGTCATAGCTCCAGTTGTAGCCCCCGAGGAATCGAATGATATAGCTAAAAATTCTTTAGATACAAAAAAAGATAAAATTAATATAACTGAGTACAAAACAATTAATACCTTTTGCAGAGTAATATTATAAACTATTCTAATTAGTCCTAATGATACCATAGCAGCTATTCCAATTGAGACAACTACGATTAGGCTTACCTTATTAATCTGACCAGAAGAAACAAGCTCAACTTGACCTGCCAGTATGTGTAAATCCGGTTCTATTATTGAAATAATAAAGCCTAAAAACAGCCCTATTAAGGCCAAGAGCCAAACCTTATTAAGCTTCACCATATTAGACCCAATTAAATTGCCAATGGGGCTTATGCCTATATCAACACCTAATAGGAAAGCAGTAAGCCCAATAATTATAAGTAGTGTACCAATTATAAATCTATATATTAATAAAAGATCCATATGTAATAGTACTAGATCTAATATTAAAACTAACACAGTAATTGGTAAAACTGCACTAATTACTTCAATCAATTTAGATTTAATTATATTCACTATAATCACCCCTTACAAAACAAGTAATTTCTTTCCTTTTATTATACACGTTTTTTTGATATTATGCTTTTATTTTCTTTTTTAATAATAAATAATAATAGAGATAAACCATTTTTCATGTTTTATCTCTATTATAATCCTTTATTTTATTCCCTTTATATAAGGATATAGAATTTATTAATTATATTTTTTTCACTTGTACCATATACATGTCACCTAAGTTTAATTTGTTTATTAAATAACGCTTTTTTGTATCAGTTATATTTAAAGTAAAATAGAGCTATTACTAGCTCCATCTTACTAATTATTTTTGGTGTTTTAAGATATTATTGTCTAATTAATTATACCTGCATCTGCTTCGGCACATATTTCATCTATTTCTGCTAAAATTTTCTTTGGTAAACAGTCAACTATTTCACCTTCTATGATTTCCTTTACCTTTTTATTGGCAATCTCTATGCTATTATATTTCTCATATGTTGCTCCTCTTAATTTAGATGGGAACATTTTAGAATAATATAATTCATCTGGATTTTTGAAATTATTTACTGATGATTTATGGGCAATATAAGTACCACCAGGTCCTTCTTTTTGAATATCTTCTGTTAAATCTGTATTCTCATTAATTTCAATTCCTTTTGCAATTCTTAAACATCTACTTGCGATTTCATCTTCTGTTAAAATCATTTCCAAAGAAACAGCCATTCCATTATCAGTAGTTCCAATACCATCTATCAAGTCTGCACGTCCAAGATATGTAGGCATTGTTTCAAAACTACCACCGCCTGTTACAGCACAAGGCAATCCATAAAACCTAGCCATTTCTGTTCCACCAAGACTGACTAATGCTGCTTCTCCACTTTTTACATATTCACCTGTAATTGGATCCGCAACACCAGAAGCTACGCCATATATCATTGGCCAACCAGGATTTATTACTTGAAACAGTACAATAGCCGATAAAACTTCGGCATTTATTTGGCATATCGTGGAAAATATTGATGCTGGTGAAGTTAATCCAATCATTGGCATCGGATAAATGTTAATAGGAATCTCATATTTAGCAAGGGCCAAATATGCTTCTAACATATTTTTGTCTTGCGTTAATGGCGAAACTGGGCAATAAAGAACTGAGGCTATATTTCTTTTAATAACTTCTTCTTTGCTACCTAAAATTGTTTCAAGTATTTTCCCTGCATAGTTAGACTCATAAGGACTACTTAATTCAAATTGTATATGTTTCGATGTCCCGGATATTATAGCTGCCATCTCGTGGAGACAATGGGTTTTTTCTGGTACATCTGAAGCTAAACAACCTGTCCAACACGCCATACCTGTTTTTGTATGTTGAAATACTCTCCCAACATTTACTACATCACTTTTTAATGATTCACGGCTTTCTCTTGTATATGGATCATAAATGTTAGGAGTCATTCCACTCATTAAATGACAACTTTCATTGCACGGTATTTCAAAATCATAATCAGTATTTCTTGCCCCTAAAGTAAATTTATTTGGCGCTTTTGATATAGCATCCATAACAATATCTTCACTCAAGTAAACGTAATTCTTTGCTTCATCTACATTAGCACCAGCTTCTTTTAAGGCTTTAAATGCAATAGGGCTTTTTATTAAGATCCCTGTTTCAGAAAGTATCTTCATTGTTTTCTCATGCACTAGTCTTTTCTCTTCTTCTGTAAAAACATTAATCTCTATTTGCACAATATAGCCTCCTCTCTGGCAATAATATCTTTAAGGTTAGCTTGTACTTCCTCAGTTAGTGGTTCTGCAAAATGGTTTTTTAATATGTCTCTTGCTAGCTCCCTAGCTCTCAATGGCATATCCTTTGATCCGTCATTTTCCCAACCTTCTCTCATACGTCTATCGATTAATTTTGCTTCTGATATTTCATCTCTCATGTGATTTAAAGTATGCCTTTGACTTAAGAAGTTTCCAGCTGGTCCTACAGCCTTTATTACTTCAAGGGCCAATGAATCTTTGTCTACTTTTACAGTTTTTTCAACACGGTTAAACATACGAACAAATTCTGCATCCATTAAGAATTGCTCAAAACTTACTGCCATACCCATATCTATCATTCCAAGACCATAAATTAAATCTGCCTCTGCCAGAACTGGCATTAAACCTGTAAGTGTTTTTTCATGTCCCAATTGAACATCCATAACTTTACTATCAGCCTATGTTCCCCCTACTTTTGTTACTATGTCATAATAATCGCCTACTTGAGCTACCATAGCACCAAACATTCCATGTTCAGGGGCGCCTACAGGTGAAGTGGCTTTACGCATATCCATAACAGTTGTTGAGCTACCATAAATACAAGGTGCTCCTGGTTTTACAAGCTGCGCTAATACTATTCCAGCTAATATTTCAGCATTAGTTACTACAAAAGTCCCTGAAAGTGTAGCTGGTGTTGTTCCTCCAGTAAGTCCCATGGAAAGAATACTTATAGGTATACCAGCTCTTACTGCTTCTATGATTACTTGTGATGCTCCATCATGGATTTCCAACGGACTATTAGGACACATGCATAATGTGAAAAATGGTCTTTCTCTAAGTTTTTCTTCACTACCTGCAATTGCAATTCCCATGTCAATTATAACTTTTGCATTATGACCGTTTTCTGCATCTAAAATAGCATGCTTTGTAGTATTTCTAAATATTGATTCTGCTTCATAAAAGTCTTTAAGCTTCCCTGGAACATCTCTTGCCGCAACAGCTGTAGTAAAAGCATTGATTTCAGGAATTGCATCTACAAAACGTGCGAAATCATCAAGATCTTTAGTAGTTGTTTCTCTAATTTCTCCTGTCTCTAATTCATACATTTCTAATCCAGTACCAAAACTAGTATAAGACATCTTACCATCGCCTAGCACAAAATCATCTTTAGAATCTCTTCCATACATAGTGAATTGCCCAGGTGCATTTTCAATAGCCCATTCTACTAATTTTTTGGGGAATTTTACCATATTTGTATTACTATCAACTTCACATCCAGCCTTTTCATATATTTCTTTAGCCTCTTGACCAAATATACGGACACCATAATCTTCCATCAATCCCATCGTGGCATTATGAATATCTATGACCCCTTGATCACTTAGTATATGGTAACCTCTCTTTTCATTGTTAAATTTAAACGCCATAACTCGTCTTCTCCTTAAATCTTTCTACAGAATTTATCTTAATTCCTAATACTTTAGCTATGTTAAACTTGGCTTCTAAACCTTTTGCAGCCTTTGATGAAGGCATACTTTGTCCAATATCCAGCTCCTCGCGGATATCTTGCATAACAGAGCAATCACCAAGATCTAAAACATTAACCCCAAGTTTTTCTGCAACATATTCCTTAGCTTCTTTTATACGCATACCCTTTGAAAGTTCCATACGAAGTACAAGATCTCCTGCACTACGGATACCACCCATGCATACTGCTATAGACTGTGTCGCGTCATTTCCAAATGGATCGCCTGAGCCTATCTACAAACCGTCTACCTTACCTATTTCTATCATAGCTTTAGATGCTTTTGAGGTAACGTCTGTAGGAGGTACATAAGCCATTGGTGTACCACCAACACCCATACCTACATTAACATGTACTGGAATATTTGATATATATGAACACGCTTTTATAAATGTTACAGCCCTTGCTATATTCCAAGGGAATGACATGTTACTGTTAGTATTTACAACAGGTCCAAATATTGAAGCTCCTGCTTTTTCTGCTAATTTTACCTGTTGATGAGGATAAAGCCCTGCCAGTCTAATGCCTTCATATTTCAATTTGCTATGCATGCCTAGGACAAACTCTCCTGCCATCCCTATTTCTATACCAAAGTCAGGCATTTCATTTTTGATTTTTTCTGTAGCTAAAAGTGCTGCTAAAAAATCCGCGTCTCCAGAGGCACCACTGGTATCTAAATTCATACCATCGGATCCGGCTTCATACATTCCCTTAGCAATATAGTACATATCTTTAACGGCTTGTTCTATTGCTTCTTCTTGGGATGCCATGGCTTCCTTGACTTTACCCATTGGAATTAATTCCGACCAGTTTTCCATGGGTCCATCTGGTTTTGTATATCTTCCTAAATCCGGCATTCCTCCATACAGCACTGGTATAACAGATTGGGATTGGGCAAGCTGCATTACCTTTGCTTCATCATTAAGAATTGGTTTTACCGTTTTATAGCTGTAATCAATATTGCCAATATCTATTGAATCCATACATAAAATTCTTTCGTTAACCAAAACCGCAGTGGATCTATCAATTGGAATATTTGCTTGGTAATTAATCTTAAAGCATCCTGAATCGGAAGTTGAAACCACTTCTTGCCCTCTGTTTACTCCTACTACATTCCCTTCCATAATTACAATTTCATATAACTGCTTCATTTCGTCTAAAGTAAGACCTTCTATCTTGCCTCTCCTAACTGCATCTGCTACACCCTTTTCGATGTCTTTTCTTATTTCATCTTCTGACATATATACGCCGCTACCATCACCCATTCGGGTAAAATATATTTTTTCATCATTCATATCCTAATCTCCTTTCAATATATATAGCAGCAACTATTGTGCCAATTATTATTTTCTTTAAAGCGCTAAATTCCAATGTTATATTTTCTCATAATCAAATTAATTCTCAATTATGAGAATTTATCTTGTGTTTTTGAGAATTTTGTTATACATTTGATATATACTTCCATAAGAAAGGATATTATTATGAGTTATTTATCAGACAATAAAAATGAAGTACAACAATTTGCAGAAGCGATTTCCGCAGCTTTACATATAGAAAGCGAAATAATTGATGAAAATTGGGAGGTTGTTGGTAGCACTAGTATAACATTCCAAGATAACCAAACTGAATGGAATGATGAAAATGCCCAGCTATGTAAAAACGTTTTTAAAACTAGAAGGCCTCTGATTTTAACCGACCCTGGAGAAAACATTTTATGCGAAAACTGTACTGAAAAAGGTAATTGTTACTATAAAGCTGGGTTATATTACCCTATCCTATTAAACGGTTATTGTCATGGAGTTATTAGTTTGGCTGCATTTACGGAAGAAGAAAAGCAACAATTAGTCCTTAATAGTTATTCATACATGAAGTTTACTAGTAAAATGGCCGAATTACTAGCTTCTAAAATACAAGAAGTTATAACAAGAGAAAAGCTCAGCAAAACAAATGAATATTTGCAAACAATTATAACTTCAGTTCATGAAGGTGTAATTGCTTGTAATTCAGAAGGCATTATTACTTCATTTAACGAAACTGCCGAAAGTATAACTGGCATAGCTACAGTTGAAGCAATAGGTCGTCATATACAAGATACAATTCCAAAATCAGTACTATATAGCGCCATTGAAAATAAAAGAGATTTTTCAGAAGTAAGTATTGATTATTTAAACAAAGAAGGTCAAACTTTACACTTAATCACTAATGTAAGTTTGGTAAAACAAGGAGATACTATTCTTGGCGCAGTAGAATCATTTAATACTGATGAAAGTCTATTTCGTATCGCATCAAGGCTTATGAACACTGATGATGTAACATCATTTTCTAATATTATTGGCAAAAGTGCTAAGATTGAGAAAGTCAAGTTCTCAGCACACGCAATAGCCAAAAGTCCGTCAACAGTTCTCATCACTGGCGAAAGTGGCACTGGCAAAGAATTATTTGCCCGTGCTATTCACAGCGCAAGCTTGCGCAGTAAAATGCCTTTTGTCACAGTGAATTGTGGGGCTATTCCAGATACATTAATAGAAAGCGAATTATTTGGTTATGACGGCGGTGCGTTTACTGGTGCAAAATCATCTGGCAAACCAGGCCTTTTCGAAGTGGCAAATGAAGGAACAATTTTTCTTGACGAAATTGGTGATATGCCATTAAATCTTCAAGTTAAAATTTTACGTGTTTTACAAGAAAAAACTATTTCACATATTGGTTCTTCTAGAGAAATACCAGTAAATGTACGCATAATAGCTGCAACTAATAGCAATTTAAGAGAAAAAATTGAATCAGGTAATTTTCGCGAAGATTTATATTACAGGCTTAATGTTATCCCCATAGATATTCCTCCACTAAAAGAGCGTGTGGAAGATATACCCTTAATAGTTGATTTCTTATGTAATAAATACTCAACTATTTTAAATAGAAATATAGAAGGAATTTCACAAAACTCATTAAATTCCTTATGTAAATATTCGTGGCCAGGTAATGTTAGAGAGTTAGAAAATGCTATAGAATATGCAATAAATTACACATTTGATTGTAATGTGATAACAACAGATTCTTTGCCTAATTGGGTAATATCAGAAACTAAAGTTGATATTAATCACCCGTCAACTTCAACGGAAAATACCGAAACAGAAAAGATACAATTAGAAAAACTGCTTAGAAATAAAGGAAAAACAACAGAAGCCAAAAAGGAAATTGCCAATATTTTAGGTATTAGTTTAGCCACTTTATATAGGAAATTTAAAAAATATAATATATAAAGAAAACCCAACGGGTGCCCCGATGGGTTAATAGTTTTAGCAATTAGCATAAATATTGCCTAGGAATATACCAAAAATACATTCATTGGCATAATAAGGGAGACTTTATTGTTCTTTTGAAAGAATATCTTCATCCTCCTCTTTTTGAACAGTATTATCAATGACATAATCTGCCTCATTCGTCACTGACATTTGTTCATTATCGTTTAAAGCTTTTAGTTCTTCAAGCTCATTTTTTAATGACTCATTATCTTTTTTTAATTTTTTTAATCCCATTGTCAGTTTAATATATTTAATTATCCCCAACATTGAAACTATTACTGCACCAATTGCAGCTGAAATAAATATGACCAAAGCTTGAGAAGCAATCACCTCTTGATAAATAAGATTAATTGTAACAGGTTCAGAATTAGTAATTGCAAAAATTGTAATAATGATTGCAAAAATAAGACTTGTTATAAACAGAATTTGACTTTTTTGCATTTTTATATTCCTTTCTTAATCATATTTTATTAAACTGTTATATAAATGCTAACAGTTTTGTTGACTATATTTTTTTATACTATGAATTATATGCACTTATTAAGTATAATATATTTCTTCATTATATTAGTCAAGATAATTATATATATTAGTATTATATAAATCTTATAAACAAATGAAATAGTATCAATTAGCTTAAAAGAAATAATTTTAACTGCATTACAGGAATTTATAATTTATTTTCTTGCCATCAATGCTACGCACTCAATGTGTGTTGTCAATAGGATAGGAACACAAATTATTAACCTCGTCGCTTGATTGAGGATACAATTTGTTGTCAGTTTCATCCTTCGTTTTTGTATAAAAAAAGACGATTAGAAATACCATTTCCTCTAATCGTCAATCAAAACTTATTTTTAACAGGCTATTTTATTTTTTTCACTAATTCGATTGTTGTGTCTACTACATCATCAAAGCTTATTTCTCCTGCATAATTAAATCTTTTTTGATAACTATTCCATCGTATTTTAAGATCTTTCTCCGCTTTTAGGGTACTTAATACATCAAGAATACTATCAATATTAAAACTTGTGCTTCTATGCTCAAATGTGTTTTGACAAGCTTTCCCTAAGCGTTCAAAATCAATCTCTTCTTTTTTCAAATGATATAAAATGTAAATATCATAAAAATCTTTACTTCTGCCATTGAACACCCCTCTTTTATAGACTGTCTGAATCTTCTCAGCAAGCATTGTTTCTATGTTATATGCATATATTTCAAAAATTTTATCATTAAAAATGCTTTTATATTCATAGGACATTTCACTTGGTGTGATTGGATCACCTGTTGCTATATCAAGCGGAATAATCTGCCTTATGTTCTCCAATCTGCAAAGAACTGTAATTCTAAATCCGCCATATTCATTTTCCTTGCGTATTTCTTCTATCTTCTGTATTTCATAAGTAATCCTTTTGTCTTTTCCACTTTGGAGTATTTTTTCAAATCTTTGCTTGATATTTTCTTCTGTAAGTGAGAATCTCCTTATTAAAAAATCAATATCTACTGTATTTCTCTGTTTAACTCCAATCACATTTGCAAGTAAAAACCCACCTTTGAAAATAAAGTTTTCATTTTCATCACTACTTGCTATCTTTTCTAAAATACTTTCTAAAAAATAGTGTGTTTGTATCGCATTAAAACTAAGTCCTGTTTCTTTTGACAGTTTTTGACATATAGCTCTTAGCTTATCCTTATTCATAAACAATCTCCAGAAGTTCTTTTACTTTTTCATATATCTTCATCTTCTTTGAATACTCATATAGTTTATTCAAATCCTTATTTTCGTAACGGACATACTTGTTAATAGTTTTTGAAAACAGTTCAGTTTCTATTTCACTTCTGTTTTTAATAAGGTCGCAAACCGTTCTCTCCAAATCATAAGCTTTTACTGTATTCCCAAACATGGTTTGACATTCTATAATACCCAAATCATAAATTTCTTTTGTTACATAGTGTATTCTTATACTGTCACTTATACGATGAGGATTGTATCCTTTATATACTGTAACTTCCATTTCTCCCGGGATTATGTCTGTAAATCGATGAAGATAAAGGGCAGATACATAAGAAAAAACAGCAACCTTACATCTACTATGGAAAAAATAATACTCATCATAATCTCCATTTGAATCTACGTAGATTCCTCTATCCGCACGAATTAGCTCTCCTTTTTTCACCATTCGTGTGAGATATATGGTAGGAATGTTAGAGGTTTTAAGTTCTTTACTTGTAATAACTCCTCCCGATTTTTCTATTTTTTCTTTTATCTTTTTTATATAATCCATAGCATCCACCTCTTGTTGTAATCGTGCTTACATTATAGCATTTAGTGCGCACTATTGCAACAGTTTATATTTTTTATGTACCCCTTTTTTCAATATAAGAGGACAAAAGATTTTACTCTCTCGACCTGTGTTTTGCCCCAAATATTGTATATTTTTGGGTGCAAACTTATTCTAACTCATCATCTTCTTTATCTACTGTTTCTTCTTCATCTGCTTCATTTTCACTTTCTTCTGCCTCTGAAAAAATTCATCATCTTCCTCCTCCTCAAAGCCTTCAAGTTCCTTATCTTCCTTTTCCTTAATGACTTTGAAATAATATCCTGACCCCGACGTTACTACTACAAGAATAAGAATTAAATAAGTTCCCATATTGCCGCTTTCTTCTTTTTTCACAGGCTTATCCATGTACATGGAGTTAAAAGCCAGTTATACTTAGATTAATATCGAAAATACAAAAGGAGATTCCGAATGATTATCCATTTCGAAATCTCTTAATTTCAACGCTTTTCAGCTATTTAGTTACCTTTCTTTGACAGCAGACATACGCACTCCACATGCTTAGTTTTGGGAAAATTATCATAAGCTTTTAAATAAATCGGTTTATACCCATAATCATCAAACTGCTTTAAATTTATAAACAAGGTTTTAGGATTACATGATATATATATTATTTCATCCATATTATATTTAACAAGCTTATCAACTACTTTCGGATGCATTCCCATTCTTGGTGGATCCACTACGATAACCTCAGGTTTTTCTTCCACTTCATCTAATTTCTTAAGTACATCTCCTGCAATGAAATTGCAATTATTCAATCCATTACTTAATGCATTTTCTTTGGCTGCTTTTACAGCATCTTCTGATATTTCAATGCCATATACTGTTTTAGCTCCCTTCGCCAATACCTGACTTATAGTTCCTGTTCCGCAGTATAAATCATATACAATCTTATTATTAAAATCAGGTATTAGATTAATTGCATCTTCATAAAGTTTTTCAACTGCTTCTACATTTGTTTGAAAAAATGAAAAGGCACTAACTTTAAATACAAGACCCATAATTTTTTCATAATAGTAGTCTCTGCCATATAGTACTTTAAGCTCATCACAATTTACAGCATCAGCAAGATTATCATTTATAGTGTGTAGTATTCCCACTAAATGGTTCTCCAACTTAAGGGATTTAATAAGTTCGATATATGCGTCTTCATCAAAATGAGTCTGACTAGACGTAACAATGTTAATTAGTATCTCATCAGTTCTTATACCCCTTCTCACTATTAGATTTCTTAATAGTCCTTCATGAGATTTTTTATGATAAAAACTATAACCTTTTCTCTTACAAAACTCTAATGTCTTACTTAATATAACGTTAAAATCCTCAGGAACAAGTTGACATTCATCCACTGTAATGATTGACATGAAATGCTTTTTTTTATGCATACCAAGTGTCATTTCTCCGCCCTTTTCCATGTCTCCAAAGGTATATTCCATCTTATTTCTATAACCTTCAGTAAGGGGTGCTGGTACCATTCCTTTATAAATACTTTTATCCACGTCATACTTAGTCATTAATTCATTTATTAATGACTCTTTTTCTTTTATTTGCTCGGGGTATTCAATTCCTTGATATATACAACCTCCGCAATATTCGCTATCTTTACAAATTCTAAAATTTTCCATATTTGTCATAAAATTCCTTCTTATATTCTAAAAATCCATCTTCTTCTATCGACATTCTAATATTCTTCATCATGTTTATTAAAAAATGTAAATTATGATTTGATAATAGCATTGCGCTAAGCATCTCATCTGCTTTAAATAGATGTCTTAAATAAGCTTTAGAATAGTTTCTACACGTATAGCAATCACAATTTTCATCTAGGGGACTGAAATCCCTTTCATATTTAGCATTCTTAATATTCACCCTACCATTACTAGTTGTGGCAAGTCCGTGTCTTGCTATTCTAGTAGGTAACACACAGTC
>DATFJV010000092.1:0-4099 GCA_035268985.1 Anaerovoracaceae bacterium | reverse complement strand
TATTTTAGTTAATTTATCAGCATCAAATGATATAGTAGGTAAAAGCATATATAGAGAAAAATTGATCTCTCAACAGTCTGCAAAATGTATATCTGCTTATGTATATTCATCTGCAGGATATGGGGAATCTACCACGGATTTGGTCTTTGGCGGAAATATAATTATAGCGGAGAATGGAAAAATCATAGAAAATAATAAAGACTATAATATAGATGGTAAGTTTGTTTATAATGATATCGATGTAGAGAAAATAAATAAGGATAGAGTTAAAAACACAGTATTTAACGATAGTAAAAGCTATAAAAGAGAATATAAAAAAATTGAATTTTCTTTGGACAATAAAGAAGTTAAACTTAAAAGGGTTGTTGATCCTTATCCTTTTGTACCACAAAAGGAAGAAGATATGGAAGAAAGATGTAGTGAGATATTTAATCTGCAAACTATGGCTTTAGCAAAGAGGGTAGAACATATTAATACTAAATCTCTTCTTATAGGAATATCTGGTGGACTTGATTCTACTCTTGCTTTATTGGTTTCTGTAGTTACTGCAGATATCCTTGGTAAGGATAGGAAATTTATTAAAGGAATTACAATGCCAGGTTTCGGTACGACAGAAAGAACATACAATAATGCTTTAGGTCTGCTGGAAGAATTAGAGGTGGATTTGGAAGAGATAAGTATAAAAGACGCATCATTACAACATTTTAAGGATATTAATCACGACATAGATAACCATAATGTAGTATATGAAAATACTCAGGCAAGAGAAAGAACTCAAATACTAATGGACAAGGCTAATCAGTTGAATGGTATTGTAGTTGGTACAGGTGACTTGTCTGAAATTGCTTTAGGTTGGTCAACCTACAATGGAGATCATATGTCTATGTACGGTGTAAATTCAGGAATTCCAAAGACTTTAATTAGATATGTGGTTAAATGGGCATCAGAATACAAATTTTCTGGTAGGGTTAGAAAGATATTATTAGATATTTTAGATACTCCTGTAAGTCCAGAATTACTACCACCGGATAGAGAAGGAAAAATCAAACAAAAAACAGAGGAAGTAGTTGGGCCTTATGAGCTTCATGATTTTTTCCTTTATAATACAGTGAGAAATGGATTCTCTCCAAAAAAAGTTTTTTATTTGGCCAAAATAGCTTTCAGAGATACATATGACGAAAAAACAATAAAAAAATGGTTAGAAAATTTTTATAAAAGATTTATAACTCAGCAGTTTAAAAGATCCTGTATTCCTGATGGTCCCAAAATAGGAAGTGTAGCTTTATCTCCAAGAGGTGATTGGAGGATGCCAAGCGATGCATCAATATCAACTTGGTTAAAAGAAGTAAAATCAATATAAAAAAAGGTAACAGTCTAGACTGTTACCTTTTTTTATCCTCTTTCAATTGCAGTTAATCCTGTTCTTACAAGTTCTATAATACCAAAAGGTTTTACTAATTCTATAAAAGCATTGTTCTTCTCTTCGTCTCCAGTTAGTTCTATTGTAATAGATTTGGATGAAATATCAACGGTTTTTCCTTTAAAAACATTTGTCATTTGAATAATTTCATTTCTGCTTTCAATTGAAGAAGAAATTTTCACAAACATAAGTTCTCTTTGTATAGATTTTTTGCAAGTTAAATCAGTTATTTTTATTACATTAATAAGTTTATTTAACTGCTTTGTGATCTGTTCTAATATTTTTTCATCTCCTGTTACAGTTGCCGTTATTCTCGAAGTTTTTGGATCCATAGTTTCAGCTACATTAAGTGAATCTATGTTATAACCTCTACGAGTAAACAACCCTGCAACCTTGCTTAGGGTACCTGAATAGTTTTCTACAAGTATTGCCAATACATGTCTTTCGCCTTTCATCAATCTACCTCCCTTATATAAGTTTGTTTATGCTATTTCTATATTCTTCTTTTCCAATTCTTTAACTTTAGTTGGTAAAGTAGGGAATTTTGGATCTACCTTACATTCTATTAGACAAGGTCCCTTTTTAGAGAATGCCATCTTAAGCTTTGTTTTTATTTCATCATTGTTATTTATTTGAATTCCATCAATATCATAAGCTTTAGCTAGTTGCATAAAGTCAGGGTTAAATCCAATAGCTGTACTGTAGTGATTATTTTCTCCGAAGAGGTTTTCCTGCATTTCACGCACCATACCTAAACTATTATTATTAAAAATGATTATTTTAAGATCTAGATTATTTTCTCTTAATACAGCAAGTTCACCAACCAACATCTGCATGCCACCTTCTCCTGACATTGCTACTACTGTATGGGATGGAGATGCAAACTTAGCTCCTATAGCAGCTGGTATGCTGTATCCCATAGTACCTAATCCGCCAGATGTGAAGAATTTTCTATTTTTTGAAGCCTTATAAAAATGAGTAGTCCAAATTTGATTCTGACCTACATCTGCTGTTATGATAGTATTTCCTTTTACTAAGTTTGAAACTTCTCTTACTACAAGACATGGATTAACTTTGTTTATGTTTATATTTAAATTCAAAGCCTTTTCAAAGTAAGATTCTCTTTCTTTCATTATTTTTTCAGACCATTTTTCCCAAATAGGCTTATATTCAAATTGGTTTAGAGATGTTAGTACTTTTTTAGCATCTCCTACTATAGGTATATGAGTTTTAATATTCTTTCCAATTTCTGCTGGATCTATATCTATATGAATGATGGATTGATTTTCATTGAAGGAATATTTCGATGTTGTTCTATCTGCAAGACGAGCTCCTATAACAATTAAGAGATCGGCTTTGTTTAAGGCCCTATTAACAAAAGGATAACCATGAGAACCCAGTAATCCTGCAAAGTAATCTGAATTATTATCAAAACCGTCTACTCCCATTAAAGAACAAGCTACAGGGATATTAGTTTTCTTAATAAATAACTCAAGTTCGTCTCTTGAGTTAGACGAAGCTATCCCCCCTCCGACACATACAAGTGGGTTTTGGGCTTTGTTAATTTCCTTTACAGCCTTTTTAATTTGTCGCATATTACCTACATATGTAGGTTTATAACCTCTAATATCAATTTTTTCAGGATAATCTAACTCCATTAATTGATTTTGGATATCTACAGGCAGGTCAATTAGAACAGGACCTTTTCTTCCGGTGTTTGCAAGATAAAAAGCTTCTTTTATAAATTTCGGGATATCTTTAGCTTTTTTAACTAAAAAATTATGTTTGGTAAAGGGTTCCGTTGCTCCAATTATATCTGCTTCTTGGAACATATCAGAACCAATACTTTTTGAATCTACCTGACCTGTGATTACGACCAAAGGGATGGAATCCATATAAGCAGTTGCTACTCCTGTTATAAGATTTGTTGCTCCTGGTCCAGAGGTTGCAATACAGATACCTACAGTATCATTAGTTCTTGCGTAACCATTAGCCATATGACCGGCAGATTGTTCGTTCCTAACTAATATATGATTTATACTTGATTTTCTTAATGCTTCATAAAAAGGCATAATTGCAGCCCCGGGGTAACCAAATACAGTATCTATATTTTCCAACTCTAAACATTCTACTACTAATTCTGATACTTTCTTTTTCATAATACACCTCTTTAAAAATTAATATTTAGTAAGTGATTATAGCAAAATTGTTACATAAAATCAATAAATTAATAATTTTATTTTAATAAGTATAATTTTAGTTTTGAAAACTAGAAGATTTATTGTATAATGGGTATAAGCATTTAAACTATATTCATTTTATATTTTTTAAGTTAAATAAATTTCATAAAATTTAAGGACATAAGTTAACTTTATTATTAAAAAAGGATATATGCTTTAAATTCCTATAATAATTTTAAATGAAAGGAGCAGCAATGTGAGATCTTTTTATATAAAAAGGATTATTTCTATATTAATAACAATAATACTAATAACATCATTAACATTCACCATGATGCATTCAATACCAGGAGGTCCATTTACTAGAGAAAGACCTGTTCCAGACGAGATACTAAGAGCATTAAATGAAAAATATAATTTAGATGATCCAAAGATAGTTCAATATTTTAATTATATGAAGGGTTTAGTAACATTTGATTTAGGTCCATCTTATTCTAAA
>DATFJV010000091.1:0-47072 GCA_035268985.1 Anaerovoracaceae bacterium | reverse complement strand
TTTTGAGTTTATCACACTTAATTTTATATTGCAATTACATTATATCCTATGCCATAAGTAGGTATAAACAAGTTAACGCAAAGTTTTTCCCAAAGGAAGCTTCCATACAAATAGACCTATAATTACTCCACTAAGTATCCCAACGATTACATCTGTCGGATAATGTACTCCAAGATATAACCTTGAAAAAGCAATTAATATAGCTAAAGCTAATATCAGATAATATGACCATTTGTACTTATCATAGTATCCCATTATTCTAATCCCCTTCATAGCTGCCACTGCAGCAGCAAAGGAACTTGATGCATGTCCCGAAGGAAATGAATAATCTTTTTGAGCTTCAATTAAAAGCTTTACTTCAGGAACAACTTCATAGGGTCTAATTCTCATTATTATATTTTTTAATATTAGGTTGTTAATTATATAGGAAGATACTAAAGCTAAAACCACCATTATACCAATTGGTCTAGTTTTCTTAAAAAGTAATAACCCTATAGATAAGGCTATCCAAATCATTCCAATATTCCCTAAATTAGTTATAAACGAAAAAACAGATGTTAAGGTATCACTTACAAAAATGTCTTGTATCCATAACAACAAATTTTCATCCATTACTCATCAACCTTTCTGATTTTAACTAACGAAACCCATTCAGCTACATCATTTTTAATGTTTTCATTGGCCAAAGGATCTTGGAAATCTTTTTCACCCAAAACTTTACCTCCATTTAGGTTATTTCTCATATTTTCAAATATTTTTCCAGGTCCACCTTTATGGGTGCAAAAAAACAACACTTCTTTTCCTTCATAATCAAAATTCTTTAAAACAGTATTAATAGGCGGTACATTAGTTCCTCCCCAAACTGGAGTTCCAATATATATCCTATCGTATGCATTAAAATCAATTTCATTAATTATCTTAGGGCAAGACTTTCTGAAAACTTGGAACATTCCTTTAAGAATCAATGATACTTTAGTATATGGTTTTTCTAGCTCCACCATAATTACATCGCCATCTACTTCTTTGCCTATTACTTCAGCAACTTTTTTGGTGTTATTAGTTACTGAAAAATATATTACAGCTTGTTTCATATAGAACACCTCTTTCTAATATATGCTTTTATTATTTTTTTCAACCTTACTTACAAAATCCTTTATGATTTCATAGTATTTATCTGGATTTTTGAAATAAGAACTTGCATGTTTAGCCCCATCAAATATGTGGATTTCTTTATATCCAACATTTGCTTGAAATAAGAATTCTGCATTTATCTTATTAATTAGCGTATCTTGGTTTCCATGAATAAAGCATATAGGTACTTCATTCTTCGAAATAGCATCAATAGGTCTCACGTCCCTTAAGTCAAATTTATAAATTAACTTGCACATGATATTAGCTAGATATACAAAAAATCCAAACAGATGATATTCCGAAAGTGCAAAGTCTTTCCCTGTTTTTATAAAATCTGCATATCCACAGTCAGAAACTACAAATTTAACTTTTGGATTATATTCAAGGGCCATATTACTTATTGCGGATCCCATGGATTCTCCATGAAGACCTATAAATAGGTCTTTTCCATATTTGAGCCTTGTGTCTTTTATTACTGATAATAGATCTTTGCTTTCCTTTAGTCCTAATGTCATAAATGTTCTTACATTTTCACCATGACCTCTATTATCATAGATAACTGCTCCGTACCCAAGTTTTCTAAATAGCATCACATATTTTACACTGCACCATCTTGTGCAAATATGCCCATGAGTTATGATTACTATTTTTTTTGAATCATTTGGTATATATGTGGCATGAAGCTCATAACCATCATAAGATTTAATTATATATTCCTTTTTTTCTAATTCTTTATAACCATCCAATGTGCCATGACTTTTTTCAATTTTTATTGATTCTTCAGTTGTAAGTCTTTCTGGATTTACTGATCTTTTTAACAGTCTAAATGCAATGAATAATATTATTGCAATGAATAATAATAATAGGATTGCCCATTTCATAAATCTTTTCCTCCAAGGATCTACATCACTTTACTAAGTATCTTCTTTTTTGCTTTTGTGTACGGTGGATATCTAAGGGGTATATCTATAAAGTTATGTTTATCTACTATTGATTTGTAATGGGTAAAGGTATCAAAGCTCGCTTTACCATGATAGTTCCCCATGCCACTTTCTCCAACGCCGCCAAATCCCATATTTGAAGTTGCCACATGTACTATCGTATCATTTATGCAGCCTCCTCCAAACTTAACTTTAGCCACTACTTTTTTCTTTGTCGCTGAGTCTTTAGTGAATAGGTATAAAGCTAAGGGATTAGGTCTTTTAACTATCGTATCAATGGCATCATCTAGATTTTCATAGGAAATTAGTGGTAAGATTGGCCCAAATATTTCTTCCTTCATTACTGCATCTTCGAAGGTAACATTGTCCATTAAAGTAGGCTCAATAAATCTAGTTTCTTCATCATTATCTCCACCAAAAACCACCTTTTCAAAATCAATTAAAGATAGTACCCTATCAAAATGTTTATCGTTAATTATTCTAGGTAGAGATTTGTAATTACCGTTATCAAAAAATACTTCAAGTATATGAATGTATTCTTTAATAAATTCTTCTTTTACTCTTTCATTTATTAAAACATAATCTGGAGCTATACATGTTTGACCTGCATTTAGTATCTTCCCCCATGCAATTCTCTTCGCAGCAAGTTTAATGTCCGCTGTGTCATCCACAATAACTGGGCTTTTTCCTCCAAGTTCAAGACTAATTGGAGTTAGATTCTTAGCTGCACATTCCATGACATATTTACCTACGCTTACACTCCCTGTAAAGAATATATAATCAAATTTTTCATTTAATAGTTCTTTGTTTTCTTCCCTACCACCTAAAACTACTGACACATATTCCTTAGGGAAGACATCCTCTATAATCATCTTTATCAATATGCTAGTTTGCTTGGCATAAGCCGATGGCTTAATTACTGCGCAATTACCTGCAGCCAATGCTCCAATTAGTGGCTCAATGGCCAATTGAAACGGATAATTCCATGGAGACATAATTAATACCACCCCATAAGGCTCTGGATGAATATAACTTTTTGATGAAAACTGCGCTATTGGAGTTCTTACCTTTTTGTCCTTTGACCATCTCTTGATATGTCTTAAAATATAGTTTATTTCTTCAAATACAATACCTATTTCCGTCATCTTGCTTTCAAAGACATGTTTATTTAAATCTGCTTTTAGTGCCTTGTTAATTTCATCTTCATATTTTGTAATGGCATTTTTTAATTTAAGTAAATATGAAATTCTTTTGTCTACCGATAAAGTATTCCCTGCTTCATAATATTCTCTATGTATTTCTACGATTTCTTTGGTAACCATGATATCCCCTTTCGTAAGATTTATCACCTATAATAAGTAACTACATAATACCACAAATACTTTAATTTTCCAATATCTCGCAATCTCCTGCATGGACACATTTTACTTTATATTTACCACCAAAGTTTAAAACTATATCTTCACAAATAGCATTTAAAGCTTCCACCCTATAGCTAACATCTGTATTTTTATTACCTTGCACTATTAGTAATATGTCGCTAGTATTTTCATCTATTTTATATAAACCAGAATCCCTAGAATCTAAAAATGCAAGAATTCCCTTATCATCTTTATATACAAAATCACCATCCACAGATTTCTTTTCCCCACCCCCTATAGGATAAAAAAGTTCCCCTTCCTTGGCAAAGGTAAATCGAATATTACCATCTATCTTTTTCATATCATGGGCTCCTATAGCTAAAAAGTTTTCTATAGCATGGGCATTATAGATATCGACTACCCCATTTACTCTCATCATGCTTTTTCTTCTATTAATATTTAGTATTAAAGACTCTGCAGTCGGAGGAAACTTTCTAATGCTTCTTCCTACCTTTTTTACCATATCCCTGTAACCAACAATAACATCATTATTCAATATTTCATCAGAATATGAAAGGGCCTTGTGCCCTTGGGCATTAATAAAGGTTTCTGTTTCTTCATTTAATCCAACAATTCTAACATCCTTAATTACGGCAAAAACAACCGTTTCAATACCTATATCTAAATACGCTTCATCAACTATTAATTTCATTTTCTTTCCTTTTCTTAAAATACATAAATATTCCCATTGATATAATTATCATATACCCTATTATACTATATACATCCGGCACTTGATCAAATAAAATCAAACCAAAACCTGCAGTAAATAGAACTTGGGTATACATGTACACTGAGACATCTCTTGCAGGTGCATGGTAATATGCTCCAGTTACAAAGAATTGACCAGATGTTGCAAAAATTCCTGCCAAAATCAATATTGCCCACTGATTAGTTGTCATATATGAGTAATTAAATATTAAAAATGGCAAAAGAGCTAAGCAACAAAACCCTGCAAAAAAAGCAACTGCATAGGATTTAGGAATATCATATAACCCTATTTTTCTAAGATATGCATAAGCCGCCCCTGCTAACATACCACCTAAAAGACCAATTAAAGCATCTAAATAGTCATACACAACAAATGATGGTTTTATTACAAAAAGACACCCTATAAAAGCTATAATTATAGCCACTATTTGATAAGGCTTAACCTTTTCTTTGAGTAAAAAATAGCTAAAAATTATTGCAAAAAAGGGATTTGTATTTGTTAATATATTTGCATCTGCAAGTATTAAGTGATCCACCGCATAAAAATTACATATAACCGCTATAAGGCCAACTACGGATCTTATCACTAGAGCCTTTATACCTTTTTTGTCAATATTAAATTCTATATTTTTTCTCTTAAACACATAAACTGCAACAAAAAAGGCAATTGCATTTCGAAAAAAAACTTTTTGTAAAGTTGGAACATCTCCAGCATAATATACCATTACAAACATGAGAGCAAAGGACATAGCAGCTGCTAGCATGTAAATTATACCCCTGGTTTTATTCATCTTTTACTCCATAAAAATCCATATTAGCCCCGTAATCTCTGCTATAAATATTCTTAGGCAATTTTAATGATACTATCGTTACATAATAGTCTCCAACTGCTCCTGATATATTGAGCATCTGTATTAAATATACCACCCAAAACATATATCCATTTAGATTTATATATACAAAATGTAGTATTAAACCTAATATCACAACTGGTGCTAATGCCACAATAATATACTGAATCTTAGGAATAAAGTAGTTAGTACCTGTATAAAAAAGTCCTTTGCTAAAACCAAAATAGGGTTTTTCCTTTGTGAATATATATATGAATATTCCATGCACTAGTTCATGTAAAACAATATATATTGCCCCAAGGGCTAATGTCCACAATGCTGCAAAAATAAAAGTTTTGGGACTTACGCAAAACCTAGTTATACCTCTAGTAAATGGAATTACAATGACCACTATTGCTAATATTACAGAAATAACATTAATTAATATGTAAGTCAGTTTATCATTATCAAAATTTATTCTCTTAATAATCTCATAATTTTCCGGCAGTTCTTTTATCGCTTTATACATTAGCCACCTCTTATTTTTCTATGGACAAATCATACTAAGTAGTGTATAATAACTTTCAGCTGATTTCAAGCAACAATATGTCGCCATGGTCAAGTGGTCAAGACGTAGCCCTCTCACGGCTGAATCAGGGGTTCGACTCCCCTTGGCGATACCAATAAATTTAATAATTTAAAAACCCTGTAATTCCAACGGTTACAGGGTTTTATATTTTTTGAATTTCCAAAATTACCCCTATTTTAGGTCACTAACTGTAGACATATCTACAGTTAGAGGGGTTAAATTAAAAGTATGCAAACCGATTTATACATTTAATAACCGAATTAGAATCTATTCTTCTATAAACAAATAAGCTAAGAGATTTGCTATGATTATTAGATCAAAATAATAAGAAAAAATTAAAATTGTATGGTATAAGAGCTTCCCCAAAATGGACTTATTTTTTAAATGATTTAAACCTTGAACTTTGCTTTATGCATGAATTCGTTCCGAAGAAAAAGCGTGGTAATTAATAGAAAATGTTGTTTTCGTGATACTATCAAGCTATTAAAATTTGTGCTATAATGATGAAAGCAGAAGCAACAAAAGAGGTGTGTATGGATATAGATACTTATAAATTAGGAATATGTGTAATCGCAATTATTTGGTTATATGTTAGCTTTTTTGCAAGCAAAAAATTTTATTTATTTAAGAAATTGTTTTTGATAACTACAATAGTTTATAATTTGTTTTATTTGTTTTGGAGATTTGCATTTACAATTCCTTGGTCTTTTGGAATTGTAGGTTTAATAATTGGATTAATGCTGTTTTCTGCCGAATTAATAGGGTTTCTCCAGGCTCTTATATTTAGAATTTTATTTTTTAAACCTTTCAATAATATAATTGTACCGATTGAAGAATTCCAAGAACTTCCTACAGTAGATGTTTTTATTGCAACTTATAATGAATCTATGAAAATTCTTAAAAAAACTATAGTTGCCTGTAAAAATTTAGACTATCCTCCCAATCTATTAAATGTTTATTTATGCGATGATGGCAGAAGAATCGAAGCTGAACAACTTTGTAAGGAACTTGGAGTACATTATATAAAAAGATATAATAACGAACACGCTAAGGCTGGTAATATAAATAATGCTTTATCAAAGACAAATGGACAATTTGTTATGCTACTTGATGCAGATATGGTTCCAAAATCAAATTTTTTACAAATGACATTGGGGCATTTTGTGGACGAGTCTGTTGGGTTTGTACAAACACCCCAGGTTTTTTATAATCCAGATCCTTTTCAACATAATTTAAAATTTGATAATCAAATCCCAAATGAACAAGATTTCTTTATGCAAGATATACAAGGAGGAAGAGCCAATTATAACGCGGTTCTGCATGTGGGTACAAATGCAGTTTTTAGAAGAAGTGCGTTAAATGAAATAGGAGGAATTCCAACTGGTTCAATAACAGAAGATATGGCTACAGGGATGCTGTTAGAAGCCAATGGTTACAAAGGGATATTTGTAAAGAATCTGCTTGCAACGGGTTTATCTGTTGAAAGTTATTCTGATCTAATAAAGCAAAGAGAACGATGGTGCCGAGGTAATATACAGGTTAATAAAAAGTGGAATCCGCTTAAAATAAAAGGGTTAAGTTTTATGCAAAGACTTATATATTTAGATGGAGTGATTTACTGGTTTTCAGGGGTTCAAAAAATAATATATATTTTATGTCCAATCATCTTTCTTATTTTTGGAACAGTAATTTTAGAAGCAACAATTGTAGATTTAATACTGTTTTGGCTACCTAGTTTTTTAGCTTCTATATTGACTTTCAGATCATTATCATTTACAAGAAGAACGATTGCTTGGAGTCATATCTATGAAGTTGCTATGGCACCATATCTTGCGTTAGCATCTTTGTATGAATGGATATTTGCTAGGCCGATACCATTTAAGGTAACTCCTAAAGGCAATGTAACGAACAAAACTGAATTTAAATGGAAACTTGCTCTACCGCATATTGTTTTATTAGTACTAACAATTGCTGGTTGGATAATAACCTTTACACAATTTAATAATAACAGTTATATGTTTGTAAATTTAATTGCAATAAATATGTTTTGGTCTGTATATAATGTGTCTGCTATAATAGTTAGCATTCTAATATGCTTTGAAAGACCTAGAGTAAGGGCTGATGAGAGAATTAACACAGAAGAAAGTCTTATGGTAAAAAATAAAGTTAAAAACTGCGAAACCGTAGAAGGTAAAAGTGTGTGCAAAGTAGGCTATAAAGAACAAGTTTGTGAAATCAAAGATCTTTCGGAATCCGGTGCAAGAATTCAGTGTACGATGAACAATAAGGAAGTTGCAATAGATGATTTACCAGCTCAAGAGAATGGCGAAATTTATGTTAATATTGAGGGCATAGGTAATTTAAAAGGAACAATAAAAAGAAGTATTTCAGAAAAAGACATTAAGGATATGGGCATTAAATTTGATGGTTTATCAGATGAAGAATATGATAAGTTGGTCAAAAAGATATACGATAATAACAAAGGATATCATATTAAATAATCAATCATATGAGATTTAGATATAAGAAAAGTCGCTCAAATCAATAAAATAATTAAACCTTTGATGTTATAAATATCAATCAAAAGTTCTATATAAATCAATTCATTTAGTTTAATTCTAGTCATTCTTCTCTAACATAAATATAATGTTAATTGGCGTTTAATTAATTTGATTTAGCTTCCACATAGGTTATGGGGTAGGAGGATTTAAACATCTTACTCTTTATAACTTTGAATCCGCTTTTTTCAATGAAGTCGACATACTCAAGCATGCCCCATACTTTATATACTTTAAAACCCGTAAGCTTACTAAGTAGAAGCATCTTATTTAAGCTATACTTGTGAGTAAAGTTAGGCGCTATTAGAAGACCATCTTCCTTTAGCACCCTTTTTATTTCATTTAAAACAAGATGAGGACTTTTTAATATATGCAAGCTGTTCATTATAATTACTGTATCAAAAGAATCATCCTCAAAATCCATATTATATGCATTTTTTATCATATAATTAATATCTTTACCATAACTTTTCTTTTTTGCCAAATTTATCATTTCATTTGAATAATCAACTGCGATTAGGCCTTTTGTGTCATTACAAATGTTTCTAGCAATTATTCCCGTTCCTGTACAGACTTCAAGGACCTTCATATCCTTATTTAAATTTTCTCTTATCGATAAATATATGTTTTCATATGCCTTCTTATCCTTTGATATAAAAAGGTCATAAACCTTAGCATATTTATCCCAAAAGCTTTTTTCCGAACTCATAAACAACACCTCCAGTTAGCTTATGCTAACCATTGTATTGTTTCTTTGTCCATTTGTCAATTATTTTCGTATTGCTTTTTGGCTATACGGCTTCTCTTTAAGTATCCAAATATTCCACATACCATTAATATACTTCCTATAGCAAATGTTCTATACATATGAAGTCCTGTATTACTAGACAATATTAGAACTACTCCCAAAGCCACTAAAATTAAAGCCACCGATAGTGTTAGGTTTTTATATCTATCATATGTCCTCTTTTGATATCCAGGATTTAAATCACTTTCCCTAGTAACATTTAAATCCTCAGCCCCTTCTATATCAATAAATCTATAGTATGGACAATCTTCGCTAGGTATATCTACCTTAAGCTCAATTTCCCTGTCATTTAAATTTTCCCCCTTAATTTTTACATACTCGTGTACTCCGTGATAAATAGTAAAATAATTAAGTCTTACATCATTTGAAAGAAAACCTATAAAGCTTGCTAGTATATTAAGCATGGAATCATTCTCTTTCTTATCCGTTGCCTTTGTAATTTGAAATACAATTTCATGTTCTCCATCTTCAAGTTCAAGGGATTCTTCAATCATTCCTTTATTAATAAGTTTACCGTTTAAGATTAATGATTCATCAACATAAACCCTGTAGAATTTTAGGCTATCTAAATCCATTCCATCTATTTTAACTTTCATTTATTTAGCCTCCTTTTTATTAAACAAGTTGTAAAAGTGCCTTTTTTGGTTTTCCCCAATCGTATATAGCTTTAGGAAATTGATAATAGCCATAGGAACCATTATAACTCCAAAGGCCCCAATATATCCTGCCCTAATAGACATAAATGTATCAATTATTAATATTGCACTTATGATTAAAGTTATTAAAAAATACCTAAGTAACATCTTTGTATATTTATTCCATTCTTCTTCAAGGGGTTCAATGTGTTTATTATAGTCATAAACTATCTCAATATTTTCGTCTTGGCACACGAGAATTAAATATGGTTCTTTATATGTAAAATCTCTAAGTTTAACATCTAATTCCTTATCTTCATCAAACTCACCTTTTAATAGAATCTCCGTGTTATCTCCTACAATTCTATTTAGGAAATATTGTTCTGGAAAAAGTTTAGGAATGAAAATGGTAAATATTGTGAATATCGTTGCTATGAAATAATCAAAAAACCTAGGTTCATTTATCATACTTTCCTTGTTTTTAGAAAATAAAACCTTAACCTCATTGCACTTGGGCAAATCAAAAATCAACGGTGGGTTTTTTTCTTTATTAAGATTTGCTTCACCATCTAATCTTTTTCTTTCAATGTATTTGCCATCTGCAAATACAGAAATTATTATGCTTTTTGCATAATTTACATTTTCTAGTTTTAGTTTCACTTTTACCTCCATTAATAACTAACTGTGGCATTAACGGCTTTTTTCCAACCCTTAATTAACTGATTTCTTTGTTCTATATCCATCTTCGAGACAAACACTTTATCAGTTTCTGAGCTTAATCTGATTTCCTCCAAATCATTAAAATATCCTACAGCGAGTCCAGCCAAGTATGCAGCTCCTAAAGACGTAGATTCTATATTCCTAGGCCTAACCACAGTCATGTCAGATATGTCTGCTTGAAACTGCATCAAGAAATTATTTTTACAAGCTCCACCATCTACCCTTAATTCATTCAGAGTTCTTCCTAAATCAGCTTCCATAGCTTTGATTAAATCATCACTTTGATACGCTATTGATTCTAAGGTTGCCCTTACTATATGATTTTTACTAGCACCTCTAGTTATGCCAAAAATTGACCCCCTGGCGTATGGTGCCCAATAAGGGGCCCCAAGCCCAACAAATGCCGGTACAAAATATATCCCTGCAGTATCCTTTACCTTAAATGCTAAATCTTCAGATTCGGCAGCCGTTTTGATTAATTCAAGTTCATCTCTAAGCCACTTTATAGCTGCTCCACATATAAAGACAGAACCTTCAAGTGCGTAGGAAACCTTACCATCAAGGCCCCATGCTATAGTAGTTAATAATCCATTATCCGAATAGATTAAATCTTTTCCAGTGTTTAATAAAAGGAAATTACCTGTTCCATAAGTACTTTTAACACTGCCCTTATCAAAACATGTTTCCCCAAACAATGCAGCCTGCTGATCTCCAGCGGATCCTGCAATTGGGATACATCCACCAAATAATGTTGGCATTGTTTCTCCATAAACCTTTGAACACTCAACCGGCTCAGGCAGCATAGATTTTGGTATATTTAATAACTCAAGTATTTCATCATCCCATTTGAGCTCCCTTATATTAAACATCATTGTCCTAGACGCATTGGAATAATCCGTTACATGGATTTCCCCACCTGTCATTTTCCAAATCAACCATGTTTCAATTGTCCCAAATAATAGTTCTCCTTTTTCTGCAAGCTCCCTTGCATCTTTTACGTTTTCCAGTATCCATCTTAATTTGGAGCCACTAAAATAGCTATCTATTAAAAGGCCTGTTTTATGACTTATCATATTCCCATAACCTTTTTTCTTTAAATCCTCACAGTACTTAGCAGTTCTTCTACACTGCCATACTATAGCATTATATATAGGGGTTCCCGTCTTCTTATCCCAAACAACTGTGGTTTCCCTTTGATTCGTGATTCCAATTGCAGCAATACTTTCATAAGTTAAACCCGCTTGCAGCATGGCCTCTTGGGCAACAGACATTTGTGTTGACCATATTTCCATTGCATCATGCTCCACCCAGCCTTCCTTTGGAAAGAATTGTTTGAACTCCCTTTGTGCAACACTTACAATATTGCTACTATGATCATAGATTATGCATCTAGAAGATGTTGTACCTTGGTCTAAAGACAGAATATATTTTCCCATGACGATTCTCCTTAATTATTCTTAAATATATTTTAACACAAAAAAACAAAATTGGTATTGACAATTTAAAATTTTATGTTAATATAATAATAGTAATCGTTATCGTTATTATATGGAGATGAATATGATTAAACATAGTAACCAAAGGGATGCTATTATTTCATGCTTATTAGACAGAAAAGATCACCCAACAGCTGAAACTATTTATCGTGAAGTTAAGGAAATAATACCTAATATCAGCTTAGGAACTGTCTACAGGAATTTAAATCAATTAGCAACTATGAATCAAATATTAATAGTAAAAACACCTTATGGTCCTGATAGGTATGACCCTAATCCCAATCAGCACCCACATTTTTTCTGCACTAATTGTTCATCTGTTTTAGACATTGATATCGATAAAGATAAATTATTGTCCTTGGGGAAGGAAAGTTTTCAAGGAAAAATAAACGGATGTATTGCAAGTTATTATGGGCTATGCCCTAATTGCTTGAAAGAGAATAAAAAATGATAAGAGCTTGAAAGGAGAAACAATTATGAGTAAATGGGTATGTAAGGTTTGTGGTTATGTTCACGAGGGAGATGCTCCTCCGGAAAAATGTCCAGTATGCGGCGTAGGACCTGACAAATTTGAAAAAATGGATGAATCAAAAAAAGAAGAAAAAAGTGATTCCGCAAAATGGATATGTAACGTTTGTGGTTATGTCCACGAAGGCGATAACCCTCCTGAAAAATGTCCAGTATGCGGCGTGGGACCTGAAAAGTTTGACAAACAAAGCGGAAATATGGCTTGGGCAGCAGAACACATTATAGGTGTTACTGAAGGCGTAAGTGAGGATATAATTTGTGACTTAAGAGCTAATTATGAAGCAGAATGTACAGAAGTTGGTATGTATTTAGCTATGGGTAGAGTTGCTCACAGAGAAGGCTTTCCCGAAATAGGTATGTACTATGAAAAGGCAGCTTGGGAAGAAGCTGAACACGCAGCAAAATTTGCGGAACTTTTAGGAGAAGTATTGACTGATAATACTGAGAAAAACCTTGAGTTAAGGGTAGCTGCTGAAAACGGAGCTACTGCTGGTAAAGTTGATCTTGCAACAAGGGCTAAAAAAGCCAACCTTGATGCAATTCATGACACCGTCCATGAAATGGCTAGAGATGAAGCTAGACATGGCAAAGCATTTGCAGGTCTTTTAAAAAGATACTTTGGTAAATAATATTGAAGGGAGAAGTCAAACTTCTCCCTTTTTTTATACAAAATTAGCTAAGATCTTGTTAGAAATATCTATGCCATATTCAGTGAACCTAATCCGTCCTTGATCAATTATTAAACATCCATCCATTTCATACTCCCATATAACGTCTTTAATGTTATTGAAATACTCCCAAAATGCACTTTCACTACCTAAAACAGAAGAAATTTCTATTCCTTCTGTTTTTCTAAGGCCCGTAAAAATTGCTTCTGAAACATTATCATTTTTACTATTATGGTGCTTTTCGATTATTGGCTTTTTATCAAAGTTAATATAGCTATTAATGTCCTCGGCATTTTTTAGTCTATATCCTCCAATAAACGAACTTGAACCAAGCCCTAAACCTAAATATTCATCCATATTCCAATATTTTAAATTATGCTTACATTCATAACCATGTTTTGAAAAGTTTGATATTTCATATCTATTATATCCTTTGTTTATAAGAAGTCTGCTTCCTTCATGATACATTCTTCTGTCCATATAGTCATCAGTTTCATGAAACATGCCCTTTTTAAACTGTTCAAAATAAGGCGTTCCCTCTTCCAACTGCAATCCATAATATGAAATATGTTCCGGTTTAAGCTTAATTGCTCTTGTTAATGTTCTCTTTATCTTAAATATATTATAATTTGGAACAGAAAACATTAAATCAAGATTAATATTATTAAAGCCTGCTTTTCTGGCGAGTTCATATTCCCAATAAACATCTTCTGCATTATGTATTCTACCCATGTGACTTAAAACATCTTCATCTAGGCTTTGCACACCCAAACTTAATCTATTTATACCTGCCTCTTTAAATCCAAGTAAATTTTCAAATTTAAGGGTGCCTGGATTCGCTTCCATTGTTATTTCAGCATCCTTAGATATGTTGAAGTAACTATTTAAATTCATAATTATATCATCAATTTCCTTTGGTTCTAATAACGAAGGAGTCCCTCCACCTAAGAAAACAGTATCCACGATATATTCTTTGTTTTCATTGAGCATTATTTCTTTTTTTAAAGCTTTTAAATATTCTCGTTTTAAATTTTCATCAATTGGAAATGACAAAAAAGCGCAATAATTGCACTTTTTAATACAAAAAGGTATATGAATGTATATTCCCAACTTCTTCATGATTCACCTATTTATCATCGTCAAATTTTAAAACCGCTGTAAATGCCTCTTGGGGCACTTCCACCTTACCGCATTGACGCATTTTCTTTTTACCTTCTTTTTGTTTTTCTAGCAATTTTTTCTTTCTGGATATGTCACCACCATAGCACTTGGCAATAACATCTTTTCTATATGCTCTAACTGTTTCTCTAGCTATTATCTTTTGACCAATTGCCGCTTGAATGGGAACCTCAAATTGATGCATCGGAATAACTTCTTTTAGTTTTTCACATACAAATTTACCCCTTTGATATGCCTTTGATTCATGAACTATCATACTAAAAGCATCAACTAATTCCTTGTTTAACAATACATCCATCTTTATTACATTGGATTTTTCGTATCTAACAAACTCATAATCCAATGAGCCATATCCCCTAGTTTTTGATTTTAGAGCATCAAAGAAATCATAAATAACTTCATTAAGAGGCATTTCATAATGCAATTGTACTCTCGTTTCAGTTATATATTCCATATGTTTAAGTGTTCCTCTTCTGTCTTGACAAAGCTCCATAATACTACCAACATAGTCCTTAGGTATCATTATATCTGCTTTAACAAGAGGTTCCTCAATGTGTTGTATCTCCAATGCATTTGGTAAATTTGTAGGATTCTGTATCATAACTTCTTGGCCATCATTCAATATAACCTTATATATTACACTGGGAGAGGTGGTAATTACCCCTAAATTAAATTCTCTTTCCAGCCTTTCAACTATAATTTCCATGTGAAGAAGTCCAAGAAATCCACATCTGAATCCAAACCCAAGTGCAGTTGAAGTCTCGGTTTCAAAATTAAATGCAGCATCATTCACTTGCAATTTCTCAAGAGCATCCCTTACATTTTCATACTTTTCTCCTTCTGCGGGATAGATACCACAAAAAACCATCGATTGGGCCTTTTTGTAACCTTTCAAAGGTTTTTCTGTAGGATTTTTTGCCAATGTTATTGTATCACCTACTCTAGCATCAGCAACCTTTTTTATACTTCCACAAATATAACCTACTTCTCCAGCTTTTAATTCACTTACTGGTATTGTGCTTGGTACGCATACGCCGACCTCTGTTACTTCATAAGTTTGCCCTTTGTTCATTAGTTTAATAATATCGCCTTTTTTAACTTTACCGTTAAATACCCTAGTATAAATAACAACCCCTTTGTAGTTATCATAAATAGAATCAAAAATAAGTGCTTTCAGCTTTTCATCCGGGTCACCTTGTGGCGCTGGAAAAGCCTCAATAATTTTTTCTAACAAATCATCTATACCTGTTCCAACCTTAGCAGAAACTAAAGGGGCTCCTTCAGTATCAATACCAATCATTTCTTCTATTTCTTCGCATATTTCTTCAGGTCTTGAACTTGGCAAATCTATTTTGTTTAAAACGGGCAGTATTTCTAAATTTTCATCCAATGCTAAATAAACATTAGCCAAAGTTTGTGCTTCAACGCCTTGTGACGCATCAACTACTAAAACTGCTCCTTCGCAAGCCGCCAAACTTCTAGATACTTCATAGTTAAAATCTACATGACCTGGCGTATCTATCAAATTAAAAATATACTCCTTTCCATCCTTGGCTTGATATACAAGTCTAATAGTTTGGAGTTTTATCGTTATTCCCCTTTCTCTCTCAAGATCCATATTATCTAAAAGTTGCTCTTTCATATCCCTATGACTAACAAGACCTGTATTTTCAATAAGTCTGTCCGCCAAGGTTGATTTACCATGGTCAATGTGAGCAATTATACTAAAATTTCTAATGTATTTTAAGTAATCCATTTTCCCTCCCAATAGTTCAGTCAATATATTCTATACTAAATGAGCAACTATTTCAATATTAATTAACAAAACTCTTGCAATAACTACGCAAATGATATATAATGCTTTTTGCGAATTGATGCTAAAAAATATATTAAAGTGGGGTGAAATTAATGGCTAATATTAAATCCGCAAAGAAAAGAATCGGAGTAATAAACAAAAAAACTGCTAGAAACAAAAGAGTAAATGTACGTATTAAAGATCTAATCAAAGATTTTGATGCAGCATTACTTAATGATGACATTGATTTAGCTGGAGAAAAGCTTCATCTTCTTGAAAAGAAGATTGACCAAGCTGCAGCAAAAGGTGCAATGCATAAAAACACGGCTTCTAGAAAAGTTTCTAAATTAACTCAAAGATTCAACGCTGTAAAAGCAGCACAATAAAATCTCACTCGTCCCCACAGTGTATCAGTTAAATACACAAAGAATCCACAAACGATGGTGTGTCTCCCATCGTTTTTTATTTATACAAATTTAATTGTTAAATAATCCAATAAATGATATAATTAATTAATATATTTTAGGAGAATATTATGTCAATTATATACATTTCTGAACACGCTCACAATTGCGTAAAAAAGTATATCAAAGACAAGGGTCATAGGATAATACAACTGCCTGAAAATAATTTTGTATTAAGGTCAATATCCTCACACCCTGATATGTTTATGTGCAAAATGGGTTGCAAATCAGATTCTCCAATTATTTATTCAGATGAATTTAAACTTCTAATGGGAACCAAGGCCCCAGAGGGAGGATTTGATCTAAAACTAGATAAAAAATATCCTAATGATGTGATTTTTAATGCTGCATCAACAGGTAAGTATTTTATTCACTGCCTGAGATATACAGATGAAAAGGTTCTATCCGCTGCTAAAAAACTTCAACAACACCTAATAGATATACCACAAGGCTATTCTAAATGTAGCATTGTTATTGTAAATGAAGATAGCATCATTACCTATGATAGAGGTATTACCAAAAAGATATATACAGAGTATTTTCCTGAAGCTCCAGGAGTGCTTCAGATAAAGCCAGGTTACATAAAGCTGCCTGGGCTAAATCTAGGTTTTTTGGGAGGAACTAGCGGTAGGATTGGTAACGAAATAATCTTTAATGGAGATTTGCAAATGCATCCTGACCATTTAAAAATAAAAGCATATATTGAATCCAAGGGCTTAAGATGCGTATGGTTTAAAGGTCATGATTTAATGGATATAGGGACAATCATTGAGGAGGGAAGAGTTAATTGAAAAAACATGCAATCATACCAATATTTGTGCCCCATGAAGGTTGCCCATTTGATTGCTCGTTTTGTAATCAAGGAAAAATAACTGCCCATGGAAACCCAATAAGCATGGAAGATGTTAAAAACACAATAGATGAATGGCTATCAACCTTATCGAATATGAATCTAGATACAATTGAAATAGCATTTTTTGGCGGCAGTTTTACTGGAATTCCATTTATAAGACAGTGTGAGTTTTTAGAAACCGCGAAAAACTATAAAGATAAAGGCCTTGTACAAAAACTTCATTTATCAACCAGACCCGATTATATTAACAAAAAAATATTAGATAATTTATCACATTATGGGGTTGATGTAATAGAATTAGGTGTTCAATCCTTTGATAATAACGTTTTAGAAGAAGCTAATCGAGGATACGAAAAAGATATAGTTTATAAGTCATGTGAAATGATTAAAGAATACGGTTTTGAGCTTGGAATACAATTAATGATAGGTCTTCCAAAAGACAATCTTGATATTTGTAAACATTCAGCTATGGAAACAGTCAAAATCAATCCGGATATTGTTAGGTTATACCCTTTAGTTGTAATAAAGAGCACTAAGCTTTATGATGATTATTTAAAAGGGATATTTTCGCCTATTTCCCTCGAAGAATCCATATTAAGAACAAAGGAAATGTACAAAATAATTGACGAAGCCGGAATAAATATAATTAGAGTAGGACTTAAAAGTAGCGATATAATAAATGATGAAGGGGATATTATTGGAAAAACCTTCCACCCAGCTTTTAGGCAATTAGTAGAAGGCGATATCGCATATGACAGATTCATATCAAAAATTGAAGAAATACTAGAAAATGAAGAAAGCGATTTAATTGATGTTGAAATTCAATCAAACAGCAATTCAATATCAAATGCAATAGGTAACTGTAAGAGAAATAAGTTGAGGTTAGAAGCAAAATATCCTACTATGAATATTTATTTCTCTGTAAACGAGAAACTTGATAATAAAGAGTATTTTATTAATAGATTAAATATATAGCACAAGTGGAGGAAACTATTATGATTAAATTAGCAATTAACGGATTCGGAAGAATTGGGAGGCTTACCCTTAGACAAATACTATCAGATGAACAATTTGAAATAGTAGCAATAAATGACTTATCAACACCTGAAATGCTTGCATATCTATTGAAATATGATAGTGTTCAAGGTAGCTTTGAAGACCATACCATTAAAAATGACGGAAATAATCTAATTGTAGATGATAAATCCATTAGGATATGCAGCGAACCGGATGCTAGCAACCTCCCATGGAAAGAATTAGATGTGGATGTAGTTTTGGAATGTACCGGTTTTTATACTAGTAAAGCAAAGTCCCAAGCACATATAGATGCAGGTGCTAAAAAAGTATTAATATCAGCTCCTGCTGGAAACGATCTTCCTACTATCGTTTATGGGGTAAACCACGAAAAATTAACAGAAAATGACAACATTATTAGTGGAGCATCATGCACAACAAATTGTTTGGCACCCATGGCTAAAGTTTTAAGTGAATATAGAGAACTTAGGACTGGTTTTATGACTACAATACATGCATACACCAGTAATCAAATGCTTTTAGATGCTCCTCAAAAGAAAAATGCATTTAGAAGGTCTAGAGCAGCAGCAATTAACATCGTGCCTACTACAACAGGCGCAGCCAAAGCCATTGGTTTAGTAATACCTGAACTAGATGGTAAATTAATAGGTTCTGCTCAAAGAGTCCCGGTTGCTTCAGGTTCAATCACAATCTTAGATGCAACTCTTAAAGATATGACCGATTCAGTATCTGTGGAAGGTATTAATGAAGCAATGAAAAAAGCCGCTGACCAATCCTTCGGTTACACAGATGAAGAAATAGTTTCCAGTGATGTTATAGGAATGCATTATGGTTCACTGTTTGACTCAACTCAAACATTGGCACAACAATGTGGAACTCATATATTCGAAGTAAGAGTAGTATCTTGGTATGACAACGAAATGAGCTATACATCCCAACTAGTTAGAACTTTAAAATGTTTAGGCAAATTAATCTAAGGAAGTGTTAAAATGATTTTAGGAAGAAATAAGCTTTCGTTATTGCACTTACCCACTCCACTGGATCATTTATCAAACATATCTAAGGATTTAGGAATAGACTTATACATAAAAAGGGATGATATGACCCATATAGGTATGGGTGGTAATAAACTCAGAAAATTAGAATACTTAGTAAATGATGCAATAAACCGCGGCTCAACAATGCTGGTAACTGAAGGGGGTGCACAAACTAACCATGGAAGACTTACTGCAGCAGTTGCAACAAAACTAGGACTAAAATGCGCAATTGTAACCTCAGATGATTATCCTGGCGAAATTTCTTCTAACCTTTTATTAGATGGTATTATGAACTGCCCAATATATTTTAAGCCAAAGGATGGAATTCATTCTAGCAATGAAAGATTTAAACTTTGCGGCGAAGAAGTAATTGAAAAATATGAATCCCAAGGAGAAAAAGTGTATTTCATACCCCTGGGAGGTTCCAATGAACTAGGTGCCCTTGGTTACTATGAATGCTCAATGGAACTCACAAAACAAGCTAAAGATATGGCTATTGAAGATGCCTTAGTGGTTTCTACAATAGGTAGTATGGGAACATATATGGGGCTTGCTGTGGGTCTTAATAATGAAAATTCAAAATTGGGTTTAGTAGGCATATCTATTATGCCTTATCCCATGGATATAAATATTTATGCAAAGGATTATTTGAATAGAATAAATGAATTTTATGGAATAAGTACAAACCCTGAATTTAACATCATAACAAAATATGATAAAGGCGCATACAACAATCTAGATGAAGATGTTAGAAATGCCATATACTATATGGCTAAAAAAGAAGCGATTATTCTAGACCCATGTTATACAGGCAAAGCTTTTGCAGGATTAATTGATATGGTTAACAATGGAGATATAAAAAAGGGAAGTAAAATCATCTTTCTACATACCGGAGGACAGCCTGGCATTAATTCCTTACATCACAGAAAAGCAATGGAAAAAGAATTATTAGAGAACATACATATAATATAGAGAAGGCTATGCCTTCTCTATTCCATTTATTACCTCTTCCTCCAACTGTCTATAAGCAACCTTGCCTACTAAAGTTTTTGGTAAATCATTTCTAAATTCTATTGTTCTTGGCCATGCATATTTGGCAATACGTTTCTTGCAATGTTCCAAGATATCTACTTTTAATTCTTCACTAGGTTTGACCCCTGTTACAAGCACAATATATGCTGCAACCTTTTTTACCTTTATTTCATCCGGTATACCTATCACGCATGACATATGAACCGAATCATGGGCATCTAATATCTCTTCTATTTGTGTTGGGTAAACATTGTACCCACTAGTAATTATCATTCTTTTTATTCTTTGCTTGAAGTATACATAACCTTCTTGATCCATATATCCAAGATCACCCGTATGAAGCCAAGTATAACCATCTTTATGTTCATGAAGAGCATTTTTAGTCTCCTCTTGATTTTTATAGTACCCCAACATAAGTGTTGGACCAGTCAAACAAATCTCACCTTCTTCTCCATACAAAGATTCATCGTTTGTTCCCACTTTGCAAATTTTATAATACATATCTGGAAGTGGAATACCAATGCTTCCCTCTTTGTATTTTCCTAGAGGCGTAAGGCATGATCCAGTAACACATTCAGTGGTTCCATAACCTTCCCTGATTTGCACAGTTGAATTATGCTTCTTAAGAAAATCATCCACCCTATATTTTAAATTCGGGCTTAATGTATCTCCTCCTGAAACAACAGCCTTAAAACAACTTAAATCCATGTTATTAAGGGCTTTAATTCTAATCAATGCTTCATATAAGGTGGGAACACCTGCAATCAAATTAGGCCTGTATTTCTTTATTAATTTAGCATAACTTTCAGGATTAAACCTCGGTATAAGTATGCACTGACCACCAAGCATGAGCATAGTATGAATATTTACACCAAGACCAAAACCATGAAACATAGGCATTATAGATAACATTTTATCCCCTGGTTTTAATATTGGATTTGCTGCAATCATCTGCTTAGCTAAAGCATTAAAATTATAGTTTGATAGGACTATAGCTTTAGATGTACCAGTAGTTCCTCCACTATAAAGCATTACCGCAGGAGAATCTTTGTCTCTTGATACTTTATAATCCCCTTTATATTTTTTACCCATTAAAATAAAGCTGTTCCACCAAGTTATGACGGCATCTTTAGGTACCTTTTTAATATTTCTACCTTGGGTTAAATAATAGCCCTTCTTTTTAATTGGACTTAAAGCATCTTTTATGCTTGTTAAAATAAGTGTTCTTAGTGGTACTCTGTTTCTAATATTTTCGAATTTACCATAGGCTATATCTAAGGTAAAACATACAACACTACCCGAACTCATTAAATAGTCTTCAAGTTCAGCCTCAGCACTTAAAGGATGTACCATGTTAGCTATAGCACCTATTAAGTTTATTGCATAAAACATAATAACCGCTTGAGGTGAATTGGGCATACAAATAGTAACCTTTTCCCCAGGTTCTACTCCTATTGCCTTTAATCCTCTTGCACACTCATTTATCTCTTTAACTAAATGCTTATATGTAACCTTTGTCCCCATAAATTCATAAGCAATAAATGTTGGATATTTAGAAGCGTTTTCTTCAAGGACATCATACATAGTACCTTTATGGTAATTCAAATGAAATGGTATCTCTCCCATACTACTTAGCCAAGGTGTTTTTACTCCTCTATCTTTCCTTGTTTCTTCATCAGGGAAATTAACTTTAAAATTATCATATAAGTTATAATCTTTATCAGTTATTCCACACATCACTAACTTCTCCTATTATTGGTTTCTCAAGTTCTTCCGGATGCTGTAATAAATATCTTAATAATTTAAACGACTTAGAATAATAATATCCATCAGCCAATCTTTCATCTATTGTAAATCCCATTTCTAAAGTTTCATGTTCTTTAAAATTGCCCTCTTTATCAATATACCTTGAAGTTTTCTTTTCCCCAATTACCACAAATATTGAATTGGTTCCCCAATTATATAAATGGTGATACCCCGCTTTTAATCCTATGGAACCTAGGTTCGAAAAAATACAAGTAGCATAACTTAAGTCTCCTTTAGTGATAAAACCAGGCACCTTTCCATAATAATTTAAAATATTAATTATTTTAATAACTAATGATATTAGGAATCGCGGAAGCTTTTTAAAAAATTCCATTGTATCTGTTGCACTATCCTTATTATTGGTTTTTCTTGTACTTTGCACCACGTCATGAAGTTTTTTGTTAAACCAATCAATATTTGAATCATCTTCAAAATCAATTACAGCAATTGCTTCTTCACCATTATCAGAAAAAGCCTTTTTAACAATAAAAGCTGCAGAGTAATCATTCCTCAAATAAATACGCTTTCCAGTTATAAACCTATTCAACTTGGGTCTCATCATAACTGTTTTCATAGTCGCCATAACTATCACTTGAAATAAAGAATATTTATATTCTTGATTATCTGCATTCTTTTTTTTTAAATACTCATTAATTTTAGTTAAATCTATTTTTTCGCTTATAAATGCTTCATTATCACATCTATGAGGAAACACAAAAGGCATAATAGTATGCATGGCATCAGCATCTTTAAGCCAAACGCCATCCTTCCGATCTCCCAATTTTTTTTTATTTTTCATATTGGCCCCTAATTAAAAACATGGACATAATAAGTCAGCACAACAGTAGCACTTCATAGCTTCGCACATTGGATCGTTTTCTGTGGTTGTCCCACCATAGTTTCTATAAACAGCATTTCTATTTGTCATGCCAGTATAAATTCTTTGATATTCGTAATTATCCCCATCCATTTCAATGGCTCTTCTAACATATGCTAAAGCTTGATCATACCAATTTTTTTTATAGCATAACATTCCATAAAGGAAGTTCCATTCTGCATCTCTATCATTTGCCCCAATTCCATTAAGCCTTTTTTCAGCCGTTATCAAGTCATTTCTATCTAAACGTAACCTGATGTCTTGATAAATGCTTTTCATACCAGAATTAGCTCTTACATTACCATAATTATAACCGTTGTCGTAATAGTCACCATTGTATCCATTTCCATGATTCTCTTCAAGATATGCGTACGCATCATTTATTTCTTGTAATTTTTCTTCGGCTAAATCAGCTAATGGATTGTTTTGATATTTATCAGGATGATATTTTTTAACTAAATCTTTATATGCCTTTTTTATATCATCCATGCTAGCGTCTCTGCCTACACTTAACACCTCATAAGGATCTTTCATTTTTACCCTCCATAACTCTTTCTGTTTCTTTCATTAATCCTAAATTGATTATATTCCCTAGTATTTGCTTATTCTTTTCTATTTCCAATAAATCAAATGCGTTTGATAAATAGGACAAATAGTGATATAAGTTAAATTCCACATCCACTTTTATATATTCTTTAAACTCTTTAACTTTTGTATTTTCACCATAAGAAAATCTATATATTAACGGATTATAGTTTCCATTTTCTATATCTTTTTCAATATCATCATAAGCATCTATTAAATATATCCATCTACCCAAATGCTTTGATATTTCCGATATTGGCCTTGCAACAGATGGTTCATCTTTACTTGTACCTTTTAAAAATATGACTTCCATAACTTCACCGAATTTTTCTCCGATTAAATCCAAGTTATCACACTTATTTTTTTCTAATTCTTCCAATTCCTTTAATAGCTTTTCAATATTATTGGCCACCTCAGGATAGGTATTTTTTATGGCTTTAAAGCTTTTCTTTAAAAGACTTCTACCTATTCTTCCTTTTAATGCACTCTCATCTTTTATATCATCTGAGAAGTTATAATAAGCTAATAACAATGTCATGTCTGCTGCAAAATCCACACCATCATTATCCCTAATCATTGGTCGTTTTTTTACGTAATGGGTTATGCAACGCTCCATATTAACAACTTCGCTTTTTTCTCTAAAAGCCTCAATCAGCATCGCTAAGAAAACACTGTCATAGCTTAATACCAATCTAGGTATTTGGCCATATCTTCTTTCTATGGATTTACATATCCCACAGTAATATGCGTTATATAATTCCTTTTCTCTTACTTTAAGTTCTGGTATGTAAGCCTTAACATATCCTAGCATAAAAAACCTCTTTCACAATTACCTATAAATTGTACCATAATATCACTTTTTTTCCAAACATCAATTTACCGTCACATAAAGCTTAATAATTATTATACAATTAGAATATATAAATATTGTGGAGAAATTATGTTTAAAAAACAATTGGCACTTTATAGTGCAATAATATTATTAATAATTCTAATAATAGTATCATATTTTTATGCAAAAAATAACCAAGACCCACCCATCTATAACCATGATGCTAGATTTGAAAACTCAATTATAGTAGAAGGCATTGATGTTTCATATTATCAAGGGGAATCAATTGATTGGGGTAGCTTAAAAGATGAAGGCATAGATTTTGTTATGGTTAGATGTGCATATAGAGGTAGTGACACCGGGGATATAAATATTGATGAAAACTATCTTCTTAATATAAGGGAAGCCCAAGATAATGGCATTATGGTTGGTGCGTATATATATTCGCAAGCAATAACAAAGGAAGAAGCATTGGAAGAAGCCAATTATTTAATTGAACTTGTTAAAAATGAGAAAATAACTATGCCACTGACAATAGATTATGAAATATATGAAGACGGTAGGCTTGATAATGCTATAAATAGCAACACACTGGATAAAAACGATATAACGGATATTTGCCTAGCCTTTTGTGAGCAAGTTGAAAATGCAGGATACGAGTCCATGGTATATGGTAACAGAAATTTTTTGATAACTAAGCATGATACTGATAGGTTAGCAAATAACACAAATATATGGATGGCTAACTATACTAAACAAACCAACTATGGTGGTAATTATTCTATTTGGCAATATACTTCAAAAGGTTTAACCTCTGGAATAAATGGCAACGTGGACAAGAATTTTTGGTATATCGTTGATACAAGCTTTGAACCCTTAGATGAGACTAAAAGAGATATATCCAATTGTAAATTAAGACTAACTGATGATAGCTTTCTATATCTAGGAAGAACTGTAGAACCAGAAGTTATTTGCTTAGATAATGGCAATTTACTAATAGAAAATAGGGACTACTATATATCATATGTAAATAATTCCAATCCAGGAATTGCCCATACCATAGTTTCAGGTATAGGCAATTATTCCGGAAAGACTATTTTAAGCTTTAAAATAAACTCACTTTTTTAAAGCTCATACTCATAAAAAATCATTGATATTGCAACTAAACCTGCAGTCTCGGTTCTTAAAACCGTCTTTCCCAAAGTCACACCTTTAACACCAATGTCTTTTAATTTTTTTGCCTCTTTTTCAGAAAAGCCCCCTTCAGGACCTATGATTACCGCAATTCTATTACCCTCATTTTCACTTAACAAATCCTTTATTGAATAGTCCTCTATATTTTCATAAGGAAAAACCACCAAATCATAATCATTTAATTCCTTAAGCATACCGTCAAATCTAATTAAATCAAAAACTTTTGGAATTATTCCCCTTTTACATTGCTTTACTGCTTCAGCACTAATTTTTTGCCATCTATCAATCTTTTTATTAAATTTGCCATTGTCATTAACAACGGTTCTGTCCATCATTACTGGCTTTATGCCATTAACTCCAAGTTCGACAGATTTTTGAATTATTAGATCCATCTTGCCAGCTTTTGGGACACCTTGATATAAGGTGATATTTACCTTAGGTTCTCTGGCAAAATGTTGCTTGTCCACTATCATAAGCAATATTTCTTCATCATAAATAACATCTATCTTTGCTCTATACTCCCAATGGATTCCATCAGACACATCCAACTCATCACCTAACTTCAATCTAAGAACTTTTACTATATGTTTTATATCCTCTCTGTTATTTAAACTTATGTATTTATCTCCAATATTAGACGGGTCAGTAAAAAACCTTCTCATAGTCATCCTCCTCATTAAATCTACTAATAATATACTCTAAGAAAGCCTGCTTTACAAGGTGATTTTTAGATGTTAAACTAACCCATAGGAGAAAATATATGGATAAAAAGGATTTTATTAGAACAGGTGAATTTGCAAAGCTAGCAGGAGTTAGTAAGCAAACTCTTATTTTTTATGATAAGCAAGGTATATTTAAACCTAGCGTTGTAGACGTTAACAATTATAGATATTATTCCTTTTCACAATTGGAAACGTTTACTTTAATATATATGCTACGTGAAATGAATGTGCCCATTACTGAAATAAAAGCGAACTTAGATAACGGAGACCCAGATAAATTGTTGGATTTATTGGAAAAGAAAGACATTGAAATAGATAAAAAAATAGAAAAACTTAATTGGTGCAAAAGGTGTATTAAAGAGAAAATAATTGTGACGAAAGATGCCATAGAACATGAGTCAGGTAAAATATATATACAAGAGTTACCAGATGAATATATGGTAATGACAGAAATTAATAGAAAAATGCCAAAGGAAGTAAACAATGTATCTGAAGCTGTTATCAATTTATTTACATATTGCATAAATTTGGGTGTCAATAGCTCATTTGCCGTGGGTGGAATTATACCAGTTGGCTCAATTACTGAAACAACGTTTTCTTATTCGCATATTTATAAAGTAGTAGAAAAAAAAGAAAATATAGATACTATAGTTTTAGATCGCAGCGGATTATTTTTAGCATGCTATTCAGATGAAGGATATAACGAGATTATAATAACAGCTAAAAAACTTCTAAATTACGCCGCTGAACACGGCCTTATACTAGGCAAATATATCTATGAAGATACATTGCTTGATGATTTGTCCAATAGGGACTATAACCATTATAAAGTAAAATTATCCATTAAAATAATCGGAGGGGTTAACTAATGAAATTCATATCATGGAACGTAAATGGATTTAGAGCTTGTTTAAAAAAAGGATTTGAAGAATTCTTTTATAATGAAAATGCGGATTTTTTCTGTTTACAAGAAACTAAAATGCAAGAAGGTCAAGCAGAATTTGATCCAGAAGAATATTATCAATACTATAACAGCGCAGAAAAAAAAGGCTATTCTGGTGTAGCTATATTTGCCAAACAAAAACCTTTAAAAGTATTAAAAGGGATTAATGGAAATCATGATGATGAAGGAAGATTATTAACTTTAGAGTATAAAGACTTCTACTTAGTTTGTTGTTATACCCCAAATTCCAAGGAAAAATTAGCTAGGCTCGATTATAGAATGAAATTTGAGGATGACTTTAGGTCATATCTAATTGAATTAAAAATGGAGAAACCAGTAATTATTTGTGGTGATCTTAATGTAGCCCACACGGAAATCGATTTGAAAAACCCTAAAAACAACAGAAAAAACGCAGGATTTTCAGATGAAGAAAGAAGCAAGATGACCGAGCTGCTAAAATCCGGATTTATTGATACTTTTAGATATCTTTATCCTGATTTAACTGGTTTTTATACTTGGTGGTCATACAGATTTAACGCTAGGAATAACAATGCAGGTTGGAGAATAGATTATTTCATAGTTTCTGAAGATATTAAAGAAAACATCAATGCTGCCTTAATTTATAGCAACATTGAAGGCAGCGATCACTGTCCAGTTGGTCTTGATGCATTTTAAAGTATATCTTTGAATTGATCCATATCAAATTCTTGGCCATTTTTACGTTTGTCCAAGGCACTCATAACCCGGTTAAACATTTTTCTGTTAACTGGGTATTTTAATATAATTAAAGCAACTATAATCATCAATATACCTGGATACAAGGTAAAACTATTAGAAACACCCACAAGGGCTTCCTCTGATTGAATTGCAGACTGTGAATCAAAGCCATGTAACTGAAGTATTAAGCCTAATAACTGAAGTCCTATGGCAGACGCCAAAGACTCAGACAATGCTTGTAACGATATTACAGATGCTGAATGTTTTTGACCTGAATGCAATTCCTCAACTTCGCAAACATCATATATCATTGAAGGCATTAACTGCCAATAGCATGAATTTGCAATGGAAAAGACTATACCCATACCTATTGCTGCAAAATAAGAATCAACTCCCATAAATCTAAATATAATAAACAGCAAACCTGTCAATACTTGTCCCCATAGAAATACTTTATTTTTGTCATGGCTTTTTGCTAGCGCATTAATAAACGGTACAAAGGCTATGCCGCTAACAGTTATAATTAAAAGTATCTTGGAAATCTGCCCACCATCCAAACCAATATTATAAGTGTAATAGTATATTCTGCCCGATGAGAATACTATATTTGATACTAAAAACATTATACTAGCTAAAATCAAATATCTTATAGCTTTCAACTGTAAAATTTCCCAATAGTCCAAGTACATTTCCTTAAGCTTAATTTTTGTAATTATTTTATCTCTTTTAGTTTTGACATATCCCTTGTTGTCTGTTTCATGTATAGTCAATGCACATATAAAAAGTGATATCATTGCACATATCCCAACAAAAAAACCAACATATGACCAAGATGTAACCTCGGAATATCCTCTATTCGTTAGGAAAGCAACTATAACCGTAGGCATCACTATGCCTATTGCCATACCTATTTGATAAAACACATATGTATACGATCTTAATACTGTTCTTTCATTATAGTCATTCGTTAAATCCGATCCCCATGCCATGTAAGGCACAAAAAACATCGCAAAAGTAGTCCAAAAAACAAGTACCATAAATCCATAATAAATTATTTTTAAAGTATATGGTAATTCTATATATGTAAAAAGAAGCCCTGTAGAAAGAGCAATAGGTGCTGCCGATACCATAAGAAAAGGTTTCCTTTTGCCATATCTGCTATCTGTGTTATCTGATATATAACCTATTATTGGTCCACATACAGCTTCCCATATGGCTCCCATGGCAGCGATAAATCCGGCTGCAGCTGGTTCTATTCCAACAATAATTGTTAAAAAGAATAGCAAAAACGAAGCAGCGAAATTATACATTGAATTATCTGCTATTCCTCCTATACCATATGAAAGCTTTGTTTTAAATCTTAGTTTCATTAGTCCACCTATATATATATTTTTTATAAATTATAATCTATATAGCAACTATATAGTCAATTAATTAAATGCTATATTTTATTTTTTTCCTATTAAAAGTAGTTTGAGGTATATTTAATATCTCTGCAGCCTTTCTCGTAGTTTTTCCTTTATTTAAGGCATATTCAATCAGCCATTTTTCCTGTGAATCCATAAAACTTTTATAATCCAATTCATCTTTAGAATAGTCATTTCTAAACCCATCTCTTATTTTATCTATTTGGCTTCTGTTTAATACCTTGCTTACATCATCCAGTTCTATTATTTCCTTTTTGCTACTGATTATTAATCGATGTATAGTATTTTCCAGTTCTCTTACATTCCCAAGCCACTTATTGCTTTTTATTAGTCGCATCGCATTATCTGTTATTATTCTATTTATTTTATATCTTTCTCCATATTTTTTAAGAAAGTAATCTGTCAATGCTTCAATATCATCTGTTCTTTCCCTAAGGGGTGGAACGCTTATATTGGCAATATTTAACCTATAATATAAGTCCTCGCGGAACCTGCCATTTTCCACTAACTCTAAAAGGTTAATATTGCTAGCACATACCACCCTAACATCCACATTTACTTGTTTTGTTCCTCCAACTTTATAGAATTCATTTGTTTGAAGCACCCTTAGTAATTTAGATTGCATATTTAGTGATAGCTCTGATATTTCATCTAAAAAAAGAATTCCATTATTTGATAATGAGAAATATCCTTCTTTGCCATCATTGGATGCACCGGTAAATGCACCTTTTTCATAACCAAAAAATTCGGATTCACCCAAACTTTCTGAAATAGTAGCACAGTTTATTTTAATAAGATGCATATTATTTCTTTTACTATTTTCATGAAGGATTTTGACTATCATTTCTTTGCCTGTGCCCGTTTCTCCTTCAATTACAACATTGCAATCAAATTTAGAAATATTAACAACTTCATTCAATAAGCTCTTTGTAACATTGCTACCATAAATAAACCCGTCTACTTCAGTTGCTTTATTATTCTTCTCATGCTCACTTATATATGCAAATCTGTTGTCAACTTGATTCTTATTGTAATATTTATCTATATGTTTCATTCCTGTTGATGACTCGTATATGAGTTCCACAGTAAAATTTATAGCACCCTTAGTAAATGTGTCAAAGGAATAGGTTTTTAATGATTTACCCATACTTTCACTAGTAAGCGCCGCAGACATATAATTATTTTTTACACCAGTAAAGAATATCCCACCATGTTCCCTACATAGCAAAACAGCAAAATCCTCAGCACCATCTATGCTTTCAGATAAAATCACATAATCCAAATAGCCCATATTTTTATTGATAACAAATTCCTTATATGACTCCATGGGAGAATTGAAATCTGTAACCACCAACTCGTCAATCAAACCATCAAAAACTTTGATTGTTTCATCTTTAGACTTTATATTTTCTACACTTTTCTTTTTATTGTCACCTATCAAAGCAATTACCTTTTTTACAAACGGGTTATTCTTCTTAACTGCCAATGCGTAAATATATGCATTGGCAACATCCCTTGCAATAATCCCCACATTTTCAAATTTATTACTCTTGGCAAATCTATTAGCACAAATAGGTGCAGCCCCTTCGTCAAAATAAAGTGTCGAATACTTATTATTATTTAGTCTGTCTAATTTTACAAGAGTTGTTGATTCGAATGATATAGCATAACCTTTGCAATATATCTCACCTAAGGAATAGTCTATGTGATCAATAGCCTCGATTTTTATTGGAATAGCAGTCATACTAGCTGAGCAAATAACAGAATCTCCAACATTTATATCATCATCCATATCCTTCCCAATTTCATCAACTTTACCAACTAAAATTCCTCCGCTGTTAGTATATGGATTGTGCAATTTACCCCTTCTATCAACCGTATACATGAGTTTTGCTTTAATCTCAGATTCTACAAAATTGCAACTATGGCATATCTGGCTGAAACTATCCCATTCCACGTGTATCATCTCTATGCTAATTCTAATTTCGTTATTCCTTATATTTTTATCGTTATTGAGCTTCCATGCTGTTACAGGAAGACTTCCTTTAGGTTTAACAACCCTATCATCACCAAAATTGTTCATACTTTCCTCCAAGGGTCGATTCTACCAAATTGCCCCATAAATGTCAAAAAAATGCACACCCTAAGGTGTGCACCGATAGTTAGTTATTTTTTTATTTTGCTGAAGAAGCTACTTTTCTTACTATAACAGTCTTCATCCAAGTTGTTTGTCATATCTTGAATGGCTTTTTTCTGTTTTCCATTCAATTTTGTAGGAACTTCTACATAAACTTTCACGTATAGGTCTCCATAACGATTGCTTCTAACACTTTTTACACCTTTACCTTTAAGTCTGAAAGTTGATCCTGTTTGAGTTCCCGGAGAAATCTTATAGGAATAAGTCTCTGTAATACCAGGAACTTTTAATGACGCTCCTAGAGCCGCTTGATCAAAGGTAATAGGAAGGTCCATGTATAAATCATCGCCCCTTCTTTTGAATACCTCATGAGGTTTTACATTTAAAACTATATATAAATCACCATTCGGTCCACCGTTTACTCCAGGTTCGCCTTGTCCCCTTAAAGGAATAACACTATCATTGTCAACTCCTGCAGGAATATCTATATTAATCTTAACAGTTTTTCTTACCTTACCGGTTCCTCCACATTCAGGACATGGAGCATCTATAATTTCACCAGAACCACCACATTTGTCACACGTAGTAACGTTTCTAAATTGTCCAAAAGGTGTATTAGAAATAGTTGATACCTGGCCACTTCCACCGCATTTATCGCAAGTTCTTTTACCAGTTCCTGGGGCTGCCCCACTACCATTACAGTTTTTGCATTTCACATATTTTGTTATCTCAATTTCTTTTTTGCATCCAAAAAATGATTCTTCAAAAGTTATAGTAATAGCTTTTTGTAAATCCTTACCTTTTTGAGGTCCGTTTCTTCTCCTTGTGGTTCCTCCGCCGCCAAAAGCGCCGGTAAACATATCAAATATATCTTCAAAACCGCCAAAGCCACCGAAGCCACCTTCTCCGCCAAAGCCAGCATTTGGGTCGACGCCTGCATGACCAAATCTATCATATTTGCTCTTTTTATCAGCATCGGATAATACAGCATAAGCTTCATTGACTTCCTTGAAATGCGCTTCTGCATCTTTATCATTTGGATTCTTATCCGGATGGTATTTCATGGCCTTTTTTCTAAAGGCTTTTTTTATTTCATCATCAGATGCTCCTTTTTGCAAGCCTAGCACCTCATAATAATCTCTTTTATCAGACATCTTTCTCCCCTTCGCATTTATTACACGTCGAAATGGCAAGTTTAAACTTGCCATTCCATTTATATATCTACTAAAGCCTAAACTTTAGACACGCTCATTATTTGTCGTCATCGACAACTTCGTAATCAGCGTCTACTGCATCACCTTGTGGGCCAGCATTTTCATCGCTTCCCATATTAGAATCAAAACCAGATGCCTCTGGATTAGGCTGACCATTTGCTTGAGCTTCTTGATAGATTCTAGATGAAACCGGATAGAATGCATTTGTAAGTGCTTCAATCTTAGATTTCATTTCTTCTACATTACCACTTTCCAATGCTGTTCTTAATTCTTCTTTAGCCGCTTCAATGGATGCTTTCTCATCTTCCGTTACTTTATCTCCCAATTCACCAAGCTGTTTCTCAGTCTCATAAATAAGTGTTTCTGCTTGATTCTTAGTTTCAATTTCTTCTTTTTTCTTTTTATCTTCTTCAGCATATTGCTCTGCTTCTTTAACCTTAGCGTTAATTTCCTCTTCGCTGAGCTTGGAAGAAGAAGTAATAGTGATTTTCTGTTCTTTTCCAGTTCCCTTATCCTTCGCACTTACATTAACAATACCATTCGCATCGATATCAAAAGTTACTTCTATTTGAGGAACTCCACGCTGAGCTGGAGCGATACCTGTTAGTTGGAACCTTCCCAAGGTAATGTTACCTGCCGCCATTTCTCTTTCTCCTTGCATTACGTGAATGTCTACGGCAGTTTGATTATCTGCTGCAGTTGAGAAAATCTGGCTCTTCTTTGTAGGTATTGTTGTGTTTCTTTCAATAAGCTTTGTAGCTACTCCACCTAGAGTTTCAATTGAAAGTGATAATGGTGTTACATCTAAAAGTAATACATCGTTAACTTCACCTGTTAATACTCCTGCTTGAATAGCCGCACCTAATGATACACATTCATCTGGATTAATTCCTTTGAACGGGTCTTTAGCTGTAATTTTTTTAACTGCATCTTGGACAGCAGGAATTCTAGTTGAACCACCAACTAATATTACCTTATCAATATCACTGTTTGTGATTCCTGCATCTGCCATGGCTTTTTTCATGGGTTCAATTGTTCTATTTACTAAGTCAGAAGTAAGCTGATCGAATCTAGCTCTAGTTACATCCATATCCATGTGTAAGGGACCATCTTGTCCCACTGTTATGAATGGTAAACTTACTTTTGTTGATTGTGCACTTGAAAGTTCTTTTTTCGCTTTTTCAGCTGCTTCTTTTAGTCTTTGTAATGCCATCTTGTCTTTTCTTAAATCGATTCCATTTTCTTTAGCAAAAGAGTCAGCCAAATAATTCATTACAGCATTATCAAAATCATCTCCACCAAGATGAGTATCACCATTAGTAGCTAATACCTCAAATACTCCATCACCAAGTTCAAGAACTGATACATCAAAAGTACCACCACCTAAGTCATATACTAAAACTTTATGTGAACCTGTATCTTTATCTAAACCATATGCCAATGATGCAGCTGTTGGCTCATTAATAATTCTTTTTACATCTAATCCTGCAATTTGTCCAGCATCCTTTGTCGCTTGTTTCTGTGCATCTGAGAAATATGCAGGAACAGTAATTACAGCTTCTGTTACTTTTTCTCCCAAGTAACTTTCTGCATCTACCTTAAGTTTTCCTAAAATCATGGCAGAAATATCTTGTGGTGAATATTTTTTACCGTCAATTTCCACTGTATGACTTTCACCCATATGTCTTTTTATTGATGAAATAGTTCTATCAGGGTTAGTTATTGCCTGTCTTTTTGCTGTTTCTCCTACTAATCTTTCTCCTGCCTTTGTAAAACCTACAATTGAAGGCGTGGTTCTATTACCTTCTGCGTTGGCAATTACTGTAGGATCTCCGCCCTCTAATACTGATACACAACTATTTGTTGTTCCTAAATCAATTCCTATAACTTTACTCATTTTTCTTCCTTCCTTTCAACTCTTCTTGTTAATTGGCTACTACAACCATACTCGGTCTAATAACCTTACTCTTTAGTTTATACCCTTTTTGCATAACAGTTATTATTTTACCACTTTCATGTTCTTCACTGTCTTGCATCATAATTGCGTTGTGATAATTAGGATCAAATTCTTTTCCCAACGCCTCAATTTCTTCCAATCCTGATTTTGTTAAAACCCCTTGGAATTGGTCGAAGATTATTTTCATTCCTTCATAAAACTGTTCGTTCTCACACTCAGTTTCTAAAGCCCTTTCAAAGTTATCTATCACATCAAGCAATTCTGTAACGATTTTTTCGTTAGCGAATGCATATGTATCTTTCTTTTCTTTTTCAACGCGCTTTTTATAGTTTTGGAATTCTGCCATTAGTCTTACATATTTCTGGTCTTCTTCCTTATCTTCTTTATCTTTTTTAACTTCATTTTCTTCCTTTGATTCTTCTTCTCTTTCTTCTATGATTTCTTCCTGTTCTTCTTCATCTTGCAAAATTTCTTCTTCCGTTACTTTCTTTTCAGCGTCTTTTTTACTCATCTTTTTTATCTTCTCCCTCTTTATACTCCAATTGGAAAGCACTGCTTAAATTTTCGGACAAATACTCCATAATGGAAGTTACTTCTGCATATTTCATTCTAGTTGGCCCAATAACTCCAATCTTACCCACCGGCTTACCATCTATATGGTAAGTGGCTGTAATAACTGTACAGTCCTTCATATTTTCGTCGCAATTTTCGTCACCTATAGTAACAATCATTCCGTCTTCTCTCTCCAACATCTTTTTAGTAAGCTCTTCTTTTTTATCGAGCATTTCTAAAAAGCGCTTTGCCTTTTCAAGGTCGTTATATTCAGGTATATTAAATATGTTCGTTAACCCTTCCATATATAAATTGACATTAAGCATATCTTCCAATGTTTTCATAAAGTTTGGCATTACATTATCAGCCAACGAACTCATTACACCAATATCAGAATGAACATCCTTTATTATTGAATCTTTAACTACCTCTGTTATTGTTCTACCTTGATAGTTGTATGTCATATTTTTACTTAAAAGTTCTAAGCTATCGCTGTTATATGTCTCATCTAACTTAAGAGCTGTATTTGTAACCTTCCCTTGAGTAGACACTATCATCATTATTACAGATTTCTCATCAACAGGAAGTAATTTGATGAATTTTAGAACTTCCTCTTCATGCTTAGGAGTCAACGCAAATGATGTTAAATTAGTTATTTCTGATAATACACTTGCTGCTTCTTGAATCCTCTTTTCAAATTCAGATACATCGGTCTTAAGCTTCTCTGCAATTATGTTTTTTTCAAGCTTTGTAAGCTTAGTTTTCATCATTAGTGTATTTACATAAAGTCTATACGCCTTATCTGAAGGAACTCTTCCTGCAGAAGTATGCGGATGAGTTAAATACCCCATTTCCTCCAAGTCTGACATCTCATTTCTAATGGTTGCTGGACTAATCCCCAAATCATATTTTTTTGCTATAGACCTAGACCCAACAGGTTCCGCGCATGTAACATAGTCTGAAATTATAACTTGTAGTATTTTTAATTTTCGTTCACTAAGCTCCATACCATCCCCCTTTTTTCTGTTAGCACTCGCTTGTTTTGAGTGCTAATTGACAATAATAATTTAACACTAATAACCACTCATGTCAACGATAATCTAAAATAAATTATGTGTTTTTTTTGTGATAATTAGTGCTTATTATTACTTTAATACTTTTTTAATCGCACGGACTAATTCTTGGCATCTTTAACAATTTTTACTTGAATTTTTTCCTAATAAACATTAATATGCCCATTTCAAAGGTAACGAAAATATCTTTACTATAATCTATTTCATTATCATCCATGCTCTTTATTTCCATATCCCCAGTATTTAAAGGTTTCTTTAGCTTTGGGTTTTTCGCTATAATAATTTCCTTGCCTAATTTTGAAGCACCTATTTGTACTTATTCTGATAATTATTCAGCTTTAAATTTCTTCCAATATTCACTATATAATTCGTTCCCATCTGGTCCTAAATCCTTTAATACTTCGCAATTATCCAAAGTTTCATCTGTTGGAAAAACACTTTCATCATTTAGAATGTCTTCATTTATAAGTGCTTGGGCAGCAATGTTAGGAGTACTATATGTTAAATAGTCAAAGTTTTGTTTGCCAACATCTTCTCTGCACATGAAGTTAATCCACTCCTCTGCATTTTCCTTGTTTTCGGCAGTTTTAGCTATTACCCAAGCATCAATGAAAAATTGGGTCCCCTCTTTAGGAACGACAAATTCAAGCTTATCATTTAGTTCTTTGCAATAGAGATATTCTCCATTCCAAATAACTCCGATTGCAGCAGCTTCACTTGATAATAAGTCCCTAGCTGAGTCATTAACATATTTATATACTAGGGGTTTTTGCTCTATGAGTAGCTCTGTTGCTTCTTTAAGCTCATCTTCATTTACTGTATTTAATGAATAGCCTAATATCTTTTCGGCTACCATAAAGGTGTCTCTAATGCTGTCTTGCATCAATATTTCACCTTCTAAGCCTTCATCCCATAAATCAGTCCAGGAATCGATAACCTTATCTCCCACCATTTCAGGATTATACAATATACCTGCCGTTCCGTAAGTATGAGGAACTGAGTATTTGTTTTCTGGATCAAAGTCTCTAGACATTTCCAAATATTTGTCTCCTATATTTTTAATATTAGAAACATTATCGAAGTTAATTTCAGCTAATAAGTCTTCCCCTATCATTCGTTCAATCATATAATCTGATGGACATATAACATCATAGCTAGCAGAATTGTTCTTTATTACCGGATACATCTCTTCGCATGTATCATAAGTATCAACAATAACCTCTATACCCGTTTCTTCTTCAAATTGTCCTATTAAATCAGGATCAAAATAGTCACCGTAACAATATACATAAACCTTTTCTCCTGTGCCTCCACAGCCCGCAAACAACAAAATCACTAATAGAACCGAAATAAGTAATAATACTTTTTTCTTCATAGTACACCTCTCTTAATATATTAATTTCTTCCTTTTATTATCTGTTAGAATATTTACACCTATAAGGACTAATAAAACCATGATAAATATTATAGTTGATAATGCAAACAATGATGGTCTTATGCCAACTTTTACTTGACTATATATAAGGGTTGATATGGTATTTATTCCTGCCCCCCTTGTAAAATGAGTTATTACAAAATCGTCAACCGACATGGTAAATGCTAATAAAAATCCAGAGACTATTCCAGGCCTAAGTTCTGGTAATACAATTTTATAAAAGGCATATTTCTTAGATGCACCTAAATCAAGAGCAGCTTCATATAGCAAAGTCGAAGATTTATTTATTCTAGGTCTTACAGACAGTATTACGTAAGGTATACAAAATGTTACATGGGCAAGGTAAACAGTTCCCCAATTAAGAGAAATTCCAAAGAACAAAAATGTTAAAAGTAAAGAAATTCCTGTAACTATATCCGCATTTAGTAGGGGGACATTATTAAATCCTAGCAAAAGATTTTGCTGTTTTGCTTTCATCCCACCTAACCCTACAGCAGCCAATGTCCCAATTATTGTTGCTGTAATACTGGCAGTAATAGCTATTGTAAAGGTGTTTCCTATGGCTTTAATTATCATCCTATTGGAAAACATTTCCTCATACCATTTTAAACTGAAACCCGTAAAAACAGACATTGATTTGCTCTCATTAAAAGACAGAACCACAAGGGCAATTATAGGCAAGTATAAGAATAATATTACTAATACTATATATGTTATTTTTGCTACCCTTTTCATATGAAACTATCCTCGCCAGTTTTATCAAATTTCTCCATAAAGACCATACTAATTAAAATAAATACCATCATTACCATTGAAAGTCCTGCACCTAGATTCCAGTTTGAACTTACAGTAAATTCCTGTTCAATAATATTGCCTATTAAATAAATCTTTCCACCACCTAAAATATTGGATATTACAAAGGTTGTAAGCGATGGTACAAAAACCATAGTAATGCCACTGGCAATTCCTGGAATACTCAAAGGCAAATAGACTTTTAATAATACATCTTTAAAGTTAGCACCTAAATCATAAGCAGCTTCTATTATTTGGCCATCTATTTTAGAGAGCACATTATATATTGGTAAAATCATAAAAGGCAAAAAATCATAAACCATCCCCAACACTATTGCAGCAGGAGTATTGATTATCTCCTGCGGCGGTAAGCCAATGGTGCTTAAAATGCTATTAATAACTCCATTTTTTTCCAAAAGCACTTGCCATGCCATGGTTCTTAGTAAAAAGTTCATCCACATTGGTAATATGAATATGAATAGCATCAAGCCTTTTTTCCCAAGCTTACTACTTCTTAACATTAAAGCCAAAGGATAAGATATCAAAAAACATATAACTGTACTAATAAAAGCTAAAACTATACTAAGCCAAAGAGCTTGTAAATGCATTTTATCAAATATTGCATAGATATTTTCATAAGTAAAAGCACCATTTCTATCAGTCAAACCATAATATGCAATTGATAAAATCGGTATTATAGTTCCCGCTATAATCCACACTATAAATGGTGATGCCAATGATTTTTTATATATCAACTTCCAATGCCTCCTCATCAGCAGAAGTAGGTTTGTTCATGATCTGTATATTTTTTGGTATTACGTCCAATGAAACTTTCTCGTTAATATCGTGCTTTTTATAGCACTGAACTAGCCATTGGTAACCTGCCGTATCTTCAACAACCATCTCATAATGAACACCGATAAACACTCTACTTAAAACTAACCCTTCTATTTTACCTTCTCCTGATTTTCCTATCAATAAGTCCTCTGGTCTAATAACAACATCAACTTTCTTGTTATTTCCAAAACCTTCGTCTACACAAGGAAATTCGATGCCATTTATTACAACCAATCTGTCTTTTATCATTATTCCATCAATTATATTGCTATCTCCTATAAAATCAGCTACAAAAGCATTCTCTGGTTCGTTATATATTATTTCTGGAGTTCCCATCTGTTGGATATATCCATCGTTCATAACAATCACTTTATCCGACATAGTTAATGCTTCTTCTTGATCATGGGTAACATAAATAAAGGTTATTCCTAATTCCTTTTTTAATCTTATAAGTTCATATTGCATTTCTTGACGCAATTTTAAATCCAAGGCCCCTAAAGGTTCATCTAAAAGCAATACCTTCGGTTCATTAACTATAGCCCTTGCCATGGCTATTCTTTGTTGTTGTCCTCCACTTAATTTATCTATATTTCTTTTTTCATATCCGCTTAAATTAACCAGTTTTAGGGCGTATTTGATTTTATCCTCAATATATTTTTCGCTTTTGCCTGCTATTCTAAGTCCAAAGGCTATATTTTCCCTTACATTCATATGTGGAAATAAGGCATATTTTTGGAATACAGTATTGAGATTTCTTTTATTTGCACTTAGTTCTGTCACATCTTTTCCTTCAAAATATACTCTGCCCATGTCCGGAGATTCAAAGCCTCCTATTATTCTAAGTATTGTAGTTTTTCCACATCCAGAAGGGCCTAACAATGTAATAAATTCATTTTCATGTACAATAAGATTCAGGTCATCTAAAACAATTGTATCATCAAAGCTTTTTGTTATGTTTTCTAGTTTAATAAGTTCTTTCAACTTTCCCTCCATTAAAAACTCGGTGGCGCGCTAACCCATATTAGCTCAGCCCCTTTCTTAGAACTCATGTAATGGTTTTTATCAGAAATATAGTAAAAGGACTCCCCTTGAAAAACCTCATATTTCTTATTCCCCAAATGTACTGTCAGATCTCCTTTGATTAAATATCCAAATTCTTCACCTTCATGGGGATTATCTAAAAGAGTGGTTCCATTGGCTTCTATAAATAATCTAATGGGTTCCATAATATTCTTTTGTGCATTAGGAACTATCCATTCTATTTTCGTACCTTTATCCTTATCAATTTTTTCAAAGTAGTCTTCTTTTTTAAATACTACTTTAGATTCCGTCTCATACGAAAAAAAATCGTTAATATCAGTCCCTAAACATATTAGTATATCTTCAAGGGTCGCTATTGAAGGAGAAGTTAAATCCCTTTCAACCTGAGAAATAAAACCTTTAGATAGTTCTGCTCTATCTGCAAGTTCTTCTTGAGTAAGTCCTCTTTCAACCCTAATTTCTTTTAATTTACTACCTATATCCATATTCACCTTCCTAAGAGTTATACTAAGTATAATGTTTAGTATTTGTAAACCCGGGCACATAAATTATACTTGACTCGTTATGAAAGTCAAGTATAATTTGAGTTTATTTGAAATATTTTTTGACATGGTTTTTTAATATTTCTATTACTTCATCATATCCTTCATTGCATTCCCATTCATAGCAAAGATATCTTCTCACAGTATTATATATCCAGCCTTCATAGTATTTAACAACATCCTCGTAGTCGTATCCTTCTTTAATAAGTTCTTGGATATCATATTTACTATATTCCATCTTTATCGCACAGCGTTTTCGATCTTTACCATTGACTTGATCATAAATATTAATATCACAATTTGTTTCATAAGGTTTATCTGGAATCATTTTTATAGTTTTAATCTCTTCCATACTCATACTATTTACCACCTTTTACAAAACTCATCATGGATTCAAGCTCTTCACCTTCTAATTTACAATTCTCACAGAATCTTATGATAATTTCATCTGAAAAAACATAATCCGCATTCATACAAATATTAGTAAATTCAATTTTGGGTATTTTAAGCTCACTGTAAGTTATATCCCCATGGGTTACATATTTATCATATATTTTGAAAAAAACCCTAGAAAAATTATCGATATTACTCATTTTATTCGCCACATTCATCTGCATGCTCATGTTGGTGACATATCGAACCTGTGGAAACTAGTTTTCCATCTATATATTCCGTGACATTTTCTATGGCATCACCTTTTGCTCCTAAAATCACTTCTATATCACTGGAATTGAATAAATCCACGGCTGCACCACCCATGCCTCCTGCAATTATAACCTTAACTCCATTTTCTGCTAAATATTTTGGTAAAAACCCCGGTTTATGACCTGGATTACCTAAAACTTTAGTGCTTTCTATCTTACCTTTCATACTATCACACAACACAAAGCTTTGGCAATGACCAAAGTGTTCTGATACGTTTCTACCATCACATGCTACTGCTATTATCATATTTTTCTCCCCCGCTAAATTATTCCATATCTTTTAATATATCTACTATTTTATTCAACCAATCTCCAGTAAATGCTTCTATACTACCAGTATCACACAAAAGTGCCAAATTTGGTTCAATTGGAATTCTTCCCAAGAAATCTAATCCCTTTTCTTCTGCCACTTTATCTATATGGCTCTCACCAAATAGCTTAATTTCTTTACCGCAATCTGGACATTTTATGTAGCTCATATTTTCCACTACCCCGAGAACAGGAATATCCATCATTTTAGCCATATTTAATGCCTTCTCTACTATCATAGAAACTAGTTCTTGAGGTGAAGCTACTACGATGATTCCATCAACAGGTAATGATTGAAATACCGTCAAAGGGACATCTCCAGTACCTGGAGGCATATCAACGAACATAAAATCAACGTCTCCCCAAATTACATCGGTCCAAAATTGTTTTACAGTACCTGCTAATATAGGTCCTCTCCAAACAACGGGATCAGTTTCATTTTCTGTAAGTAGATTTAGCGACATAACTTTAAGCCCTGTATGTGTTGTCACAGGATATATACCACTTTTGTCTCCTGTTGCATTTTCCAATATACCAAACATTTTGGGGATAGAAGGACCAGTAATATCAGCATCCATAACGGCCGTTTTATATCCACTTCTCTGAGATAATACTGAAGACAATGAAGTAACTAAAGACTTTCCTACTCCACCTTTTCCACTTACTACACCTATTACTCTTTTAACATTTGAACCCTCATGCAACTTCTCTATTAATGATTTAGGATCTCTTTCACTACAGCTCGAACTGCAATTGGAACAATTTTTATCACAGTTTTCCACATTTTTCTCTGCCATTATACATACCTCATCTTTCCTTGTTTAATTATCTAATAAACACTTCATTGTTTTTATATATGTTTTTTTTAGTTCTTCTTTTGCTTTGCATTCAATTTCAGAAATGGAAATACCTTTATTTATTGATTCTGATACTGTATTATCATAAGGTATTTTACCTACAAAATCAATGGATTCATTTTTACAATATTCCTCTATTTCGTTTGTAATGTCTTCGCTTATGGTATACTTGTTAACGCATACTGCAATCTTAGCTTTAAATATCCTTGCAGTTTCAATAATTCGCCTCATATCGCTCATCCCCGATATAGTCGGCTCGGTAACAATGAGAACTAAATCTACTCCACTGATTGATGCAATTACTGGACATCCTATTCCAGGAGATCCATCTATTATGGCAACCTCACTATCCTCATATACATTGGAATTAAGTTCATTTTTTACTTCGGAAACCAACTTACCTGAATTTCCTCTACCCATCTTTAACTCTGCTGAGGAAAAAACTCTTTCAGTATTTTTATAAAGCATTAGATGACCCGAAACGTCTTTATTTAACTTAGGAGCCTCTACAGGACATACTATTTCACATACTCCGCAGCCTTCGCATAATAGCGGATTTACTTGATATCCAGTTTCAACTGGATAAATTGCATTAAATCTGCAGTTTGATTTGCATTTACCACATCCAATACATTTATTAATATCTATTTGTGCTTTGTCAGATCCATTGTAGTCCTTTACCTTAGGACCTTTACCAAAATCTTCAAGCAAATGAAGATTAGGCGCATCAACATCACAATCAGCAAAAGCTTTAGCCTTTGAAAAACCGATGAATGATGCAGCAGTTGTTGTCTTTCCAGTACCACCTTTTCCACTTAATATTAAAAGTGATTTCATTATATGCCCACCTCCAATTTAATACTATCTAACATATCATCAAAGATTATTTTTAATTTATCAGAACTATCTAAAGCAGCTATTCCATGGGCATTGGTACTGGCCAGTTCTTCGTCATAAATTATAGTATCTAAAATTTTAAGACCTTTTTCATTACAAAAGCTCTTTATTATATTATTATCCACTTTGTCTTTATCACATTTATTTATTACAACACCAATTTTTTTATCAAAGATTTCCGCCAACTCCACAACCATCTTGAAATTATGAAGGCCAAAGGACGTTGGTTCCGCTACTATTACGCAATAATCCGCAGGCTCTATGGCTGCCATAGCACTGCAAGCACTTCCCGGTGGACAATCGATGATATTTAAACCTTCTTCTTTATTTTTAATAACATCTTCGATTACCGAAACACCCGATGCTTCACCTTCATTTAATAAGCCTGTTACAACCTTAATCTTATCTTTATATCCTATTTTAATCTCACCTTTTTTATGAGGAACTTCCTTTATAGCGTCGTATTTACATACAAGACTACAACCTCCGCAGCTATGGCATATATCAGGGAATAGCTTAGGTGTTTTTATGAAAGCAAGTGCATTAAATTTACAAAATTCCACGCATTCTCTGCATCCCGTGCATTTGTCACCATCGAATTCCGGTTGCATAACTATAGAATCTAAAGTTTCATCTGCTTTCGACTTTAAAAACAAATCTCCATTGGGCGCTTCTACATCAGTGTCCAAATAACATACATTTTCTGAAGCCAAGGCTAAATTAACAGAAACAAAAGTTTTCCCCGTCCCGCCTTTTCCACTTAGTACAGCTATATTCATGTTACTTACCGTGTCTTCCTGGCGAAATTTCTGTCAATTTTTTTAGTTCATTTTTTCTAAATGCCTCAATGTTTTCAAGGGCTGTATCTAAAGTTGCCTTTAATACCTCAACATTTCCTTCGAAAACATCCATTGCATTATTTCCGCAATTCGCAGTTAATACTACTTTTGCATCATTATCAATAATTGTTTGTGCAGCCTTAATTCCTGCACCACCTTCAGCTCCCTTTGCCATATTCTCTACAAATCGAAATTCTTCATTTTCCATATTATAAAACATAAAATATGAAGCTCTCCCAAAGGTTCCGCCCATTCTAGTTTCTTTTTTAGCTTCATCAACTGGTAATGCTAATATCATATTATTACTTCCTTTCCCTTTTCCTACATATTTTTTAAAACCGCATATCTCATAGTCTCCGCCGCTAATAACCAGCTCTCTTCCTTCTATAATTGCAGTAGCCATTTTCGCCCTTGCTTCATTATATATGCTAGTTACAGTAGTTCTAGATATTTCCATATATTTGCTACATTCTTCTTGGTTTAAACCAATATAGTCTAATAGCCTAATAACTTCGTATTCATCCACTGTTAAAGACACATTTTCCTTAACAAGGTGAGCACTACTATAGCAAACTATATAATCATTTAGTTCCTTACACAAAGGCTTTCTTTCCAAAGGTCCAAATACCTTTGTTTCTGGTAATGCACAAACTTTTCTGCATCTTCTTGGTCTACCCACGGCTTCTCCTTTCTGACATATGTCTATAATTTATTCATCTTTGGTTAGAATAACATTTTTATTGACATATGTCAATAAAAAATGAATCTAAAAAAAGCGCCCTAAAGCGCCCTTCCATTCTCAAGTAAATAGCCTAAGATATTATACAGTTCTTCTTTTTCCACCGGCTTTCGTAGGTGTGCATCCATCCCATGATTTATTGATTTCTTAACATCGTTATCATCCGCATTTGCGCTAAATCCAATTATAGGAATCTCTTTATCTACGGCTCTGATGGCCATCGTTGCCTCTATTCCGTCCATTATAGGCATTCTAATATCCATTAAAATTGCATCATAGGTGTTTTCTTTTAACATACTGATTCCAACCATTCCATCACCCGCATTTTCAGTTTTTGCTCCTACACCTTCTAATATTTTTTTAACTATTTTATAGTTAATATTATTATCTTCAAAAACCAAAACCCTTTTGCATGTAAAAGAATAATTCAACTCTTTTTTCTTTTTTTTGCATCTCTCCTCATCGAGTTCTTTTGCTGGAATAACAACAATAATTTTTGTGCCTAAACCGACTTCAGAAACACAATTTATATTTCCCCCTACTAGATTAATCAAATTTTTAGTAATAGCCAAACCTAGACCGCTTCCCTCTTTATTTAAAACAAAGTCATTGTTTTCTCTTGTGTAGGGTTCAAACATTTTCTTCATAAACTCTTTGCTTATACCTATTCCATTATCAATTATTTCATTCTTAAAATACGGTTTTTTATTTTTATCATATAAATATTCTTGATTCCATATTATTTTACCCTGAGGTTTTGAGTACTTAATTGCATTATTTAATACGTTTAAATATATCTGCTTTATCCTTAGTACATCAAACATTTGGCAATCCCAAATATTCTCATCAAGATTCAGTTCCACCTCGATATCCTTTAAATTCGCCCTAACTTTAATTACGTTATATACATTTTCCACAATTTCTTTATTTGAAGTTGGATTCTCATTTAAGACTATATCCCCACTATCATTTTTATTATATGCTAAAACATCATTTAATAAACCAAGCAAATGTTCTGAGCTCTCTTTTATTTGCTGAAAATATTTTTCTGTAACCTCGTTCTTAGACTCATTTATACCAAAGTCACTATATGAAATAACAGCATTTAGCGGTGTTCTCATATCATGACTCATTTTAGCATAAAACTCATCCTTCTCTTTTCTATATCTTTCTGCGCTTTTAAGTGCTTCTTCAAGTCTTTTTGATTTTTGTATTTCTTTAATAGCATCCACTGTTTTGTCTCTTATTGAAACAACCGCACCAAAAAATTTATCTCTGAAATATGTGGGAATGCCAACAAGATTAGCATATCTGTATTCTTTATTTAAGTTTTCTATTTCTAAATCTATATCAAAAACTTCTCCAAGTATCAGTTTATTTTCCAGTTCTTCGTACTCAGGGTTATCAGAAACCTTAATATAATTTGCAATCTTATCGCCAATAACTTTTTCTTCATTGTATCCTAAAATATCTTCAAACTTCTTGTTAACCCTTATAATTCTACAATTTTGATCTAATACAACAACTATATCCCTAGATTCTTGTACAAGTTTCATTGCAGCGCTATTGAAGTAGCTTCTTTTTTCACATGGTCTTATAAATGAGAGAAGTAT
>DATFJV010000090.1:0-14303 GCA_035268985.1 Anaerovoracaceae bacterium | reverse complement strand
GTCGCCATGATACGAGAAGGATAACTCAGGCTCAATTAGTACATTTACATTTCGCGTTTTACTGCTCCGACTATGTTATAGACTCCCTCTTTAAGGTATGCAATTTACTATTTATGTGAAAAATACAATAAAAAAAAGCCCACCACTATGTGATGAGCTGAAATTTCTCTCTATATGACCTTCTAACGTTTTTAAAAAATGAGTTTCTTCTATTATATATATATACATGAAAAAACAACCCACTCAGATTCTCTCTAACCTCGGTATCGTTCCGAAGCTAGATTCTCTCTATGTGGGTTGCTTCATTTGCATTATCTAGTTTTCCATAATGCCATTGGATGATTTCTAATTCGTTTTAAAATTTTCTTATCCTCAAATAAAAGCTCTGGAATGTATTCTCCGCTTTCAAACTTGTCCAAAAACTCCTTCTCTTCTTTTGTCAAAACCATTAAATCAGAAATGTACTCTTTAACAAGTTTCTTAGCCGACTCTAATTCAAAATCATCTTTTGTTTTAATGACAGGATAGAGATTTGTCTTAATTTTTCTCTTTGTAATCAAATCAATCCCATTGGTATCAAAAGTCTTGTTTATACTGTTTTTATCTCTCGCTGATATGGCTGCATAGAATACAACACACTTTCTCAGCATCTCTTCTTCCGATTCATCAAAAAGACCATAGTGAATCATATTTCTTGCATCATATAAATCCCTAGCTGCAGCTCTACTTAACAGTGCATTCATCTTACTTCCATATATCTCAAGTGGAGCTAAAGACTTTACCTTATATTCACTGGAAAAATGCTCAGTTATAATCGGTCTTTCTTCTGCTTCTAGAACGTGGGACCTTAATGAGTAATTAATTTCAATCTTGATATTATCCTTATTCCCGCTGGCTCCCATGTAGTCATAGACCCATGAGTCCAAACTATGAGGATTCTTCGTCTTAGGATTTTTTGAATACCCTTGGGACACCAAATAGCGATCAATAATTTTATTAATACTCTCCCTACTTTCAAGCATGTCTTCTCTACTGTTGGTAATTAAATAATCCAAATCTATATCTACAGAAAGACGTGGCAAGTTGAAAATTGTAAGATTAATTGCTGTCCCACCTTTTAGCGCTAGACTATCTTTTAGAATTGGATTTGTATTTAAATATTCCAGAATATCCGCTAGCCTTGTTACCTTTTCTAACGTATCCCTTACAAATCCGAGTTCTTGAGCTTTTTTCCCTAAATATATAATATCGTAATTAGACAAGTATATCGCCTCCTTGATCCGTTATTTCAAATAACCCTTCCGGTACCATCAGTTCCCATTCACTGTTATAGAAGCTGTCGTCCTTTGCTTCACCCACAAGGTACCGTCTGCTTTTTCCTATTTTACCTTTGCAATATTCTATGAACTCCTTTGATAACTGTAGCTCTTTTCGATAATGTTCAAGGAGAAATCCTACCCTTTGATAAAGGCCTTGAGTATCGTATACATCAAGATACCTTATAAGCTTCTTTTCATCCAAGTAGTGGACACCTTCAAGGCAGTTCAACAGTTCCTCAAACCCACCTATTTTATTGAAATCCCTTATGCTGTCAACAACTGTCCGTTCCAGATCAGTTATTTTAACCCCGGTGGTGTTCTTCGCTTCAACAATACCCTCACTCATTCTAGATGCAACATATTTATAAGTTACATGATCATATTCAAAGTGGTTGAACCTTTTTTCAGATGAAACATACACTTCATAGAACACTTGATTGGCCAGCCCATAATATTCAAAAGCACTGTGGTGAGAGATATATGCAGTATCTGTTATGGCGCAAGCGATTTGATAACGAGTTGCAACCAACTGACCTGTTGTAGGATTTACCACAGAATAAATATTCTTTCTAACCTTCCTAACGAGGTCTTTTTTTATCAAACGATCTAGCTGAGTATACGCTGTCTTCTCATTACCTGCAAGCTTCTTTACATCATCGATTGTAAAAACTGGATACTTCGCCAGTTCAGCCAACACATCCATTTATCTCACCTCTCTTTTTTAGTTTTTGCATGATTTTCTTCATATTTGAAGAATAGCGTTCCATTTTTAAAATTATTATAACCACTTTATTTGAGTGCTATTCATCTTTTTTTAATTTTAGCACGTTATTCTTCAGAAGTAAAGAAAATCGTTCCATTTTTAAAAAACCAATTGGACCAAATGACCTTTTTATTTTTTTCTTGGTATAAAAAAGAAACCCACCAAGTAGCTTGATTACTTCTATCAGGCGACTCAGTGGGTTCCATTTTTACATCTATTTTGTTTTCATCGGAAGCTTCCAATACTGTTTGCGATTATCTCTTACGGTCCAGCTCACTCCAATACTCAGTTTATATTCTATTACACCATCGATCAGAAAAGTTCCAGACTTTATCAGCCTAGTGAAAATATCTCCTCTAAATGGTATTCTCTCTTTCTTGGGATTGAATGGCTCTAGTACTAACAGCTCTTTTCTCAGCCATTTCATCTCTTCTTTGATATCCTTCACTTGTTCAATCCTATCTTCAAAATTTCTAATTCGATCATGGAGCTTCATGATTTTATCAGTAACCGTTTTAATCGCCTCGGTATCTTCACCATGTTTTTTTCCATCTTCTACTGTATTATAAAGAGCTTGATAATGAGTTTCTATTTCTGCTTCAAGATGCTCAAGTTCTTCTTCCTCATAAGGTTTTAAGTTAATATCATCTATTGCTGCGTTTACCTGTTGTGATAACTTCTTTGAATTCTTCATTTCCAACAGCATCGCCATAAAAGTGTGTTCAATATTTTTCTGTCGTAAACTACCTGCATTACATATTTTTATTTCTTTACTCTTCATTGAATTTACACATCTCCAATAATCTACTTTATTACTTCTTCCTTGATGTGAGATTAAGCCACCACAATTGCCACAAACAAAAACCTTAAAAAATTCTTCTCTCGTATGCTTTGTTTTTTCTTTCCAACCTTCCCTTTTAAATTGATTATTTGCTATCAGTTCTTCAACTTTTTTCCACGTTTTCTTATCAATAATAGGATCGTGATGATCCTCAATATAATACATAGGATACTCTCCATTATTAACAACACGAAGTCCCTGGATTGTATCTTTTGTATACGTACTCTGAAATAACAAATCTCCTTTATAAGCAGGATTTCTCAGCGTTTTATACAGTGTAGTTTGTGCCCATTTTTTACCGTTTCTTGCAGTTGGCACACCATCTTTTGTTAGTTCTGCGGCTATTTGACGAACACTTTTCCCTGCTAAATAAGAATCATAGATTCGTCTAATCACCCTCGCACGCTGACCTTCAATCACCCACACTCCATATTTATTATACAAATAACCATATGGCAGAGTGCTTTGTTTGAATTCTCCCCTCTGCGCAGTTTTCTGTTTACTCCATGCTACACTTTCTCCTAAACTTCTAGATTCTTCCTGGGCCAAAGCACTATGGACTGTAATGAGAGTTTCGCTATCCATATCACTTGTATCAATTTCCTCTTTTTCAAATAGAATCGAAATGCCTGAATATCTTAAATCTCTTATGTATTTAAGGCACTCTACTGTATTCCGTGAAAATCTAGAAATTGATTTTGTAATTATTTTATCTATCTTTCCCTTTTTACAATCGGCAATCATCTGTTGGAATCCAGGCCTATTTGATGTTTTTCTTCCTGAAATTCCTTCATCATAATAAACTTGAACCAATTGATAATCAGGGTTCTTTAATACTGAATATGTATAGTAAGCCATCTGGACCTCTAATGATCCTAGTTGGGTTGGATCATCTGTACTTACTCTTGCATATGCAGCAATTCGTTTTTTAGGTTTTTTATAGTTTGCCACGCTATCCTCGCCATTTGAAATTTCTTTTCTGATACGTTCAACCAACTTTAATCTTGGATTATATTCAACTATTTCCGCTTGCATACTATCGGTTCCCCCCTCTTCTTTCGTCAAGGAAATTTGAGTGTGTTCATCTTCTTCAATGTTTACAATATTTTGATTAATATGCCTACTTGAATTCAACTTAATTTCTTCATCTATTAAGTTTCTTCTTTTTTCTTTCATATCGGTTTTTTTCTTATCACATTCGCCAATTTCCATTATCTGATCGTCATTCCATCGCACCCTATAATCCTTCAAAGAAAACACTGTTAGTTCTAAAATCCAAGCCCTTAAAGTTTCAATATCTGTTTCATCAAAAAACTCTTCTGCAGATTTTGCTAGGCTTAATTTTTCTATAGCCCGCACTCTAAGAATCCGGTCATCTTCAATCATACTCGCTAAGTTCTCGAAGTCTATTACAACTTTTTCTTTGATTTTTACATTATTATGCGCATCGATTCTTTTATTGTTCTGTGCTTGCTTTTCTCGTTCTCTTGCAATTTGAAGCTGGGTCAAGTTACTCAATCGATGAAATTCAAAACGATCATTCTTATTTACCCATTCCAATTCATCTTTTAGGTTTTTTAGAAGCTGTGGGTTTGAAAAATCATACTTGAGTTTAAATGCATTTTTCATCATTGAAAGAATAATTAAATCATCAATTCGTGGAGAATCGCAAAGGCGAGCTTGTTTATGTTTAATATTGCATACCCAAATATTCCTGCGCCCTTTTTTATTTTTGTGATATTTTGTATCACATAATCCACACCATATTCTCTTTGAACATGTATGCGGCTCCGCTACACTTATAGATTTTCTTGGACTACTTTCTGATAATTTTGCTTGTACTTTTTCAAAAATATCTTTTGAAATTATTCTAGGGTAAGCATCGTCAATCAAATAAATATCTCTCTCAATCCCACGCATGAAATCTACTTTTTTAGCAAAACTACTCAGTCTATGGTTCGCCCTCTTTTCACCTACATAGCTTGGGTTTTTTAGTAATTTGTTTATTGTAGAGTTAGGCCACACAGTTTTCCCCGTAACCGACTCCACTCCTCTATTAGTTAACATTACGCATATGTCATTAATTTTCATCCCCGATAAATACAAATCATATATTTCTCTGATTATGTCAGCCTCTTGCTCATTAATAACAACTGTTCGCTTATTATCGATAGTTATCACTTCGTATCCAAATTGTCTATGATATTTAAAATTTCCCTCTAATATTCGTTTTTGGTATCCCCAGCTTACACTTTCAGATGTGCTTCTTATCTCTTCTTGATAAACAGCCCCTAGAGCAGTAAGAAAAAATTTGTTTTTTCTAATGGCCGTATTTATATTTTCCTTTTCAAATATTACGGTTACACCTAACTCATCCAAAAATTCTACTAATTCAAGCAAATCTTTGGAGTTTCTTGAAAATCTAGATACACTTTTGGTAAGTATCAATTCAACCATACCTTCTTCACAATGCCTGATAAGTCGTCTAAGCCCAGGACGTTCTGTTATGGTAGCACCAGATAATTGCTGATCATAATATAATCCTACTAGTTTATAGTTCGAATTCACCCTGATACTATGTGTATAATGTTTCAATTGATTTTCAAGAGAGTTTAACTTCTTGCAATCTTTCAACCTGCTAATTCTGCAATAAGCTGCAACTCTTATTTTTTCACCTTTTGGTTTAACTGGCTTATCATTTTCTGTCGACCAAATAACCTCGATTGTCTTTTTTTCCACAATAAAAACTCCTTTCTCTAGAGCTGACCTGCTATTATTGCAGGTGTAATATTAATGACTCTAGTCCAAAGATAATGCAAGTACTATCTTTAGAATGAAAGAAGTTCTGGATTGATATGGTGATATTAAGTTTTCTTATGTTCTTTATTTTTTCCCTTACATTTATCTATTTTGCCTTTTTATTCCTCTGCGGCCTTCTCCTAGCATTTACTTCATATGAAACACCGCATTTGAATTGAAACTCTACCCGCCATTTATCATAGACAATTCCCTTCTCTATGACTTTAGTTAAAATGTCTGGATCAAAGTCTTCTTCCGGCCCATATATTTTTTCCAAGGCTTCAATCAAAATCTTAAGATTTTCTTCAATGTATTCTCCCTCTTTTTTATTCTCATTAAGCCCATCATATTCCATTTGAAGTATTTCCTGTTCATATATCAGATGCCGCATAGTAGCTTCATAGATAGTTTCATTAGAACTTGTTGATCTGGATGCCATTTCAGATATCTTATCTGTAATTCTGTCAATCTGGGTCCCGAGTTCATCTAATCTACGTTTTTCTTCTTCTGTTAAAGAAACATCTTCTTTGGCAAGCTCTACTTCATTTATTAAAAAATCCTGGTCGTTCTTAATATCATAAAGCAGTTTCATAAAGGCTTTTTCTAATTCTTCTTCCCAAACATAACTGCAGTTACAATCTTTATAATCAGGATCTCGTTTAGAAGCAACCCTGCAGTGCCAAGCTGTGAATTTTGTCGGGATTCGATCAGGACCATAGTGAGTGGTAAGTCTCCTTCTGGTTACAGGCCTTCCACATTCTCCACAAAATAGCTTATTCGAAAAAGGCGCTGCTCCACTGTACGTCATGCGGTATTTATTTTCAGGATCTCTAAGCATTTTATTCCGTCTTGTCAGTTCTTCTTGAACCTTCTCCCAGTCTTCACCGCTAATGATAGCTGGGTGATTATTTCTTATATAGTATTGGGGTTGATGTTCGTGATTTCTCACACGCTCGTGGGTCAAAAAATCAACAGTCACTGTCTTCTGTGCTAGGCAATCGCCTTTATATTTTTCATTTTTAAGAATTTTGTAAACTGAATCCGAAGTCCAGGTTTTCTTATTTCTTGCAGTTCTAATCCCGTCTTTCATCAGACCTTTGGCGATTGTCGGAGTCCCCTTACCCTCAAGTAGCTCCCTATATACCCGCCTTACAATTAATGCTTGTTTTTCATCAATGATTATATTTCCATCTTCATCTTCTGCATATCCTAAAAAGTAGGTTGTTGGTATATGCGCTTTGCCCTGTTGAAATCTTTTCTGAACACCCCATTTTGTATTTTCTGAAATGGATCTGGACTCTTCCTGAGCCATAGATGATAAAATTGTTAAAAAAAGCTCGCTCTTACTATCCAAAGTGTCCAGATTTTCTTTTTGAAAAAATATTCCAATACCTAAGCTCTTTAGCATTCTAATGTATTGTAAACAGTCAAGAGTATTTCTAGCAAATCGACTAATGGATTTGGTAATGATATAATCGATTTCTTTATTTTTGCATCGTTCAATCATTCTATTAAACTCTACACGGTTCTTTGTAGAGGTCCCTGACAAACCTTCGTCAGCAAAAATCTCTACAAGCTCCCAGTTGGGATTTTTCTCTACATATTCTTTAAAGTAAGATACCTGAATATCGTAGCTGGTTGCTTGCATTGCTGAATCTGTTGATACTCGAACATAAACTCCAATTTTCTTTTTTTGACCATCAAAATTTTCCTCATTTCTTGAGGTTCTTGTTCTTGCAGGTATTATTCTAACTCTTGATGATGGTAGTCTTTGTGCTCTTTCTATTTCCATTAAAGATCTCCTCCTTCATCTATTTCTACTTCTGTTTCTTCACCGTTGGCCCATAGAATGGTAAATAAAAAAGATGACTTCGTAACTATACGCGTCATCCAGGCTCTTAGGAATTTTGTACTATCTAATTTTTTATATAATCCATTGATGGGATTCGTAGATTGCTTCATTTTATTTAATTCAGCTATGGCATCTTTTCTATATTGATCATCCGAATCAACCATAGCCCACCAAGGCTCTCTTTCGGAGATAGTTTTTTCGATTGCTATTCTCTCTCTTTCCATTTCAGTTACATCTTTATTTTCAATGACTGCCATACTCTCTGCAAAAAGAGCTTTTTCCAAGTCTAACCTTAATCTATTCTGCTGACCATCTCTTAACACTTCTGTGTTTAGAAGGTTCTTTTCAAGTCTTATGATTTGTCTTTTCGCAGGAGACTTAGGATCAATTACATGCTTTTCTATAAATGCTTTCTTTAAAGCCTTTCGTATCATTTCATCCTTAATCCCATCCATTTTACAAAGCCTAGCGCTTTTCATGTGGCTGCTGCAACGCCAAGTGACCTGCCCTCTACCCTTATAACGATGGAAATTCGCACCGCACTCTCCGCAAACAATTCTTCCAGTAAAATCGTATCGTTTAGCTGGCCCACGTTTGACCCCTTTAGTTTTTGGCTTAAGCATATTTTGAACTTTATTAAATGTTTCTCTATCAACAATACCTTCATGGTGATCCTTGATATAGTATTTATTTTTCTGGCCTTCATTCAATACTATCTTATGGGTTAAATAATCTTCTGTGTATGTCTTTTGGCAAAGAGCATCTCCTACATATTTCTCATTCCTCAAGATTGATGTGATAGCGATATTTGTCCAGTCATTTCGCCCATTAGCTTTCACATAACCATTTCTGATAAAGTGATTTGCAATTTCCGTAGGTGTTCTGCCTTCTAAATACTGTCTGAAGATTTCTCGTACTGCAGCTGCTTCTTTCTGGTCTATCACCCACCGTTTACCCTTCACTTTTTTATATCCCAGAATCCTGACAAATCTTGCTTCTCCCTGCTCGAAGCGTTTTGATGTGGCCCAGGTAATATTTTCTGATGTACTTCGACTCTCCTCTTGAGCCGTTGCTGCAAGCATCGTGAGAATGAATTCACTTTGAATATCACCCGTATAAAGGTTCTCTTTTTCAAATAGGATATAGATATTTTTATCTCCTAACTCTCTAATCACTTTTAGTGTATCCAACACATTTCGAGCAAATCTTGATATGGATTTACATAGAATTAAGTCAATCTTTCCTGCCTTGGCGTAGCGGATCATCTTATTGAATCCGTTTCTGCTTTCCATCTTAGTTCCTGACTTGCCAAGGTCTGAAAAAACTCCGGCAAATTGCCACTCAGGATTTGTTCGGATATAGTTGGTGTAATGAACAATCTGATTATCCAACGAATTTACTTGAAGTTCTTCTTCTGTGCTAACTCTGCAGTATGAAGCAACTCTTAATCTATTACAATCAACCGCCAAATTTCCTGCGTAACAATCACTGGGTCTAGTCATTGCAGATCCATAACTTAAAATTCGATTATTCATGTCTTTTATTCTTTCTGAAATATTTCTTTCCATGCTTTTTCCTCCTTTCACTTTGTAAGCCATTCTTTGATTATTTTTCGGATGACCATCCAAACGTCTCTTTAAAATATAAAACCCTGAAACACCTATAATTCAAGGCTTCAGGGTATCGGCGTCATAGTATATATCACTCAGAAGTACTTATATAGCAAGTAATTTATACTATATAAAGGCATAAAAATAAGCCGATGCTAAAGGAATAACACCGGCCCAATTATGCAATTTTTCTTCTAATCATATTTCACAAAAGCATCAAATCCTGCTTTCTTTAGACGGGCCATTAGGGTCTCTGCATTCTTCTGTTCACTAAAAGCTCCTACTTGCACCCGATAGTATTTTTTACCGGATTCCTTCTCAGGTTCAATTTCCACACCAGCACTGACCATTTCAAGATTGTCTTTATCAACCCACGTCATAATACCAGCCTTTTCATCCATGGTGCTTTTCAGAATAGTTTTACCTAAAAGAACACATTCCTTGCCGCCTTTAATCACAGGTTTTCCACCTGATTCATCTTGCGTGATCATGTGATAGTTCCATTTAACCCAAGAAGGAATTATTGGCCCACCTGGATAGTATGTTCTTGATGCATCTTTAATCACAACAATACTACCGGCTTCAAATTCTTCAGCTTCAGGCTCAATAGCTGTTTCAAGTTCAGCTTTTACTGCCTCTCTAAAGGTATCCATATCTTCACCATGCTTTGGAAACCAGTGCATCACATCAGCATGATTACTAGCTATACCAAGTTGATATCCTTCACTATGGCAAATGATATCCTTCTCAGTGAAGCTATATTCTCTGCAAAGATACACGCATAGGCGTACTGCATTATTCCACGCCTTTCTAAAATAGGTTTCATTTTCACATGCGTCGTAGCCTACCATTGTAAAACCATTAGAATAAGAAAACCCACCTGGCTCACAAATCTCAAAACCAATGTGGGTATTATTCGCTTCTCCTCCAGCATGCCAACCTCTATGGTTCCAGGGCAGGTACTGGTAAATTTCATTTGAGTCTATAAAGGCATGGACACAGGCCTGACGATTGATTTCACCGGCCCTATAGGACTTATTCCATCTGCTAAACCAATCAGCTGCCATCACTCCAGGCGCTGCAGTGGAATGAATCATAATACCTTTAGGTATAATCTTTCTGTTAGCTGTATAGCAATCATTCCTAGTCATGAAGTTTGTTTTTATATTCATATCTATCGCTCTCCTTTCAATTAATCACAAATTTGCGCATTAAAAAAACACCCTATTAAATAAGGTGTCACCAAAGTAAATTATGATATAAACTCTAATAAATCTTCCTTTCTCAGCGAATTGTATTTTGATACTCCGCTCCACTTCCCTGATTTAACAGTTTAGAAAAATCAATGAAAGGAAGAGCCCCATAGTTCCCTTTAAAATAGTTGATTAAAAAATTATGATCATTTCGAACTTCTTCTGAACCAAAATCGGCTAAAGAATAGATAACACTTTCGTATGAATCTGTATCCTTTTCAACAAATCTTATTTGATCTCTTCTGAATATCTTGTTATTCAAATAGATTGGATTATGTGTTGTAAAGACTAATTGAGCACCAGCTTCATTTAGATCACTGTCATTAAAAAGCGCAAGTATTCCCTTAATAATCTCCGGATGAATAGCTGCATCAAACTCGTCCAATACGAAAACGCCACCTGACTTAAAAAGTTTTTCAAATGGAATCGCAAAATCTACTAACTTCAGCATTCCTCTTGACTCCATAAGTTCTGCAGGTATAACAATATTCTGATCATGATACTTATAAATTGACACAAGCTCCATATTAGATGACTCTTTATTTTCTGATTTATTCGATCTAAAAGCGATTTCTTGAGGGCCAAAATCTGCATTTTTAACAAATCCATCAATGATATTATTCCAAGCAAGGATATCCTTCTTCGAACTATCTTCCAAAGAGAATATCAAGTTTGTTTTCTTTAATGTAAAATCACTGACAACTACAAGACCTTCTTTAAAGAAATCGATAACCAAATCAGCTAGTTCATTACTAATTGTACTTTTAAAGGCTCTTGATAGAAACAACTCTGTTTCATCCATATTCTGATTAATTTTCTTTTCAAATTGTTTTAATAGTTTCTCATCAAATTCAATGAGTGATAAAGCTTTTTTCTCTTTGTTAATCTGGATTTTTTCCCTATCTCTTGAATAAATGAGCGTCTTCTGCTCAGATTTATCTATATAGAATAGAATTTCTGAAACTATTTTCCTGCTTTCTTTTTTAAAAGGCCTTACCTCAATTTCAAAACCAAACTGCAATCTTCTGCCACCATAAATAAAGTCAATTTCAAATTTCATCGGTTTCTCCGACTCCTGATAGGCAAATGGATAAAGTTCTAAATTTTTTAAATTTGGAAAACTAGCCTCAAGAGATCCGGAAAGAACAATATCTTTCATAACTGCTAAAGACATAATAATACTTGATTTCCCACTTGCATTTGCCCCATAAATAACCGCTGATGGTACAACTCTTAAACCGTATTCTCTTATCAAGTTATTATTCAATGTCGTTTGTCTACCTGCTATCATAGATAAGCTGGTCTCTTCCTTAAACGATCTAAAATTTGAAAATCTATAATCAATTAACATTGTAAAACCTCCTCTTTAAGGATTTCTTTTGTAGTTTATTATACCCTAAAGAAAGAAGTTTTACAACTTAACTTGAGATATTTTCTCAAGTTTGATATTTTTAAGATTGAATTACTAGTTTTTTTATTGATTTATGTCGAATTTAATCGATGTAACAGTTTTTTATCTATTACCATCCTTATCTCCTCCATCCTTTAATTGCTCCAAAATATCTCGAAGCTTCTCTGGAATAGGAAGTCCTAGTCTTGTCGCATTTTCGACAATGCTAATCCCTTCATTAGATAGATAAAAGAAAATCACTGCGGTCCTGATAGCACTGCCATCTCCGATAATATTCTGATCAATGATATGTGCCACACCGACTAATGAAAAAATAACAACCTTCTTAAAAATACCTTGAGCGCCAATATCACTGGATAGGTGCTTTTCAATTACTGCGCACATGACGCCTAGCAGATAATCAATTACCACAAAGGCAATCAATGCATATAAAAACCCATCGTAACCTCCCAAAAAATAACCCAGCCATCCACCTATTGCTGCAAAAACCATTTGTACAACATTCCATATTTCTTTCATTATATTTTCCTCACTTTCATTTCAGTTTGTATATAAAAAAGACGCCCATGATAGTTAGTCATAAACGTCTTGAATTTCAAATTTGTATTCCCTAGGTTTTAATAAGGTGCATGATACACATAGCCACTGGCTTTCACATAGAAACCATCTCCCGGAACATAAATTGCTCCACCAAATGTATCGTACTGACTCACTGTGAATCCTGGTTGAGCTACTCCTTCCCAAGTAAGGCCATCATCAGAAACATAAAGCATTCCTTCTGAAAAGAGAGCAAATTTACCCCAGTCCTCCATCCATATAATATTCTGTGGATTTGGATTATGATTATCTGCAAGATCACCGACTCTACTAAGATTTGTTTCTGTCAGCACAGTCGCAGTATCATTTAATACGCACAGGGTCACATAATAGGTATAATCTCCACCCACATTTGTATAGGTATATTTCAACACAAAGAGCACATCGTTGACTGATCGAATATACATATAACTTGTCTCATTCACATCTTCTGGAATGGTCGTTGTCCATGATCCAGGACTTGCCGTACTAGCAGTTGCAATGGATTTATCTCCGCCGACAACACCTACAAATAAGCCTTTATGGGTCGTTAGGTATTTAAAGATTGGAACTGAAGTTCCATCAGAACCAACCAAGGTCCAGGCTGTTCTTTCTGTTAAAGAATCAAAGCTGTAATAAACCGGTGACTTATAGTACCACCAACTGACTACACCACTACTTTGATTCACGTCATAGGCCCCGCAGGTCATGGCATTATAGGCACCGGCACAATATCCAGCATTATGCCAAGTGATGCCATCAAAGGATGCAATAATATTTGCCATCCCACTAATCTTAGCAAGAAACACGCCATCTCCTGCCCATAATATGACCGGAGCACCATAACCCCAGTAAGGACTATCAACAACGGTCCACTGATTTGTCGTATGGTTAAAGTAGGACATATAAGGCGTTTTGGCCTGGTATACCGCAATTTGTGCATTACCATTATCATAAACATCAATCCTTGTTTCACCGCCATACTGGGTATAGCCAAAATCGCTGTAATACATCTTGGACCAAGAAAGGGTCGGAATACCAAAGACCAGCTCTCCTCTGCCCCCAAGAGCTGCCCAGATGGCTAATGCATTATTAAAATTCTTATCATAACTCATCCAATAGCCTCCTTCTTAAGCCTTGGTGACGCTGGTGATTCTGCCACTTGCATCTGTCGTGTAGTTATAGGTAGCTTCAGTGAAATCCGCATAGATAATTTCAAAGTTTGTACTATTTACTGTTAACTGAGAAACCTCTTTTAATAGAAGCTCTGAAAAAATAGTATCGAGTGTAATACTTGTAATTCTTCCGCTACCATCGACTGTATATGAGTATTCAGCATGATACTGCTCAGCCGCTCCATTTTCAACAGCATAAGTCACATCAATGGTGCTTTCACCCACCACAATATCAGAAACAATGGTATAGGACACCCCTAAATCATCAACCTGAGTTTGAATATCACTTACCGAGCTTCCTACGCTTGAAATGGAATTTTCCAACCTGTAAAATGTATCAGAAATGCTGGGCCTATAATTTCCAACTTCTACTCTGATGTTATATCTATAAAACGGATTATACTCAAGCGATAATATTCTGGTTTTTACATTAATTCCAAGAGGCGTAAATACAATCTGAACATTATCACCTACAGCAAGATTCAAAAGTTTAAAGAACGAAATATCATAAGATGAGGCATTCTCTCTAGAGTCATAGGACACAGCCACATTTGTGACATTCTTTGTACCCATAACCTGTTTATAGGTGTTACTTCCTCGATGAATTCTTATGTTGATGTTGTAACCATCATATTCAATCTCTCCACCAAGAATGGCAATGAACTGCATAAGAGCAGCTCTTCTTGATACTTCCTGGTTAATCT
>DATFJV010000089.1:0-2243 GCA_035268985.1 Anaerovoracaceae bacterium | reverse complement strand
GGAACTTCATTTGAAGATCTTCCAGATGATTGGGTGTGCCCATTATGTGGAGTAGGTAAAGAAGAGTTCGAAGAATTATAAAATTTTGGAGTTAGGTAATCCTAACTCCTTTTAATTATTTTATGCTCTTTCTTTTAATGTTTCTTTGGATTTTTTTGTGTCCTTATATTCCAGGAATATCATTGCAAATGTAGCAATTAAAACAATTGCAGCTGCAAATCTCCATGAAAATTCAAAACTGGTATATTCCAGCACATATCCCATTACTAAAGGTCCAATTGTAAAACCTGCCCCCATAATTATAGGAAGTACAGAACTCATACGTCCTCTATGAGAAGATGGAGTATGATTCATTATAAAAGGCATTACAGAAATAGCTTCTAATATTTCTCCTAGTGTAAATATAAAAACAGATAAATAAAAAACCCATTTATATGATATAAAACCTAAAATACCAAATCCGAAAACAAATAAAAATCCTGAGAATACTACTCTTCTTAAATTACTAAATTTAGTAAACATACTCGTTAGAACCGGGGTAAAAAACACTACGGTAAAGGCATTTATGGAACCTATAGAACCGTAAATAAGAGAACCTTCCTCAACTCCGAAATTGAAAGTTGCATGCATGGGCATTAGAAAAGACCACTGACTGTAAACAAATCTATATCCGAAAATACCTAATGCAAAATAAATTAAAATAGGTCTACTGAAAAGGACTTTGATAATTGAACCTTCGAAAGCAGCTTCCATATCACTTCTTTCACTACCATCAATTATGGTTTCTTCTTTTTTTGATGGATCATAAGTTTCTCTAATGAAAATTGCTATTAATCCTAATGCAATGAAAGCCGTTAGGGCATCAATTAAGAACATGAGATTCAGATGGTGTGCAAATAATCTACCTGCAAATATCATAGCAAATCCAAATCCTAAATTAAAGCCTAAATAAAGTAGTGAATAAGCACCTTCCCTATCCTTTTCAGAAGTTATATCTCCAATCATAGCATCGTGGGATGGACCGGCAATACCAAAAAATACACTGGCGCTTATCAGCACATATACCATTTCAATAGAAGTTTCCATAAAAAAGCAAATTACATAGCTGAACATACCTAAAGTTTGAAAGATAAGAAGAAGTTTTTTTCTTCCGAATTTGTCAGCTAGATTACCACCTAAAAGACTGGCAGGTGCATAAAGCAACCCCCCTAGAGCTGTAAACAAACCTACTTCGGATTCAGGTAAACCAATTTTTTCTCTTAAAATAAGAGTCATAAATGGAAAGATTAAAGCTCCTATTGCATTTACAAATCTTGAGATGAAAAGTATATATACCTCTCTTCGTAAGCCTCTATAAGGTTGAATAATTTTTTTGAAATATTCCATATTAACTCCTAAGTATAATTAATTTATTCTAACTTTTATTTTATAACAATAAGTTATATTTATAAATAAAAAAATGTTTTTTAATCAAAAATTAATATATTTGTTAAAAATATTCTAATGAAATGATATGATTATAATAGAATTCTTCGTTAATTCATTAATAGTGAGAATAATTATCGAAAAAAAAGGTATATATTAAGTATATAAAGTAGACAGGGGGACAAATGATGAAAAATTACAAATTAAATGGCTACGTTATTTATGATTTTATTATTTCTGGTGCAGAAAAAATAATACAAAATGAAAAACAATTAAATGAAATAAATGTGTTTCCTGTAGCAGATGGAGATACGGGAAGCAATCTTGCATATACAATGAATCATATTATTAGAAATGCTAAAAAAAGTGAAGATGTTTCTGTTACATTGGATTCTATATCTTCAGCAGCAGTAGATGCATCTTTTGGTAATTCTGGAACTATATTCGCAAAGTACTTGTATGGGTTGTCCTTGGAAAACAAAGATAAAAAGAATATATCTGTAAAAGAATTTATAAATGGTCTTCATAAGGCGGTGACTTATGCATACGACTCTATCTCTATGCCTAAAGAAGGTACGATACTTACTGTAATGAAAGAATGGACAGGTTACCTTAATAAAAATGAGCATAAACATAATGAATTTGAAAACTTATTGGAATCTTCTATAGATTATTCCTATAATGTATTGGACAATACAAAAAACTTACTAGATGTCCTTAAAGAAGCTGATGTTGTTGATGCGGGAGCTAAAGGATTTGTATGCTTTGTAGAAGGTATTCTAGACCATGTAAGGTTTGGAAAGGGAAAGACAAAGGTT
>DATFJV010000088.1:0-6382 GCA_035268985.1 Anaerovoracaceae bacterium | reverse complement strand
AAAAACCTATTAGAAGTAAAAAACTTAACAATACAGTTTAAATCAGAAGAGGGAATAGTTAAAGCTATAAATAACATGAACTTTTCTATTAAAAAGAAAGAAAAAGTAGGTATTGTAGGAGAGAGTGGAAGCGGAAAAAGTGTAACCTCCTTATCTATTATGGGTCTTATACCTAATCCTCCTGGAGAAATTACAGAAGGAGAAATATTATTTAAGGGAAATGATATTGTAAAATTGACTAATTCCCAAATTAGAAAAATCAGAGGCAATGAAATATCAATGATATTCCAAGAACCTATGACCTCGTTAAATCCTATATTGACCTGTGGATTTCAAATAGCAGAATCTTTAATGCTTCATAAAGGAATGAATAAAAAAAATGCTCTATCTAGAGCAGTACAGCTTTTAGAAAGCGTAGGAATACCCGATCCAAAAAATAACGCAAAAAGATATCCACATCAGCTTTCTGGTGGAATGAAGCAGAGAGTTATGATTGCAATGGCATTAGCTTGTGAACCTGAGATATTAATAGCAGACGAACCAACTACAGCATTAGATGTTACAATTCAAGCTCAAATATTAAATCTAATGAATAAACTATGTGACGATCACGATACATCTATAATACTAATAACCCACGACCTCGGAGTTGTATCCGAAGTATGTGACAAAGTAATAGTAATGTATACAGGTCATGTTTTAGAACAAGCAGCAACTAAAGAGTTATTTGAAAATTCTTTCCATCCTTATACTAAGGGACTTATAAATTCTATTCCTAAAATAACTAAAGAAAAATATAGATTGCAAGAAATAAAAGGAATGGTACCAAACCCAACGGAAAAAATAGAAGGATGCAGCTTTTATCCAAGATGTGAATTTGCTAAGGAAATATGCAAAAAAGAAAAACCTGAATTAATTGAAGTCCAAGAAAATCATTTTGTAAGATGCTGGTTGTATAGATAAGTTAATAGGAAGGTAATGAAATGAATAGAGATGTACTTGTCAGTGTAAGAAACCTTGATAAAAATTTCAAATTGAAAAAAACTAAGGCAAATCCCTTTACTTCGCTTAAAGCTGTTGATGATGTAACCTTCAATATATACAAAAGAGAAACCTTAGGTCTTGTAGGAGAAAGTGGGTGTGGAAAAAGTACTTTAGGAAGGACTATTCTACATTTGATAAAACCAACAGAAGGAGAAATAATATTTGATGATATTAATCTTAATTTAATATCAAAAAAAGAAATGAAAGAAGCACGTAAAAAAATGCAAATAATATTTCAAGACCCATCTGCTTCCTTAAATCCTAGAAAACGAATAAATGAAATAATTGAAGAACCTATGATTATTCATAAAACCCAGGACAAAAAAGGTCGAGATAAAAAAGTAAATGAACTTCTTAATGTGGTAGGTTTGGATGCTTACCATAAGAAAAGATACCCCCATGAATTATCAGGAGGGCAGAAACAAAGAGTTGGAATAGCAAGAGCCTTAGCTCTAAATCCTAAATTTATAGTATGCGATGAAGCGGTATCGGCCTTGGATGTTTCAGTACAGGCTCAGGTTATAAACTTAATGAAGGATTTGCAGAAACAATTCAATCTAACATACTTATTTATTTCACATAATTTAAATGTTGTATATCAAATTAGTGATAGAGTGGCGGTAATGTATTTAGGAAAAATAGTAGAAATAGCAACCTATTCTCAACTTTATGAATCTGCTATGCATCCATATACCAAATCATTATTAGCATCTATTCCTAAGGTGGGAGATTTAAAGAAAGAAAGCAAAATGGTATTAAAAGGAGATGTACCAAATCCTGCTAATGCTCCAAAAGGATGTAAGTTTCATACAAGATGTCCTTTTGCCATGGATGTATGTAAAGTACAGTCACCTGAACTAAAAGAGTACAGCAAAGATCACTTTGTAGCATGTCATTTAGTAAAATAAAATTAAACCAGGGAGGAATTTATTATGAAGAAACAAATTACATTATTATTAGCATTAATGCTAGTGTTTACCTTAGTATTAGCAGGATGTAGCCAAGGAGGAGAAGAACCAGAAGAGCCAGCAGAAGGTGAAGAAGAACCAGCTGAAGGTGAAGAAGGTACAGAAGGAGAAGAAGGTACAGAAGATGAAGAGAAAACACTTGTAATTGCATTGGAACCTGATTATTTTACATTTGATCCAGGTTATGCATATGAATTATATGCTCCAATGATAATTGGTGTAACTTATGATAACTTATATGAAATCACACCAGACTCTGACTTTCCAGTACCACAACTGGCTAGCAACACTGAAATTTCTGAAGATGGATTGACATATACCTTTACTATTAATCCTGATGCTGTATTTGCAAGCGGAAACGATGTTACAGCAGAAGATGTTAAGTTCAGTTTTGAAAGAGCTATCAATTTACAATCAAATGCAACTGCTTTGCTTGTGGATGGAGAAGGTAATGGAGTAGTAAGCGTTGAAGCTCCTGATGAAGATACTGTAGTAGTTACATTATCTAAACCGGACTCATCTTTCATATCTAAAACTACTTCTACATCATATGCAGTATTAGACAGTAAAATAGTAAAAGAAGAAGGTGGAGTAAGTAATGAAGATGCAGCATCAACAGACACAGCCCAAACTTATCTAAATAGTCAATCTGCTGGTTCTGGACCATATATTATGGAAAGTTTCACACCAGACGACAGACTAATATTAGTGAAAAATGAAAATTATTGGGGAGAAAAACCTGACTACGATAAAATTATTGTTCAAGATATGCCGGATGCAAACTCCCAGCTTATTTCTGTACAGCAGGGTGATATAGATATAGCTTTCAATTTAAGTTCAGACCAAATTCAAAGCCTTAATTCAGAAAGCGTAAATGTAATATCAAGTTCAACTATGACTATGGGATTTTTATTAATGCATAACGACCCTGAAATAGGAGAAGAAGTATCAGATCCATACGTTCAAAAAGCTATAAGATATGCTGTAGACTACGAAGGACTACATGCCATTATAGGTGAAGGAACAGTTACGCCGGTTTCCTTTATTCAGTACGGATTTTTAGGAGCTTTAGATCCTTTAGACCCAGCTTCTATTAGAGATTTAGATAAAGCGAGAGATTTTCTTGCTCAATCCCCATATCCAGATGGATTTGAAATTGATTTTCCTGTAAGTGATTTAGCACCTGAGGGTATTCCTCTTACACTTATAGCAGAAAAAGTAAAAGCAGATCTTCAAGAAATAGGAATAGATATTAATATAGTTCCTAGAGAATGGGGTGGCGGTTATGGTGACGAGTATAGAGATGGAACTTTAGGCTTTACAGTTATGTACTGGGGACCTGATTACTTTGATCCAAACAACCAACTATCATTTTTGCCTGGCCAATTTGTAGGTCACAGAGCTGGGTGGACTGAAGATATGAATCCTGAACTAGCGGCTATGCACGGAGAGATTATAGGAGAAACTGATCTTGAAGAAAGAGCTAGATTATTAGAAGAAGTACAGGAAATGACAGCAGAAGATTCTCCATTTGTAGTGTATGCTCAATACCCAAAATATATAGTATCAACTAAAGATGTTGAAAATGTAGAATATTCAAATGTTTACAGAATAGATTTAACTGCTTTAAAAGAATAAAACCAATAATAAAAGGAGAGAATTATCTTTCTCTCCTTTTATATAAAAATAGTTGGAAATCAAAAGTTAGGAGAGCTAAAATTGGATTTTTTAAGATTTGTTATTAAAAGATTATTATATACAATAATGCTTTTGATTGGTGTAGCAACATGTGTATTCATATTATCAAAGATGGTTCCAGGAGATGGTGTTTCAGCTTATTTAAGTCCTAGAAGTTTAGCAAATGAAGAAATAGTAGAAGCATTTAAAGCAAGATGGGGACTGGACAAACCACTGATAGTACAATATGGATTATATATGAAAAATCTTTTTGTAGGAGATTTAGGGTTGTCTATAAGAACCAGCAAGCCTGTAGTTCAGGAATTAATTACTAAATTTCCAGCTACCATTGAATTAGCAACTATGTCAATCATATTAGCGACTTTTTTTGGAGTTGTTTTCGGAATAATATCAGCTACTAAAAGAAATTCTCTAGCCGACCAATCACTCAGAGCAGTATCAGTTACAGGGGTATCAATACCTAGTTTTTGGTCTGCAATTTTAGTACTTTATGTTTTTTATTACAAATTAGGTTGGGCACCGGGAACTGGAAGGTTATCCGTTGGAATATCACCACCTACAAATATTACAGGTCTTTATGTACTTGATGGACTGCTAACAGGAAATTTTGAAGTAGTGACGGATAGTTTAGCTCATCTAATACTACCATCTATTGTTTTAGCTTCCTTTACCATGGGACTAATAACAAGAACGGCTAGAGCTAGTTTGCTGGAAACTTTATCTACTGACTACATAAGGACGGCAAAAGCAAAAGGTCTTCCTAGAGCTCCCCTTATGTACAGACATGCTATGGGAAATGCAGCTATTCCTGTGCTAACTGTTATAGGTGTAGGATTTGGGAATTTATTAGGAGGAATGGTTTTAGTAGAAACTATTTTTGCTTGGCCGGGTATAGGTCAATTGGCATACCAGTCTGTAAAAGGGCTTGATTTTCCTATGATTATAGGAGTATCAATCCTAATAGCTGCCAACTATGCAATAATTAATATACTCATAGACATAATGTATGGTGTTATTGACCCGAGAGTGAGGTATGATAAATGAAAAAATTTCTAAAAATTTATAGGACAAATACCTTCTTTGCAGTAGGTGTCACTATCTGTTTTATTTGGATAATGATCGCTATATTTGCAAATCAAATAGCGCCCTATGACCCTTTAGGACAAGATATTGTCAATAGATTAAAACCTCCAAGCAGTGAACATTGGTTTGGAACAGACAGATTGGGAAGAGATATACTAAGTAGAGTATTAGTAGGAGCAAAACTAAGTGTATCAGCAGGCTTGATTACCGTAACCTTAGCAGCTACCATAGGAAGCATTTACGGAGGCATAGCAGGATATGTAGGTGGAGTAACTGATGATATTATGATGCGATTAGCAGAAATGGTTTTGGCTTTTCCAGCTCTTGTACTAGCAATGGTTATTGGAGTAGTATTGGGACCGAGTTTATATAATACTTTACTGGCATTAGTCATAGTTGCCTGGCCCACCTATGCAAGGGTTATGAGAAGTGTAGTTATATCAATAAAGGAAAACGACTACATAGAAGCATCTAGAGCACTAGGAGCATCAAACATTAGAATACTGGTAAAAGAAATATTACCCAATTCAATTGGTGCTGTAATAGTATTAGCTACTCTTGATATAGGAAATCAGATATTATTCTTTTCAACCCTTAGTTTTTTAGGCCTAGGAACACCACCGCCTACTCCAGAATGGGGTGCTATGGTTTCTGATGGAATGGATAACTTTATGCAGTGGTGGATATGTACTTTCCCAGGATTAGCAATATTAACCATGGCTATAGGAGCTAACTTTATAGGAGATGGAATTAGAGATTTATTAGACCCAAAATTAAGAAAAGAATTTTAGAGAGGTAAAAAAGTGATAGAAAAGAAATATATAAAACCAAAAAAAAGTATTTCAAAGGCCGATTTGACAACTCTATTTGATAATTCAAACACATCAAACGACAAAGTAGAATTTGGATATGCAGTTTTTAAACCGGGAGCTAGAATACCAGAAGAAGGTTACACATCACATGAAGAAGATGAGTACTCTTTTATAATTAAAGGAAAATCAAAAATAGTAATAGATGAAAAAGAATATGAAGTATCAAGTAGTTCAGCTGGTTTTATACCGGCAGGTGAACTTCATTATTCATACAATGATTCAGATGAAGAATGTGAATTAATATGGGCACTGGTAAAAAAATAGTTAAAACAGAGGGTGACTCTGGATATATTAAATAAAACCGCTCCTAGTGAGCGGTTTTATGGTACAAAAAGATAATAATATATTAATTGATGAAAAGAAATTCACTTGATATAATGAGTCTAATGAAATCATAAGAAAAGAGAGGAGAAACTTATGCTAACAGATAAAGTAATGAAATACTATTCAGAAGAAAACGACCTCAACTGTGCAGAATCAATGATATATGGCGCTAACGATGAATACGATCTTAAGCTTAGCGAAGATGCCCTTAAAACCTTGTCCGCCTTTGGAGGAGGAATGGCTGTAGAAAGCGTATGCGGAGCTTTGACTGGAGCAGTAGCAGCCTTAGGAATTATGTTTACAGGAGATAAATCTGTAGAAAAGGATAGAAGAAAAGAAATAATTGAAAACTTTTACAAGAGCTTTGAAGAAAAGTTAGGCACAGATAATTGT
>DATFJV010000087.1:0-10539 GCA_035268985.1 Anaerovoracaceae bacterium | reverse complement strand
CATGGGCTATGTAGAAAATGCTCTTAAATATGAATATTCTAACGGTACAATTGAAGGTTTAAACAACTACATAAAAGTTATTAAGAGAATTGCCTTTGGATACAAAAGCTTTTTTCACTTTAGAAATAGAATATTAATATCTAGGAATCTAATTAAACCAATAACAAAATATCAGGTAGCATAATTCGCTACCTGGGTTATGAAACTAGTTCTTTTTTTCTTCACCAACACCATTTGACAAAGAACCTAAAAACCCTGTAATCGTTGCAATTACAAGGTTCATTGTGGTGGAAATGGTGGGAGTCGAACCCACGTCCAAAAGCACATTCATGAGACTTTCTTCGAGCGAAGCTAACAATTTATATTTCGCAAATTCAATCGCCTATTAGCAAGCTAAGGAATCTGCTATCTCGTTGTTCCCTTACAATACCGAGAAATCTTGCAAGGTTTTCCTGCATGTTTGACGTCTAAGCTGTAAGCTGCAGGTTAATTACAGTAGACGCGCGAGCTGACTACGCAGCTAATGCGAAATTGTTATTATTTTTAGCGTTTATATTTAACGACCACTTTTAACGTAGACTTGGCACTACGGCTCGCTTATCCCACTTCAACACCCCTGTCGAAACCATTACATCCCCAGAAGTTAAAAACAAGTGTTCTTATACATTCATTTTAGCATTACATTAAGTAATGTCAATATTATTATTGTGGATATTTAATGAAATTAAATATTTTTTTTCATAGCCCTTTCCATCTTTCTGTCAGAATCCTTCTTGGCCAAGGTTTCTCTTTTATCGTATAATTTTTTGCCTCTCGCTAAAGCTAGCTCCATCTTGGCTATTCCGTTTTCATTTATGTATATATTAAGCGGAATTAGCGTCAATCCATTTAATTTAATCTGCCCCATTATTTTATTAATCTCTTTTTTATGTAACAATAATTTTCTAGGTCTTAATGGATCCACATTAAAAATATTACCTTGCTCATATGGACTTATATGCATTCCATATATGAGAAGTTCTCCCTTTTCAATTCTAGCATAGCTTTCTTTGATACTAACCTTGCCGTTTCTTATGGATTTAATTTCAGTACCCGTCAGTACTAAACCCGCTTCAAATGTGTCCTCTATAAAATAGTCATGCCTAGCCTTCTTATTATTAACAATTATTTTTTTGTTTCCTTTTGCCATATCTTTATATCACTCCGAATTCGCCCACAGGATAAAGCCTAAAAAACGCCTTCCCTGTAATTCTATCTTTTTCTACTGTGCCAACTTCATCATATCTGCTATCTAAACTAACAAGCCTATTATCACCCATTACAAAGTATTCATCACTGGGAACTTCATAACCAATTAATTCTCCATCTGTAACTCCGTCTTTTAGATAATCTTCCTCAAACAGTTTACCATTAATCTGTACCTTACCGTTAGCTATGGTAATAACATCACCTGGTATTCCAACAATCCTTTTGATCAGCCATTTCTTATTACCGTTTTTATCTAATATTTCGCTTTTAAAGACTATTATATCCCCCCTATTAGGTTCATCAAACGCGTATGCTTGTCTATTTAATAAGATGTAATTGTTTTCATAAAGTGTAGGCTCCATTGAACTTTCTTTTACTATGGTCGGTTTAATGAATTGTAATACAATAATTGCTATTACTAGCGCTATTAAAATATCTTTTATCCATTCTTTCAAAGAGCTAGATTTTTTCACTTTATTACCCGTATATTTTTCTGTCGAATTATCTTCCATCTATACTCCTTAATACTTTTTCAAAATCCCTTGGTATAGGTGCCTTAAAGCTCTTACCCTTTAAATAGTCCAACGAATCACTAGTATCTTTAAATTCAAGTATATAACTATGCAACAACTGAGTTTCAAGCCCTACATCCTTGAATTTCCTATTAATTCTTCCTTCTCCGTATTTAGTATCGCCAATTATAGGATGTCCAATACTACTTAAATGGGCTCTGATTTGATGAGTTCTGCCCGTAACTATCTTTACTTTTACTAAGGTAAACCCCTTTAGTTTCTCCATAGGATAAATAATTGTCTCCATGGATTTACCTTCTTTTGAATCCAAGGGCAATACCCTAATCTGATTTTTATCTTCATCCTTTAACATTTTCGATTCTAATATTGTTTCTTTTTCAATTTTTCCCTTTATTATTGTCAGATAATATTTATCTATAGAGTCTCTTTCCCTTATCAATTTATTTAGTTCTTTTAAAGCCATCGCATTTTTCCCAAAAAGTACTAGACCCGTAGTATTTCTGTCCAACCTATTAGCAGGCGCAGGCGTAAAGCTTTTTTCCATTCCTGGAATATAATCTCCTTTTCCAATAAGGTAATCAATAACCTGATTTGCTAAATGATTTTTCTTTTCATTTTGATCGCCATGAGTTAAGAGACCAAAGGGCTTATCCACGATTAGTATATTATCATCTTCATATATAACGTTAAATTGTTTCTTGGCTTTCTGCCTTTTACTTTTAAATGTAAGCTTTTTAATTTCATCATCTGAAATATAAAGCTTTAGAAGGTCACCTTCAAGCAAAACGTAATCTTCTTTTTGCCTTTTACCATTAACCTTCACATCTTTTCTTATGAGCTTATATATATAACTTAAAGGAGCGTTCCTTAAATATTTTTTTAAGAATCTATCCAATCTTTGGTCACTCTCATTTACACCAATCAATATTTCCTTCAAATCACACCTCCATAATATGCAATTTATTTTAACACAATACCCCATTTATTACAATATCTAGACCCCTAAGTTAAACATATTTTAATTGAGATATCAAGGAAAGTATGTTATCATATGAATGATAAGGAGACATAATAATGAAACACATAAAAAACTTTTTTTACAACATTAATGACCTTATATTAGCAGTTATTATTCTAGCTGCTGCTGCTGTTCTTATCTATTGGAGATTAGATATAATTTTAGATTACCCTGAAAAGATGTTGGAAAGCAGTAACAATGATACTATTATTGAGGAAATCCAAGTACCAGAAGAAACACCTGATGAAACTGAAGAAGAACCCACTGAAACGGAAAAAGAAGCCGAGACAGAAGAGGAAAATGAACCCGTTGAGGAAGAACCTGCTGTAGAGACCGGATCAATATTTATTGATGGTAAGCTTTCGGAAGATGTTACAGTAAAAATACAAGGCGGTTCTGCTAATGCTGCGGTTAATTCTCTCATATCTGCCAATTTTTTTGATGATTATAATCAGTATTCCGATGCAGTAAAAAGCTTTGGTGGAACCCCAGAGAATATTAAGGCAGGCACTTACAGTTTTAGAAAGGATACAACTTTAGAAAGAATACTTGACGTAATCACTTTCTAACAATCACCGGAGGTAAATTAAAATGAATAAAATAAACTTAACCATGCTCACTGATTTCTACGAAATCACAATGGCTAATGGTTATTTTAGAACTGAAATGAGAGACAAAGAAGCTTGCTTTGATATGTTTTTTAGAAAAGTTCCCGATGGCGGGGGCTTTGCTATTATGGCAGGTGTAGAACAGCTTATTGACTATTTTAAAAATCTTAGTTTCACCCAAGAAGATATAAATTATTTAAGAACTAAAGGATACTTTGACGAAGACTTTCTACAATTTCTTTTGGAATTTGAGTTCTCATGCGATGTATGGGCAGTTCCAGAAGGGACACCTATTTTCCCCCATGAACCAATTATCACTGTTAAGGGACCTGTAATCCAAGCCCAATTAGTAGAAACAATGATTCTTCTTACCATAAACCACCAAAGTCTCATTGCTACTAAAGCGAATAGAATTATAAGAGCTGCCAAAGGACGACCAGTTATGGAATTTGGAACTAGAAGAGCCCATGGCGCTTCTGCTGCCATATATGGAGCGAGAGCCGCATATATTGGAGGCTGTGCTGGAACAGCTTGCGCAATTGCTGATAGGGATTATGGAATATCAGCCCTTGGAACAATGGCTCATAGTTGGGTTCAAATGTTCCCATCAGAATATGATGCATTTAAAGCCTATGCCAAAATCTACCCAGCGAACGCGGTGTTATTAGTAGACACATATAATGTACTTAAAACAGGGGTTCCTGCAGCTATCAAAGTGTTTAAAGAAATGAAGCCTAAAAAAATGGGAATCAGAATTGACAGCGGAGATATAGCTTATCTTACTAAAAAAGCAAGAAAAATGCTAGATGACGAAGGACTAAATGATTGTAATATAGTGGTTTCTAATTCTTTAGACGAATATATTATTAGAGATGTAATCTCAGAAGGTGCCATGATTGATTCCTTTGGAGTGGGCGAAAGACTTATAACAGCAAAGTCGGAACCTGTATTTGGCGGTGTATATAAACTATCTGGGCTTAATATGGATGGTGAAATGATGCCTAAAATCAAGCTTTCTGAAAATGTTGAAAAAATTACTAACCCTGGTTTTAAAAAGCTTTACAGATTCTATAGCAAAGAAACCGAGAAAATGCTAGGAGATGTAATAACTTTATTTGACGAAGTTATCGACGAAAGTAAACCTTATACCATATTTGATCCAAATGCCATTTGGAAGAAAAAGGAACTTACCAATTATCATGCTAAAAACTTGAGAATCCAGATTTTTGATAAGGGGAAATGCATATATGAATCTCCTGATATTGAAGATATTAAGGCATATTGTGCTTCAGAAATCGAAACCTTATGGAGAGAAACTCTCAGATTTGAAAATCCTCAAATTTATTACGTAGATTTGTCAGCTAAATTATGGGAAATAAAGCACGACTTAATAAATAGCTATACTAAATAAATTCAAGGGTTATCAATTGATAACCCTTTTTAAATACTCGCCAGTATATGATTCTTTACATTTAATTATTTCTTCAGGCGTTCCTGTGGCTACTATTAGTCCACCGCCATCTCCTCCTTCAGGTCCCAAATCAATTATATAATCAGCCCTTTTTATAACATCTAAATTATGTTCTATAACTACTACGGTATTGCCTGCATCCACAAGTTTATCTAATACATTTAGAAGCTTATCCACATCTGCAAAGTGAAGACCTGTAGTTGGTTCATCCAAAATATACAAAGTATTCCCAGTACTTCTTTTTGAAAGTTCCGTGGCTAGCTTGATTCTTTGAGCTTCCCCACCGCTTAAAGTTGTGGAGGGTTGACCAAACTTTATATATCCAAGGCCTACGTTGTCCAAAGTTTCCAAGTGTCTCATTATTGACGGATGATTCTTGAAAAATTCCAAGCCCTCCGTAATGCTCATATCTAGCACATCAAATATGTTTTTACCCTTGTATTTTACTTCTAATGTTTCCCTATTATACCTTTTTCCTTTACAAACATCACAGGGAACATATACATCTGGTAAAAAATGCATTTCTATTTTAAGAATACCATCTCCTTTACATGCTTCGCATCTTCCACCTTTAACATTAAAGCTAAACCTGCCTTTATCAAAACCCTTTATCTTTGCTTCGGGTAGCGATGCGAATAAATCTCTTATGGCAGTAAACATTCCAGTATAAGTGGCTGGATTTGATCTAGGTGTTTTCCCAATAGGAGATTGATTTATATCGATTACTTTATCAATATTTAAAGTGCCTATTATATCATCATGTTTTCCAGGCTTTGCCAACGTTTTATTTGTAATCATAGATGTCCCTTTGTATAGGATTTCATTTACCAAACTGCTCTTTCCTGAACCAGATACACCAGTTACACATACAAATTTCCCCAAGGGAAATTCTGCATCTATATCTTTTAGGTTGTTTTCCTTTGCCCCTTTTATAACTAAAGAAGTACCTTTACCTTCTCTTCTATTTTTAGGTACATCTATCATATATTCTCCCGAAAGATATTTGCCTGTTATTGATTTAGGGTTTTTAATAATCTCTTTGGCGGTACCTTGGGCAACAACTTCTCCTCCATGTATACCGGCCCCAGGACCAATATCAACTATATGGTCTGCTTCCCTTATAGTCTCTTCGTCATGTTCAACCACTAAAAGAGTATTCCCAATATTAGTAAGTTCTCTCAATGTACCTAAAAGTTTATTATTATCCCTTTGATGAAGGCCTATACTTGGTTCATCCAGTATATATAGAACACCCATGAATTTTGAACCAATTTGAGTAGCAAGCCTTATTCTTTGAGCTTCGCCTCCACTTAAAGTCCCACTGCTTCTAGACATAGTTAGATAATCAAGACCTACGTTTACTAGAAAGTTTAACCTTTCATTTATTTCCTTGATTATTTCATTTGCTATAGCCATTTTAGTTTCACTTAATTTTAAATTTTTAAAAACCCTGGCAGCGTCCTTAATAGACAAATCCGTAATCTCGGAAATGTTTTTATCTGCTACTGTTACAGAAAGAACTTCCGGTTTTAGCCTTTTGCCCAAGCATTCTGGGCATGGTTTAAGTTCCATAAGTTTTCCGATTTTTTCTTTTATATATTCAGAATCTGTTTCCCTATACCTTCTTTCTAAGCTATTAACAATCCCTTCAAAGGTATGATTCATATGGGAAACAGCACCAGTATTTTTGCTAGTATATTTATATTTAATTTTTCTATCTTCAGTACCAAAGAATAAATCATCTAAAAAATCCTTTGGCAGTTTGTTATATGGGACATCTAAATTTGTATTATGATAATCCGCGAGTGCGCTGAGCATTTGCCTGTAGTAACCCATAGCATCAAGCGGACCAAACATGTTTCCTAAAGCACCACCTAATATGCTTATATCTTTATCTTTGATAAGATTTTCTGGCAGTATTCTTTGCGTAAACCCAAGTCCCATACACTTAGGACACGCTCCATAAGGGCTGTTAAAGGAAAATGTCCTTGGCTCAAGTTCTGCTAAACTTACTCCATGCTCAGGGCAAGACAATTTTGTGCTATACAGCTTTTCCTCTTCATTATCAATATTAAAAATATTTACCAGTCCATCACCATGTTCTATGGCCAGTTCCACCGACTCCGATAATCTACCTTCAATATCATCTTTAATTACAATTCGATCAACTACTATTTCAATTGTATGTTTAAAATTTTTATCTAGTTTTATTTCATCTTCTTCTAATAAATATATTTCTCCATCAACTCTTACTCTAACAAAACCTTCTTTTTTTATTCTTATAAATAACTGCTGATGTTCACCTTTTCTGCTTCTTACCACTGGAGCTAGCACCATTATTTTACTGCCATCTTCAACCCCTATAATATTATCCACTATTTGATCAACAGTCTGGCTTTTAATTTCTATACCACATATTGGGCAGTGAGGAATTCCAACTCTAGCATAGAGAAGTCTTAAATAGTCATAGATTTCAGTTACAGTCCCCACGGTTGACCTTGGATTTTTGCTAGTTGTCTTCTGGTCTATTGATATTGCAGGCGATAACCCTTCTATGCTTTCCACATCAGGCTTATCCATTTGCCCTAAAAACTGTCTTGCATAAGCAGATAAACTTTCAATATATCTTCTCTGTCCTTCTGCATAAATAGTATCAAAAGCTAAAGAAGATTTCCCAGAACCAGAAAGACCCGTTAAAACAACAAACTCATCCCTTGGTATATTTAAATCAATATTTTTCAAATTATGTACTTTGGCGCCTTTTATCTTAATATCTTTTTCCACTATATCCTCGCTTTACATTCCATTATTATATCTCTAAGCTCAGCAGCTCTTTCAAACTGCCAATCGCTAGCAGCTTGTTTCATTTCCTTTTCCAGTTTTTTAATATAGTTCTTAAGTTCTCCCTTAGTCATCTCCGAAGGCTTAATTCCATCATCTTCTAATATGGAAGTAGCTTCTATTACTGCTCTTATAGGTTTTCTAATACTTGTTGGAACTATATCGTTTTTTTCATTGAATTTATTTTGAATTTTTCTTCTTCTTTTTGTTTCGTTTATGGCATAGTTCATGGCTTTACTAATTTTGTCTCCATACATAATAACTTTGCCATTTTCATTTCTTGCGGATCTACCTATGGTTTGTATAAGAGAAGTCTCTGTTCTTAAAAATCCTTCTTTATCAGCATCTAAAATAGCAACCAATGCAACCTCTGGTAAATCTAAACCTTCTCTTAATAGATTTATACCAACAAGTACATCAAACTCACCTCGTCTTAGGTCTCTAACTATTTCCAATCTTTCTAAAGTGTCCACATCAGAGTGAAGATATCTTACTTTAATACCCACACCTTCTAAATACTTTGTTAGCTCTTCTGACATTTTTTTAGTAAGTGTTGTGATTAGTGCCCTTTCATTTCTTTCTGCCACACGATTTAATTCACCAATCAAATCGTCTATTTGATTTTCTGTTTTCCTAACTTCAATCAATGGATCTAATAAGCCCGTGGGCCTTATTATTTGCTCAGCAGAAATACCACCAGATTTATCCTTTTCATACTGAGTTGGAGTTGCACTAACAAACATTATTTGATTTATAAGCCCTTCGAATTCATCGAACTTAAGGGGTCTATTATCAAGGGCTGAAGGAAGCCTAAAGCCATATTCTACTAAAGAACTCTTTCTAGATTTATCACCTGCATACATAGCTCTAAGCTGGGGTAACATTACATGGGACTCATCTACGATTATCAGAAAATCATCGGGAAAATAGTCAACTAAAGTATATGGCCTAGTGCCTGGCTCCAAAAGGTTTAAGTGTCTTGAATAATTTTCTATACCTTTACATGTTCCAATTTCGGAAAGCATTTCTAGATCATAATTAGTTCTTTGCTCAAGCCTTTGAGCCTCTAAGAGTTTCCCTCTATCTTTAAACCACGTTAATCTATCGTTTAATTCCTCTCGAATTGTCTTATTTGCAATTTCTATATTTTCCCTTGAAGTCACATAATGGGAGGCTGGATAAATGGAAACATGGTTTCTTAAACCAACAATTTCTCCTGTAACAGGATTGATTTCCTTAATACTTTCCACTTCATCACCAAACAATTCTATTCTAACTGCGCTATCCCCACCAGCTGGATATATGTCAATGATGTCTCCTCTTGCTCTAAAAGAACCCCTTTGAAAATCAATATCATTCCTGGAATATTGAATATCCACAAGTTTATGGAGTATTTCAGTTCTTCCTTTTACTTGTCCTGGTCTTAATGAAAGCATTTGATTCTCATAATCAAAAGGACTACCCAGTCCGTAAATGCTAGATACACTGGCAACTATAACCACATCCTTTCTTTCTGTAAGAGCAGCTGTTGCTGAGTGCCTTAATTTTTCTATTTCAGCATTTATAGCAGAATCTTTCTCTATATATGTATCTGTAGTGGGTACATATGCTTCCGGCTGATAATAATCATAATATGAAACAAAGTATTCCACAGCATTTTCTGGAAAATATTCTTTAAATTCTCCATGGAGCTGTGCCGCTAATGTTTTGTTATGAGATATTATTAATGTAGGTTTATTAAGCTTAGATATCACATTAGCCATGGTAAAAGTTTTACCAGAACCAGTAACCCCCATTAATGTCTGATATTTCTTCCCACCTAAAAACCCCGAGTAAAGCTTTTCTACCGCCTCGGTTTGATCTCCCATCATTTTATAATCAGATACTAGTTTAAAATCCATTTAAACCTTCCTTGTGAACATTTGTTCTTTAAATGACATTATACTATAAATAAAATTTATTTCAATGCCTTAGTTATTTAAAAACCGAGGAAGCACCCTCGGTTTAATTTTTTATTCCTTAGGTTTTCTATAAAACCTACCACCTAAATACTTAGTTTCAACCATATTTACAAATGCATTGTCATCGGTTTCTTTTATTGCGTTTATAACTCTGTCCGATTCTTCAGAAGAAACCACCGAATAAAGCATGTTTCTTTCCTTGCCTTTATATAAACCCTGTCCTTTGAACAAAGTGGCATCGTGATTCGTAAGATTAATTATCTTCTCATAAACCTCATTTGGCTTGTCAGTTATAATGAAAAGAGTTTGCTTTTGCTGTCTTTTATATAATGTCTGTATAAGCTGAGTTGTTGCATATTGAAACAGTATAGAATACATCGCCTTATCGATCCCAAACAATATTCCTGCAATTATTAAAATAATTACATTGGCGAATAATATGTAGTTCCAAACATCTATACCTTTCTTCTCGGACATATATATCGATATAAAGTCTGTCCCTCCACCACTGGCTCCCACAATCAAACAAAGACCTATGGCTATACCATTCAACATGCCTCCAAATATACTGATAAGCAAAATATCATAAGTTACATTAATTATAGGCAATATATCAATCAGCAAACTGGTTAGCACTATAAAATAGAGGGAATAAAAAGTAAACTTTTTGCCAATATATCTTAATCCTATCCATATAGGGATCATATTTATAGGTACGTATATCGCCGTATAAGGTATAGATATTTGAAAAAACATTTGAGCGACTCTTTGAATCAAAATTGTTACACCTGCAAAACCTCCAGGATAAAGTCCTCCAGTTGTAACAAAGCTATCAATGTTAAATGCAGATATCGATGCA
>DATFJV010000086.1:0-2356 GCA_035268985.1 Anaerovoracaceae bacterium | reverse complement strand
GGGGAAAAATGTGTTTTTAGTGAACTAATAAACAATCAGCTAAATGAATATTTTAGTGGCAAGAGAAAAATATTCGATATACCGCATATATTAAAAGGAACTGATTTTCAGCTAAAAGTATGGAATGCAATTAATAATATTACTTATGGAAAAACTAAAAGTTACAAGGAAATTGCAGAATATATAAATTATCCAAAAGCCTATAGGGCAGTAGGATTAGCTTGCAACAAGAACCCTATTCCGTTCACGGGAGTTTGACAGTTTAATATAGCAAAAACATATTGTAAGCCTTATGGGGCCTATTTTTTTGCGCAAAATTAATTGTTTTATTTAGTAGTAATTTGTGGTAATTTGGTTTGAAGTGTGATATAATAGTTATGTGGGAGGTATTTCTATGAAAGTTACTATATCTAAATCAAAGAATGCGGAGTCGTTTTATATATCTAAGAGCTATGTGAACGATAAAGGTAAAAGCACTTCTGTTGTTGTTCGCAAACTAGGAACACTAACAGATTTACTTGAAGAACATGGGCCAACTCACGATGATGTGGTTGCATGGGCCAAGGAAGAAGCTAGAATTGAAACCGTAAAATACAAGCAAGAGCAAGAAAACAAAGCTATTAGAATAACATTTCATGCAGACAGACAATTAGATTACTACAAACAATCTTTTTATAGAGGCGGATATCTTTTCCTACAAAACATTTACTATGATTTACAGTTAAACAAGACTTGTAGGAAATTAAAAGCTAAGCACAAGTTTGAATATGACATTAATGCAATCCTTTCAGATTTAATATATGCCAGGATACTTGAGCCTAATAGTAAACGTTCTACTTTTAAGGTTGCATCTGAGTTCTTAGAAAAACCTACTTATGAACTTCATGATATCTATCGAGCATTAGATATTCTAGGGAATGAAAGCGATTTTATTCAAGCGGAGGTTTACAAAAATAGTCATTTTTTAGGAAGCAGAAACGATAAAATCCTTTACTATGATTGCACTAACTATTATTTTGAAATTGAACAAGAAGCCGGTTCAAAAAAATATGGAAAAAGCAAAGAGCATAAACCTAATCCAATTATTCAAATGGGGTTATTTATGGATGGCGATGGTATCCCTCTTGCATTTTCTACTTTCCCGGGAAACGCAAATGAACAAATTTCGTTAAAACCTTTAGAGAAAAAGGTTCTAAGTGAATTTGGTTGTCAAAAGTTTATATACTGTAGCGATGCTGGATTGGCATCTGAAAACATACGTTCATACAACCATATGGGAGAACGTGCCTATATTGTAACTCAATCCATAAAGAAACTTCGTAATGAAGACAAAGCTTGGGCTTTAAGCAAAGATGGATTCAAAAGGGTTTCAGATGATAGACCGGTGGATATCACAAAAATTCCCGAAGACGACCAACAGCTTTACTACAAAGACGAACCATACACCACAAAGAAATTACATCAACGCCTTATTGTAACTTATTCACCTAAATATGCTATGTATCAAAAGACTCTTCGCGAAAAACAGATTGAGCGTGCTATGAATATGATAAGTAATGGCAAAACTAAGAAAACAAGAAAGAACCCTAATGATCCTGCAAGATTCATCAGCTCAATAGCTGCTACTGAAGATGGCGAAGTAGCTGATATCTATAGCTATATTGACAAAGAAAAAATTGAAGCTGAAGCTCAATTTGACGGTCTATACGCAGTATGTACTGATTTGCTAGATGATGATGTTACGGAAATCCTAAAAGTTAGTGAAGGTAGATGGCAGATAGAAGAATGTTTTCGCATTATGAAGACTGATTTTTCAGCAAGGCCGATTTATCTGCAAAATGAAAACAGAATCAAAGCACATTTCCTTATATGTTTTCTTTCGCTTATTACTTATCGATATTTAGAGAAGAATCTTGACTACAAATATACCTGTGAAACCATTTTGGATACTTTAAAAGCTATGAATTTTGCTTCAATCGAAGATCAAGGTTTTGTGCCTTTATATGAGCGAAAAGAAATAACAGATCATCTGCATGAAACATGTAATTTCAGAACGGATTTTCAATTCATAACAAAACGTCAAATGAGAACAATCCAGAAAAAAAGCAAAGGAAGGGAATAAATTACTATATTCCGTGAAATATTAAAAATCGCTGTTCCCTCTTATCGGTAAAGGTTACAGCGATTTAATTATTATACAACTGTCAAAGACAGGATTATATTATCTATACTTAAATATGTAAAGCAATATACTTCTTGAATTAGAGAGTTGAAACTTGTATAATCTAACTTAGTTTATAGAAAATGGAGGATAACATGAAATTCGTTGTTTATGATGATTTTTATCCAATAGAAA
>DATFJV010000085.1:0-5738 GCA_035268985.1 Anaerovoracaceae bacterium | reverse complement strand
GGGGAAAAATGTGTTTTTAGTGAACTAATAAACAATCAGCTAAATGAATATTTTAGTGGCAAGAGAAAAATATTCGATATACCGCATATATTAAAAGGAACTGATTTTCAGCTAAAAGTATGGAATGCAATTAATAATATTCCTTATGGAAAAACTAAAAGTTACAAGGAAATTGCAGAATATATAAATTATCCAAAAGCCTATAGGGCAGTAGGATTAGCTTGCAACAAGAACCCTATTCCGTTCATTGTCCCTTGCCATAGAGTAGTGGGGAAGAACGGAAAATTAACTGGTTATGGTGGCGGGATTGTTTTAAAAGATAAATTATTAAGAATGGAGAAGATTAATGAATAAGAAAGATTTAAGTTGCGTAGATTGCAGAACCAAAGCTTGTGATTATACAGATGTTAAACATCCGGAGTTTTGTGTTTCCGATGAAATACCCCAAGAAAAAAAGCAAAAAGTGAAAAATATGTATTTAAGTGATGAGGAAACAAAAAAAATATTTGAAACATCTTCACGTATTGAAGGGAATTACTATTGCGAAAAAACAAGAGTTGAAGAAACAATAATTTTTTTAAGAGATATGGAAGTTAATAAAGTTGGGATCGTTTCTTGTGTAGGAACACTAAGAGAAGCCGGAGCTTTTGCTGAAATATTGAGGGATAAAGGTTTTGAAGTTTCAAGTGCTTCGTGTAAAGTGGGAAGTTATGATAAAACCGAGTTAGGTCTAAATGAAGAAGATAAAATTCATCCAGACAAATACGAGCCATACTGTAACCCTATAATGCAGGCAATTTATATGAACGAGCAAGATGTTGAGTTTGTAGTAGCGATGGGCCTTTGTGTAGGTCATGACACATTGCTTTTTAGGTATTGCAAAAAACCGGTTACTGTATTATTTACTAAGGATAGAATTACGGGACATAATCCGGTTTCTGTTTTATACAACTCAAAATCCTACTACAAAAACAAAATTAATCATATTGACATGGATTAGGTACTGTGGTAATATTTGCTAAGGAATAAAATTTAATAAGTTATCAAGTGTGAACATAGAATTCACATAAGGAAGTTGTTTACGACACGCGGTTCCGCCACTGTATGCGATTAAATTCGTTAGCCAGGAGACTTGCTTGATAATGGTAGTAACTAACGGGAAATTAGTCTTGCTATCTGTGCTGTAGTTTTTGTTGCAGTAAAAAAATAATCGTACAGGAAAACGGTCTGTTTATACAGACCGTTATTTTAATTTTATGAATCAGATTAAAGAATATAAAAAGAATAAAAGAAAAAGCATAATAACTGGGATAGTACTTTTTATAACTGGTGTAGTTTTAATGGTGTTTTTCACAGGCCAAGGGGCTATGGATATAGATTTTGTTAGCACTCAAAGGATACTGACAGGGAAAATGCTTAATTTAATAGAAATAATTTCTATTTATAAGGATAATGAAATTGCTGTGGTTTGGGATATAAGATTACCTAGAATAATATGCGGGACTTTCGTTGGAGGAGGGCTTGCCATGGCAGGAGCTATGTTTCAATCTCTCTTAAGGAATCCTTTGGCAGATCCTTATACTTTGGGTGTGTCTACTGGAGCTGCTTTTGGAGCATCTTTGGCGCTTTTACTAAATATTATGTTTGCCTTATATTTACCTGTCACTATATTTGCATTTGTCTTTGCTTTTATAACATTATTGTTGGTAATATTTGTTGCCTCTAGAGGCGGTGGTATATATAGTACTAATTTAATAATATCTGGAATTATAATTGGGTCTGTGCTATCAGCAGGAATTAGCTTTATAAAAATGACAGCAGGTGAGAATGTAGCAGCAATAGTATTTTGGCTAATGGGAAGTTTGGCTTCCAAAACATGGGTAGATGTATATATAATTGTGCCCGTTGTAATAATTGGGGGTTTAATAGCATATTACTTTGCTGATGATTTGAATATAATGACTGCAGGAGAAAGCAATGCTAAAACCTTGGGTGTTAATACTAGGAGAATTAGGTTGATTTATTTAATAACAGGTTCAGTTATTACTGCTGCTTGTGTATCAGTAAGTGGAATTATTGGTTTTGTAGGATTGGTAATTCCTCACCTTCTTAGATATTGGTTAACTTCGGATAATAGAATGCTAATACCGTTGTGCATGACATTGGGAGGAATAATTCTTCTTTTGGCCGATAACGTAACTAGATTAATGTTTGTAAGTGAAGTGCCTGTGGGTGTTCTTACAACATTAATAGGAGGACCTTTCTTTATCTACGTATTTATTACTAGAGAAGGGAGTAACTAATGAGTATAATGAAACTTCGCGATTTATCATTTGGTTATGGTAATAACCCTATTTTGAAAGATATACATATAGATTTGATTGAGGGTAAATTCACTTCCCTAATAGGTCCCAATGGTAGCGGAAAATCAACATTAATTAAGTTGATATGTGGAATTAATGAAAAAAATAAAGGGAATATTATCTATAAAGATAAATGCGTAGATCAAATGTCCACTGCGGAGAAGGCTAGAGAAATTACAGTAATCCATCAAAAAGAAAAGAATGAATTTCCCTTTAGCTGTATAGATACTGTAATTATGGGACTTCACCCCCACAGAAATAGGTTTGAACCTATAAATGATGAGCAACTCGTTTTCGTAAAAGACATTATGCAAAAAACAGATACATTACAATTTGCAAATAAATTAACAACACAGATAAGCGGCGGAGAACTACAAAGGGTTATCATTGCAAGGGCATTAGTTCAAAGACCAAAACTCTTATTAATGGATGAAGCAATGTCAGATATGGATGTTAATGCAAAGATTCATTTAAATAATGTGATTATGGACTTGGTAAAAAATGATAATTTGACGGTATTAGCAATAAATCATGATTTAAATTTTGCTTATAAATTCAGTGACGAGATAATTGCGATAAATTATGGAGAAATTGACTCCATAGGTGCACCTGAAAAAGTAATGGATGAAGAGTTTTTTGAGCGGGTTTTTAAAGTAAAGGCTGATATCATTAAGGGTAAAGGCTTTTTCATTATTGATAAATTATAATAATTGGAGGAAAAACATGAAAAATTCAAAATTAGTTAAAATTATTGTTTTAGCATTAACTATGTCAATGTTAATCTTTGCTTTTGCAGGATGTGGAAGCAAAGATGCTGAAACGGATGAAGAGCTTAAAATCGGGGCTGCAGATAGCAAGGCCATTTTGGTAGTAAGCTTTGGTACTAGTTACAATGAAACTAGGGCAAAAACTATTGAAGCAATTGAAGTCAAAGTGGGAGAAGCATTTGGAGCAGATTATGATGTTAGAAGGGCATTTACTTCACAATTCATAATAGATAAGTTGTCTGATAGAGACGGATTAGAAATTGATAACGTTGAACAGGCCATGGATAGACTAGTTGATGACGGCGTAGGTACATTAATCATACAACCTACTCATATAATGCATGGGGCAGAATATGATGAATTAATGGAGACCGTTGAGAAATATGAAGCTAACTTTGTAAACCTATCAGTAGGAGAACCTTTATTAACTAGCCATGAAGATTATGCAAAGGTTGCAAAAATTATAAAAGAAGATACAGCTGAATATAATACAGATGGTACAGCTCTTGTATTCATGGGACATGGAACTCATCATTTCGCAAATTCTACGTATGCTTGTTTTGATTCACACTTAAAGCACGAAGTTGGAAGAAACTATTTCGTAGGAACCGTTGAAGGATATCCAATGATAGAAGAAATTATATCTGATGTTGAATTATCAGGAGCAGATAATGTAGTACTACTTCCGTTAATGATAGTAGCTGGTGATCATGCTAATAACGATATGGCTGGTGATGAAGAAGATTCCTGGAAAACTCAGTTCAAAAAGGCCGGTTACGAAGTTGAAGCAGTGCTTAAAGGTCTAGGTGAATATAAAGGAATTCAAGATGTTTATGTTGAACATATTCAAGATGCTATAGATGGACCCAAAGATGAGTAAATAATATAATAACACTATATAAGATTTGCTAAAGGGCTATGGTTTTTTCCCATAGCCCAATTGGTAAAAAAGCGAGGATAATATGAGAAGTAAAATAACAATAATAATGGCATTAATATTGATATTCACACTATTTGCAACAGGATGTGAGGGCTCTGCAAAGGAAGGTGATAATAATGAAGCAGCAATAAATTTTGTTGATGATGAGGGCAATGAAATTAATCTGGATTCTCCCTGCGAAAGAGTTATATCCTTATACTCTGCGCATACTGAAAATTTATTCACATTAGGAGCAGGGGATAAACTTATAGGTAACTATAAAACTGGTATTTATCCTGCGGAAGCAGCAAGCTTGGATATGTATAGTTATAGATCAGACCCTGAAAAGGTAATCGCAGCAGATCCAGACTGCATAATAATTAGACCGTTTATTTCAAGAAAAGTGCCTGAATTTGTAGATGCATTAAAGAATGCAGGAATTACTGTGGTTTCTTTATACCCGGAATCAAGGGAAGACTTTGATGAATATATTAGAAGATTGGCTATGGTAGTAGGTGCAAAAGAAGAAGCGGAAGTACAACTTAAATTACTTGAAAGTAGAATGGATGAAATATCAGAAATAACCTCACGTATACCAGAAAATGAAAAAAAAGGTATATTCTTTGAATCAACAGAAGTTAATTTAAGAACAGTAACTCCTGACTCCATGGCGGGAAAAGCCATAGAAACGGCCGGAGGAACTAACATTGCAAAAGATGCAGAGGCAATTAAATCTGGAAGTTCCATTGCTATATTTGGAGAAGAAGCAATCATGGAGGAAGCTGATAATATAGATGTATATGTTACTCAAAGGGGTGCAATGAATTGTGGAGGTAGTTTGCAAAGCATCTCAGAACGATCTGGTTTTGATGCTGTTAAAGCTATCAAAGAAGGCAAGGTTTATACAATTAATGAAAAAATAATATCTTCTCCAACCTTTAGACAGTATAAGGGAGCTAGAGAACTGGCAAGATATTTATACCCTGAATTAATTGATGATTATTCTTCTTATGAAAATAATGATACTGCAACTAGAGAGGATATGGCATATATCGCTGTAAAGATGGCCCATATTCCAATTTGGGTACCATCGTCATCAAGATATTATGATGAAGAGTATAAAAATCACACTTTTGGATTATTTGAAGATGTTGATTGGAGAGCTGACAACTTTGATTATATAGAAACGATAACAATGTTTGGTGCCATGGAAGCATATTTCGAGGATGATAAAGAGTATTTTAAACCTGAAAAAGAAGTTACTAGGGAAGAACTTGCGTTACTATTAATTACCCTTGGAGATTTAAAAGCTCAAAGTACTTCACATAGTATCGCTGACCTAGAAAACTGTGAGAGCCCTAAAATGGTACAAATGGTTGTTGATAATAATGTAATTAAGTTGCAGAGTGGAATGTTTAATCCTGAAGGTACTGTTACTAATCAAGAAATCGTTGATGCTGTTAAGAGTGTATTAGATTAATAAAATATAGCGCAGTTTTAAGGCTGCGCTACTTTGATATAAATAATAGCCGAGGAAAAGAAATGAAATTGTAAGGTGATATAACATATGTTACAGAAATAAATAAAAAAAGAGAAGTTCTCTGATATAATAAGTTTAACAACAAACAAAAATATCAAAAAGGAGAACTCTCTTATGAAAACAAGTATAACAGAAGAAATGAGATATCG
>DATFJV010000084.1:0-12968 GCA_035268985.1 Anaerovoracaceae bacterium | reverse complement strand
TTCTCCCACGGCACCGAAACAAACTTCATAAGAATATGGTATGTAAGAATACTGAAGATTTATAAACTTATATCCTTCTTCCCAGTAATTTTGTTCAATATTATCTATAATCCCAACGTCATAAGAACCTAAACTTATTTTATCTAACATAGACTCAGTTGTCTTAACCAAAGAAACATTTTCAGTGCCATACGGAGAATAAGTGTAATATGGTCTGTTATTACTGAAAATAGCTTCGATATTTTTATCTTCTTCAATATTATAATTTTCTCTTTTAACGGTATAAAAATTCTTGCTGTAATATGGAGAAGTCATATATGAACAGTTATAGAAGGTAGTGGCCCAGTTATGGTAATTGGGCATATCCGCTATAAAGCAAGGCGTTTGTCTTGTCAAGATTTCACCAGTGTTTATGTATTTCAACTGAAGCTCAAGACCCAGTTCATTGGCAACTAATCTTGCAATATCAGGAGTTATACCCCTTATCTCACCATCTTTTACATAGTTATAGTACTCAGTTTTTTCATCTAGATAAACCTTAAAAGTACCGAGCTCATTAATTGCATTTTTCTCGTCCATGCTTAGATATAAAGTATCTCCATCGGGATTAAAATATTTGTTAAATAAATTCTCTTTAAAATTGAATTTTTCTTTTTCTACTAGATTAATGGCCTTAGTTAAAATCGAATTTGTTTCATAGTCTTCGTTTTTAACTAGAAAATACCCATCAGTATCTTTAAAAGTGTCAAGTATTACTATATCTTCATCGTTTGAATACTTATTTGTTTGAAGCATATAGTCAATTTCTCCATTTTTTAATCCCAGAAGCAGTGATTTAATATCTATATACTCTATATAGTTAGCACTCACATTGGATTTTTCGGTTACAAAGTATTCATAAGCTACGGATCCTTTTAAAAAACCGATATTTTTACCTTGTAGGCTTTGACTCCCTCTGTAGCCTTCCCCATTGCCTTCTAGTGTTGCTATATTATAGTGATACTTTAAAACAGAGGGCATAACAAAATCAAAGTCGACATCCCTTGTTTTAGTATATGATGCACCACAAAGTAAATCGACTTCTCCATTTTTTAATAATTCAAAACTTTCTTCCCAACTAGCATTAACTATTTCAAATTTAACGCCAGTAAGGTCTGTTATTTCATTAATATATTCGCCCACATAACCACTAAAATTACCATAGAAATCCGTTTCTTGGTAGTTTTCAGTCTCATACCAAGCCATTCTAAGTACAGTCTCTTTATTTTCTGCATTGGAAAAAATCGGCTTACACAAAACCAATGTAATCACTATTAATAAAAATATTAGTGATTTACGCTTCATTTATTCCTCCCTAACTAGAATATCATAATTATTAAGCTAGTAATATATGCCAAAACCCAAGCCATAAAACACTGTAAAAATACCATTCCTACAGTAAGCAGTTTTGATTCGGTTTCCCTTTTAAATGCTGCAATTGCCGCTACACAAGGCGTATAGTAAAGGGTGAATATGAGGAATACATATGCTGTATGTGCAGTAAAAACATTGGTTAACGCCCCTGCGCTACCAAATAGCACGGTCAAAGTACTTACTACGCTTTCCTTTGCCATGAGGCCTGTGATTAATGCAGTTGATATTCTCCAGTCCCCGAGGCCTAGTGGTTCAAATATCGGAGCTATAAATCCACCAAGACAAGCAAGTAGGCTTTCCGATGAATCAGTAACCATATTAAACTTTGGATCAAAACTCTGTAGGAACCATATAACTATAGATGCAAAGAATATTATGGTAAATGCTTTTGTTATAAAGTCTTTTGCCTTTTGCCATACCAAAAGACCGACGCTTTTTAAGCTAGGCAATCTGTAATTTGGAAGCTCCATAACAAATGGTATTGGCTCCCCTTTAAATCTAGTTTCCTTCATCACTACAGAGAATATAATTCCTGCAATTATTCCAAGGACATATAATGAAATAATTATTATTCCTTGATTATTTGGAAAAAAAAGGGATGTCAGCATTACATATATCGGAAGTTTCGCTGAGCAACTCATAAATGGAATCAAAAGCATAGTCATCATTCTATCTCTTTTGGACGACAATGTCCTAGTTGCCATTATGGCTGGCACAGAACATCCAAAGCCTAATAACATTGGCACAAAGCTCTTGCCTGATAAACCAATTCTTCTAAGCGTTTTGTCCATTATAAAGGCAACCCTAGCCATATACCCGCTATCTTCCATTAACGATAAGAAAAAGAATAAAACTACTATGAGTGGTAAGAAACTTAAAACACTTCCAACTCCTGCAAACACTCCATCTATTACAAGTGAATGCATAGCAGAATTAAGCCCGTATTGTGTCAATAAAGAATCTGTAAGCTCTGTTAAATTTCCTATTAAATACTCTAGACCATCGGCTAATATGGGTCCTACTAAACTAAATGTCATCCAAAAAATTAATCCCATTATTCCTAGGAAAACTGGTAAAGCTGTGAACTTCCCTGTTAATATTTTATCCGCCGATACTGTTTTTAACCTTGTTTTACTTTCGCATGGTTTTTGAACAGTATTTAAACATAGATTTTCAATAAAGTTGAACCTCATATCAACTATGGCAGACTGCCTATCCATTCCGCTTTCTTCTTCCATCTGTTTGATAAGATGTTCTATTGTATAAACTTCATTTTCATCTAGACCCAAATTATTTAATAACTTGATATCACCTTCAATTATTTTAGTAGCTGCAAATCTAGGTGGAATTCTAATATCTCTAGAGTGATCTTCAATTAGGTGTTTAACAGAATGTATGCATCTATGCACCGCCTGCTCCACGGGTTCACCAAAGGGATCGCAAAAATCAAATCTCTTGGGTCTAATCCCTTGACTGGCAACGCTTATAACATGCTCAAGAAGTTCGCTTATACCTTCATTTTTAGATGCGGATATTGGGACTACAGGAATCCCCAAAAGCGCCTCTAAATTATTAATCATAATTGTTCCACTATTTTCTCGAACCTCATCCATCATATTTAGTGCTAAAACCATAGGGACATTTAGCTCAATTAATTGAAGAGTCAAATACATATTTCTTTCGAGATTAGTAGCATCCAATATATTTATTATGCAGTCAGGATTTTGTTTAAGAATAAAATCTCTAGTAACCATTTCTTCTGTGGAGTATGGAGATAGAGAATATATTCCTGGCAAATCGGTTAATTTTAAATTTGGCATATTTCTAATAATGCCCTCTTTATGCTCTACAGTAACTCCTGGAAAATTTCCCACATGTTGATTTGCCCCTGTAAGCTGATTAAAAAGTGTTGTTTTTCCACTATTTTGATTTCCAACTAATGCAAACATAAAAGGATCATCTGTATCGCCTCTTCTGTGATGTCTCCTTTTTCCTCTGTTTCTTCTGCATTCCTCACAATTGCTATTGCAATTTGATTCAATAATCTTGCAATTTTTTTCACCGACTCCAGGATGTTCAACATCTTCAATATCCTTGTTTTCATAACTTTTAATTTCATATCTATCAATGTCGGTGATTTCAATATTTGCAGCATCTGCTTTTCGAATTGTTAGTGAGTAATCTCTTACTTTCAGCTCCAAAGGATCGCCAAGGGGTGCAGCTTTCACAAGTTCCACCACGGTGCCTGGAATTAATCCCATTTCTAGTAAATGGTGCCTCAAGCCTTCTTCTCCTTTAACATCTACTATTTTAGCACTGCTACCTGTTTTTAACTTTTCTAATGTTATCATTTTCATACTTACCTCAATAATCGCTTAATATGAAACATTATAGCATAAACGAATGAAGTTTTACATAGCTAACTTACTAATTATTAATCTTCTTTAGCATCTCTAATATTTCTTTATAGTCCGTAGAAGTTATGTAAGGATTTCTCTTTAGCATCTTCTTAGGTCCCTTACTTATTTGGTTCAATCCGTTTTTCATTAGATTTTGTAATTTAGAGACAGAAACAGAAAATTCAAATACCTTATCCTTCTTTTCAGGTAATTCCCTAATCCTATCTTTAAGCTTATCTAACGTTTCCCTTTGTTTGTTGTAGTGTTGTTCGATTTTCAAATCAAAAGATTTCTGACTTTCATTAATACTGTCCCTCATTCCTAGACTAAAGATCTTGAGGGATGAAGTATCAATTGGAATCATTTCTTTAACATCTTCGAACCTAAGCTTAATGTCTTCGATGCTTCTGTTCCTCTCGCTAATAACTTCTAACATTTTTCTAAGATCCGTAGCTTCCATAAACGATATGGTAAAATCCACGGCAAATACTATTGTTAATACATATGTAAATAACTCTAAATAGCTTTGGCTCACAACACTCAATGCTCCCGTTAAGTAAACATGAATATATCTATTTACAATAATTGCTAAAACTCCCCAGAAGAGACTAACTGGAGGACAAATATATCCCCTTACATTAAAAGGTATATTAGTATAGTCCCAGTATCTTACTCTGAAAAGTTTCTCCATTGTAACCCCAGTTACAAGTTCCATCAAGGAACAAATAAATACTGCATATATAAACATCGTCAATGTTTCACCTTGGGATAAACTCCCTGATAAAACACATAAAATTCCGCCAAACCCATATATGGTTAAAAATGGGCCATGCATAAAGCCCCGATTAATCCATCTCTTTTTTTTAATGCTTACATATATGCTTTCATAAATCCATCCTATGAAAGAATATATGTATAGATAAAGAAGTATTTCTGTCATTAATTCATCTCCTTTTTTATGTAATTATTTATATCCTCGTAAGGATTCCTCTTGAATATTTCATATAAAGCACATATTTTATCTGCTAAACAAAGAATCCTTCCTTCTTTATATTTAGGCAAAAATGGTACTAACGGAAACATATGATTTTTTATAGCATCAATCTCTCTCTCATTTAAAGAAAAATCATCTTTAGCATTTTTTAATGCAAACTTTGGATGTTTAAAGCCATGAAGAGAATGCCATTTTTCCTTTTCATGCCAATCATATAGGTAATAATCATGTATTATTGCACTTTTAGCAAGTATATCATAATTAGGATTTATTCTTAACTTTTCACACAAATAAATACTTAAATATGCAACACCAAAACAATGCCTAAGTGTTGAACAATTGCCATGGTGTATATACTTATCCATTTCATCTATCCTACTATTTATTCTTAGGGTTTCATAGCTGTCTTTTATTCTTTTTCCAATTATTTTTTTCATAGTTTTTTTAAAATAAAAACCGCTTAAAGCGGTTTTTAGTATTCTCAAAAGTTTCAACTAATCAATTTCAATTATAGCAACCGGACATACTTCTGACGCTTCCTCTGCCGCTACCAATAGCTCTTTAGTTACATCTCCACAAACTACGGCAATTCCATCTTCATTCATGCGAAATACTTCTGGACAAACCACTTCGCATTCGCCACATCCTATGCAACCTTCGTTTATAATAGCTTTCATGGTTATTACCTCACTTTCCTGAGTTTTGCATATAACTTAAATTATTATATACCCTATAACAGGGTTTACAAACCAATCAAAACTTTATTTCGCCCAGTCTCCTTTGCTTCATATAGTGAATTATCTGCCCTTTTAATAACCTCCTCGATGCTTTCAGACTTATTAGCCATAGCACCTCCAATGGATATGGTTACTGAAAGTTCCTTATTGCCAACCTTTGTAATTGAATGTTCTATTAGTATTCTTATTCTTTCCAAAGTGTTTTTTAGATCATCCAAAGTAACACCTTCAAACACACCTATAAACTCTTCCCCTCCACTTCTTGCGATAATATCATTATCCCTAACAGACTTTATGAATACTTGAGAAACCATCTCGAGTACATCATCTCCAATATCATGTCCGTAGTTGTCATTTACTTTTTTAAAAAAATCGATATCAAAACATGCAATTCCTATTTCAATCCCCAAATCTCTATTTTTTAGCATAACAGCTTCTAAATGTTTTTCTAAATACCTTCTATTTGGAAGACCTGTTAGTGTATCTGTATATGCTTGTTTAACAAGTTCATTTTTATTACCTAATATAACATTATGCGGTGACATATCTGTAAAGGACTCTACAGCGCCAATAATTTTACCATCCTTGATTACTGGTTTACAGTGAATACTTACAGGAACTCTGTAACCTTTCTTATGTTTTAAATAAACTTCAACTTCTCTAGGTTCTCCGTCTTTCATAGTATTAATTAGGGGGCAACCATCAAAGCACAAATGATTTCCATCGTTATCGATGTGATCTAAAATATTATCGTAGCAATGCTTTCCAATAATTTCTTCCCTTTTATAGCCTGTAATATTAAACGCGGAATCATTCCAAAAATTTATCTTTCTTTCAGAATCAACGTAATATATTCCATCTCTTACGCCATTTAATATGATATCATATAGATTATCTTTCATACACACACCTCTTTGTATTTATTTTAGCACATAAAACCCACTTTATCAAACTGAATCGTTGAAATGCATCAAGCAAAATGATAAAATTAAGTTGGTGAACAATTATGAATAATAAAAGATTTAATAACATCATTCATCCATTTAATCCTATTTATAACGCAGAATCAAAAATATTGATTCTAGGGAGTTTTCCTTCAATTAAGTCAAGGGAAAATGATTATTATTATGGAAATATGAGGAATAGGTTTTGGGTAATAATATCAACTTTATATGGAGAACAATTTCCAAAAACTATAAAAGATAAAGAAATACTTTTATTAAACCATCACATAGCCCTTTATGACGTAATATATTCATGTGATATAATTAAGTCCTATGATAGCAGCATAGAAAATGTTGTTCCAAGTAATTTATCAAGCATAATCAAAAATAGTAAAATTGACAATATATATACAAATGGTAATAAAGCACACGACCTATATCAAAAGTATTTAAAGGAAGAATTAATGATAAATGATTTTAAACTTCCATCCACTAGCCCAGCAAATGCTAGATATACTTTAGATATGCTAATGGAATCATGGAGTTTAATAAAAGATAGGAGGTAAATATTATGTCTTTATTAGCTTCAATATTAGTCCCACACCCACCTTTAATAATCCATGAGGTTGGAAGGGGCGCTGAATTAAAAATTGAAAAAACCATCGCTGCATATAACGATGCTATGAAATTAGTTGAATCCTTGGAACCGGAAACCGTAGTTATTGTAAGTCCCCATTCAACAATTTATGGAGACTCTTTCCATATTTCCCCTGGATTTAAAGCAACCGGTGATATGAAAACCTTCGGATCTGAAGACTTACTTTTGGATGTGAGCTATGATCAAAGCCTAGTTAATTCTATTATTAAGGAATGCCAGGAAAACAATATACCGGTAGGTACCATTGGAGAATTAAAACCAAATTTAGACCATGCCACATTTGTCCCTTTATACTTTTTAAATAAGCACTACATTAATTATAAGGTGGTAAGAATAAGCCCGTCAGGTTTGTCTCCAAAATCTCATTATGAATTTGGTAAAGCTATAGAAAAAGCTATAGAAAAAGAAAACAAAAACATTGTTTTAATAATAAGTGGAGATTTGTCCCACAAACTTATGGAAAGTGGTCCATATGGCTTTTCTAAAGATGGTCCAGTCTTTGACCATAAAATAACTAAGCTTTTGCAAGAGGGTTCTTTAAATGAACTTGCTCAAATAGATGAAACTTTTGCTAATTCTGCTGCAGAATGCGGACTTAGACCACTACAAATAATGGCAGGCGCCCTTGAAAACAAAAATATAAGGCCAGAACTTCTTTCCTATGAAGGACCTTATGGAGTTGGATATGCTGTGGCAACATTTGAAGTTATAAGCGATAGTTTAAAAAAGCATGAAGATGAATACGTAAAGCTAGCAAAGGAATCCGTAGAATTTTATGTGCACCATAATAAAAAAATGCGAGTTCCAATAAATATTCTCACAGATCTTTTACTTAATAAAGGCGGCACTTTCGTCTCCATAAAGGAAAATGGTAGATTAAGAGGATGTATTGGTACTGTATCTGCAACAACATCTTCCTTAGGTCAAGAAATAATTAATAATGCCGTGGCAGCAGCTGCATATGATGTTCGTTTTTCTCCTATAAAGGAATACGAATTAGATAATCTTACATATAGTGTGGATGTTTTAAGCGAGGCTGAACCTATTAATTCAACCTCCCTGTTGGATGTAGAAAAATATGGCATAATTGTTGAAAGTGGAACTAAACGCGGCTTATTACTACCCAATCTGGATGGAATATATAGCGTAGACCAACAAATCAAAATTGCTAAACAAAAAGCTGGAATAAAGGAAGACGAGAAATTCTCCCTTTCAAGATTTACTGTGGAGAGGCACCAATGATATGTGATTTATGTCCTCACAGCTGCGATATAAAAGAAGGAAATCTAGGGTTCTGCAAAGCAAGGCGAAACGTAGATAACAAAATTCTATGCGATAATTACGGTAAAATAACCGCTATCGCAATAGACCCCATTGAAAAGAAACCTCTTAAACGTTTCTATCCTGGTACAAGTATCCTTTCTGTGGGTAGCTACGGTTGTAATATGCGTTGTGCATACTGCCAAAACTATAGGATATCCATGTCCCGTGATATCGAGAGTTTTTTTATGAAGCCAGAAGAATTGGTTAATACAGCTTTGGATATGAAGAAACACGGAAATATTGGAATTGCTTTTACATATAACGAACCCCTAATTGGTTATGAATATGTTTATGATACTTCTATATTGGCCAAAGACAAGGGCCTTAAGATTGTTTTAGTTACAAACGGAATGATTAATGAAAAGCCATTGGAAAAATTATTAAAATACGTAGATGCATTGAATATCGATTTAAAGGGATTTGATCCTGAATATTATAAAAGACTCGGGGGAAATTTAAGTACTGTTAAAAACACAATTAGCTTGGCTAATCACTATTGCCATATTGAATTATCGGCTCTAATTATTCCTGGCGAAAATGACGGAATGGGAAACATGGAAGAAATGTCATATTGGATATCCACAGTGGATAGAAACATTCCATTGCACATAAATCGTTTTTTCCCTTGTTATAAATATTTACAAGCAAATCCAACACCTGTAGAAACATTATTAAAATTGAAAAACATTGCAAATAATCATCTAAAATACGTTTACACCGGAAATTATTAAAAGGAGAATTAATGGAAATACTAATCATTCTTATTGTTGCATTTATTATATATCTAATATTGGGGACGGATAACACCCTTAACACAATAACTTACGACATTAAATCAAACAAGTTGAAGAATTCCATAAAAATCGCATTAATTGCTGATTTACATAGTTGCGATTATAAGAATTCGCTTCTTTATGAGATTGATAAAAATAGACCCGATTTGATATTATTGCCTGGGGATATTATTGACGACAGAATTTACTTCCGTAATGGAATCGATTTTTTAAAAAGAATTGGAAAAAAATATCCCTCATACTATGTCACAGGGAATCATGAATTAAGAATTGATAAAAAATATGAAATAAAAAAACTTATAGCATCTAACAACATACATGTTTTAGATGGAACGTTTGAATCAATAAGTATTAAAGATTCAAAACTCAATATATTCGGTTTGGATGACTATGAGATTGGTGAAGAAATTTGGACGGAACAAATGAACAACCTATTATCAAATATGAATCCTGATGAATATAACGTTCTTTTATCCCATAGGCCAGAAAAAAATAAAATATATTTTGATGCAGGTTTTGATTTAACTGTAGCTGGCCATTCTCATGGTGGTCAGTGGAGAATTCCCAAAGTATTAAATGGGCTTTATTCCCCTAACCAAGGATTCTTCCCAAAATATGCAGGGGGATTATATAAAAACAATAAAATGTCCTTGATTGTAAGTCGAGGTTTAGCTAAGAAAACAACAAGAACCCCTAGGATTTTTAATCCGCCAGAATTAGTATTTATACATATCAACTAACACGATTCACTTTTCACCGTTGACTCCTGGATAAATTGGAATTTTCTATAAAATCATCTTTGGATCCAAAAACGGACTATGAAATCATAGTCCTGAGTTTGTTTGGGTGACTTTAAGTTTTTTAAGATTTTGTTGTTCCTTCTGTGTAATATGCTTTACAGATTTTAAATATTTTCCCCTTCGGTGGCTTAACTTGTCTTCTAATAGCTTCTTCCAATTTATTAGTTTTACCAATCATATTACATTTATAATATAAGCTCATATTCTTCTTTTCCCACACAAAACCCAACGGCTTCAATATAAACGTCTTTATCCATCGGCACAAAAGATTCCTCTAGTCTTATTTTGATCTTTTCAGCCGATTCTTTTTTACATTTATAAGGTAATATCAAGTATTGGTTAACACTGTATTTAACAAAAAGATCATTTCTTCTAAGTGATTTGCTAATAATATTCTTTAGCTCAATCATTATTGATGCATCTAATTTAACCGTTTTATAATTTTTAAGCGTAACTAATATTAAAACAACGTCTTTTCTTTCTCTTAGTTTGTTTCTCATTACAAAATGAAAAATATTCTTAAACGTATCTCTATCACAATAATAAGAACCTTTTATTTCTTCCAAACTACTATTTTCTCTTAAGTTGTCTATAAGTTTTGATAAATCAGTAAATGTATAATCAGGAGTAATTGTTGCCCATGTATATATGTTTTTTATCTCATCACAAAAGCCTTCGCTTAATCTTTCTTGCAATAAACTACTTAGCGCTTCATAATAGTCACATATACTTTTCTTGTCTCCTAAGGCCTTTAGCGCTCTAAATATATATGTGTAAAGAGCGACATTTTCAATATCATTTTTTGTAGCTTTCATTGCAATTTCAATAATCTCTTTATAATAAATTCTGTCGTTCTTCTCCTCTAGAATTTTACAAACTATTCGAACTGCATTTATATATATCATATTAAAGTACTGGTCAACGGGAAACCACCAGGAACCACTAGAATAGTTTTCTGATATTTTGCCTTGGTACATATCAATTATATTTCTTCCCATCTCGAGTTTTAAAGCCTCTTTGGTGTTGACAGAAATTAAAATTTTATAATATTCATCAACTATATCGGTATCCATTGAATATTTTAGTTTTGGGTTCCATATATATCTACCATTCTTGCGAATTATAAAAGTGTCTTCTTGGCTTAATACCTTTAAACTTTTTCTTGTTAAATAAACAAGATTTTTTAAAGCGCCCTGGCCGTTTTCTACATTTCCCTTAGGCCAAATCATTTTAATTATTTGTTCATCGGTTAAATTCGAATCAGCCATAAATAGCAAAATCCCCAAAAGGTCTTTTATTTGGCTTTTTTTTGATTTGAATTTTAGCGAAACTTCATCATCAAAGAATATTTCCAGTCCACCTAACCATTTTATGTAATAATTATTCATAATCATCCTTTTTAAAGTTGCTTAATAACCTCGTATTCACTACGGATTTCTTGATACATTGAATTTGCATTATCAAATTTATTTAACCTCAGCTCTTCAACTAACATAGAAACCTTTTCAAACAATTTTTTAAGCCCTAAATTACCAACTATTCCTTTCAATGTATGTGCAGCTTCAAAGGCAGCATTAGTATCTTTCTTTTCTATACTTTCTTTTAATCTTTCCATGGAATCATCTTGAAAAAACATGTCTAGACATTCTAAATAAAACGCTTCATCATTTACAAACCTTTTCATTACTTCTTCAAAGTCAATGCCATAATCTCTAAGATTTTCAATTCGTTTTCCCATAACAGCCCCCTATCCAAACATTCTCACTTGTATACTTAATATTATTATACTACTTTTTACCCTTCATGACTATATGTTTACTCAGAATTGCAAGATGATATTGTTACTTATTCACAAATGTGTTAAGATAAAATTAAGATAATTTTATTAGTAAATATTAATATAGAGGTATTAACTTGAAAAATGAAGAGCTACTAGTAAAAAAGAAAATTCTCATTGTGGACGACCAAGACATTAATAGGTCTATATTAAAGCGTTTGTTGATAAGCGATTACGATGTAATTGAAGCAGAAAACGGTCAAGTTGCTTTGGATATATTAGATGATGCCTCTCAAGCCATTTCATTAATTTTGCTGGACATTGTAATGCCTATAATGGACGGCTACACCTTTTTAAAAAAAGCAAAAAAAAACGCTCACATTTCTCAAATACCAATCATAGTAGTTACTCAACAAGATAACAAAGAATCAGAAATATCAGCTTTGGCAGCAGGTGCTACTGATTTTTTAAGCAAACCATATAAACCAGATATTGTAAAATTCAGAGTAAAAAGTCTCATAAGATTCTACGAGGCAGTTTCTCTAACTACGGTTATTGAAAAAGATAAAACCACTGAATTGTATACAAGAGAGGCCTTTTTTTCTTATGTAAAGAAACAGATTGATTTAACACCTTCAAAAGAATGGTCTATATTATGTTTTAGTTTCATAAATCTTAATCAGATTGCCGATCTTTTTGGCGAAACGGCTTCTAATCAATTACTTTATGATACTAGTCTTAAGATGAGAAGAGTTTCTAAAAAATATGGAAGCATCTTGGGTAGAGTATGGAACGATAGTATGGCTATCGCATTACCATCAATTAATATTGCTGACTACAACGATGATTTAAATGAGGTTTTGGATTTTATTCAAAATTATCCTCTCTCAATAAGAGTAAACATAAAAGCGGGTTTTTGTGTAATAGATGATAAAACCCTTCCGGTTAGGACTTATTGCGATAGAGCAAAAATGGCTCTGGATTCAATTGAGGATTCATATTATGTAAATTTAGCGGTTTACGATAGGGAGCTAGATGAAAAACTTAAATTTGAAAACAAATTGGTTTTAGAAGCAGAAAAAGCCATAGAAGAAGATCAGTTCAAAGTATACTTTCAACCAAAGGTAGA
>DATFJV010000083.1:0-4219 GCA_035268985.1 Anaerovoracaceae bacterium | reverse complement strand
TATTTTAGTTAATTTATCAGCATCAAATGATATAGTAGGTAAAAGCATATATAGAGAAAAATTGATCTCTCAACAGTCTGCAAAATGTATATCTGCTTATGTATATTCATCTGCAGGATATGGGGAATCTACCACGGATTTAGTTTTTGGCGGAAATATAATTATAGCTGAGAATGGAAAGATCATAGAAAATAATAAAGACTACAATATAGATGGTAAGTTTGTTTATAATGATATTGATGTAGAGAAAATAAATAAGGATAGAGTTAAAAACACAGTATTTAACGATAGTAAAAGCTATAAAAGAGAATATAAAAAAATTGAATTTTCTTTGGACAATAAAAAAGTTAAACTTAAAAGGCTTATTGACCCCTATCCTTTTGTACCTCAAAAGGAAGAAGATAAGGAAGAACGATGTAGTGAGATATTTAATCTGCAAACTATGGCTTTAGCAAAGAGGGTAGAGCATATTAATACTAAATCTCTTCTTATAGGAATATCTGGTGGCCTTGATTCTACTCTTGCTTTATTGGTTTCTGTAATTACTGCAGATATCCTTGGTAAGGATAGGAAATTTATTAAAGGTATTACAATGCCAGGTTTCGGGACTACAGACAGAACATATAAAAATGCTTTAGGTCTGCTGGAAGAATTAGAGGTGGATTTGGAAGAGATAAGTATAAAAGACGCATCATTACAACATTTTAAGGATATTAATCACCATACAGATAACCATAATGTAGTATATGAAAATACTCAGGCAAGAGAGAGAACTCAAATACTAATGGATAAGGCTAATCAATTGAATGGTATTGTAGTTGGTACAGGTGACTTGTCTGAAATTGCTTTAGGTTGGTCAACCTACAATGGAGATCATATGTCTATGTACGGTGTAAATTCAGGAATTCCAAAGACTTTAATTAGATACGTGGTTAAATGGGCATCAGAATACAAATTTTCCGGTAGGGTTAGAAAGATATTATTAGATATTTTAGATACTCCTGTAAGTCCAGAATTACTACCACCAGATAGAGAAGGAAAAATCAAACAAAAAACAGAAGAAGTAGTTGGGCCTTATGAGCTTCATGATTTTTTTCTTTATAATACAGTGAGAAATGGATTCTCTCCAAAAAAAGTTTTTTATTTAGCTAAAATAGCTTTCAAAGATACATATGACGAAAAAACAATAAAAAAATGGTTGGAAAATTTTTATAAAAGATTTATAACTCAGCAGTTTAAGAGATCCTGTATTCCTGATGGTCCAAAAATAGGAAGTGTAGCTTTATCTCCAAGAGGTGATTGGAGGATGCCAAGCGATGCATCAATATCAACTTGGTTAAAAGAAGTAAAATCAATATAAGAAAAAGGTAACAGCCTGGACTGTTACCTTTTTTTAACCTCTTTCAATTGCAGTTAAGCCTGTTCTTACAAGTTCTACAATACCAAAAGGTTTTACTAATTCTATAAAAGCATTGTTTTTTTCTTCGTCTCCAGTAAGTTCTATTGTAATAGATTTGGATGAAATATCAACGGTTTTTCCTTTAAAAACATTTGTCATTTGAATAATTTCATTTCTACTTTCAATTGAAGAAGAAATTTTTACAAACATAAGTTCTCTCTGTATAGATTTTTTGCAGGTTAAATCAGTTATTTTTATTACATTAACAAGTTTATTTAACTGCTTTGTGATTTGTTCTAATATTTTTTCATCGCCTGTTACAGTTGCCGTTATTCTTGAAGTTTTTGGATCCATAGTTTCAGCTACATTAAGTGAGTCTATGTTATAACCTCTACGGGTAAACAATCCTGCAACCTTACTTAGGGTACCTGAATAGTTTTCTACAAGTATTGCTAATACATGTCTTTCGCCTTTCATCAATCTACCTCCCTTATATAAGTTTTTTTATGCTATTTCTATATTCTTCTTTTCTAATTCTTTTACTTTAGTTGGTAAAGTAGGGAATTTTGGGTCTACCTTACATTCTATTAGACAAGGACCCTTTTTAGAGAATGCCATCTTAAGCTTTGTTTTTATTTCATCATTGTTATTTATTTGAATTCCGTCAATATCATAGGCTTTAGCTAGTTGCATAAAGTCAGGATTAAATCCAATAGCGGTACTGTAGTGATTATTTTCTCCGAAGAGGTTTTCCTGCATTTCACGTACCATACCTAAACTATTGTTATTAAAAATAATTACTTTAAGATCTAGATTATTTTCTCTCAATACAGCAAGTTCACCAAGCAACATCTGCATGCCACCTTCTCCTGACATGGCTACGACTGTATCAGATGGAGATGCAAACTTAGCTCCTATAGCAGCTGGTATGCTGTATCCCATAGTACCTAATCCGCCAGATGTGAAGAATCTTCTATTTTTCGAAGCCTTATAAAAATGAGTAGTCCAAATTTGATTCTGACCTACGTCTGCTGTTATGATAGTATTTCCTTGTACTAAGTTTGAAACTTCTCTTACTACAAGACATGGATTAACTTTGTTTATGTTTACGTTTAAATTCAAAGCCTTTTCAAAGTAAGATTCTCTGTCTTTCATTATTTTTTCAGACCATTTTTCCCAAATAGGCTTATATTCAAATTGGTTTAGAGATGTTAGTACTTTTTTAGCATCTCCAACTATAGGTATATGAGTTTTAATATTCTTTCCAATTTCTGCTGGATCTATATCTATATGAATGATGGATTGATTTTCATTGAAAGAATATTTGGATGTTGTCCTATCTGCAAGACGAGCTCCTATAACAATTAGGAGATCAGCTTTGTTTAAGGCCCTATTAACAAAAGGATAACCATGAGAACCCAGTAATCCCGCAAAGCAATCTGAATTATTATCAAAAGAATCTACTCCCATTAAAGAACAAGCTACAGGTATATTAGTTTTCTTAATAAACATCTCAAGTTCATCTCTTGAGTTAGACGAAGCTATACCACCCCCGACACATACAAGTGGGTTTTGGGCCCTGTTAATTTCCTTTACAGCCTTTTTAATTTGTCGCATATTACCTACATATGTAGGCTTATAACCTCTAATGTCAATTTTTTTAGGATAATCTAACTCCATTAATTGGTTTTGGATATCTACAGGCAGGTCGATTAGAACAGGACCTTTTCTTCCCGTGTTTGCAAGATAAAAAGCTTCTTTTATAAATTTTGGGATATCTTTAGCTTTTTTAACTAAGAAATTATGTTTGGTAAAGGGTTCTGTTGCTCCAATTATATCTGCTTCCTGGAACATATCAGAACCAATACTTTTTGAATCCACCTGACCTGTAATTACGACTAAAGGAATGGAATCCATATAAGCAGTTGCTATTCCTGTTATTAGATTTGTTGCTCCTGGTCCTGAGGTTGCAATGCAGACACCTACAGCATCATTAGTTCTCGCGTAACCATTAGCCATATGACCAGCAGACTGTTCGTTCCTAACTAATATATGATTTATACTTGATTTCCTTAATGCTTCATAAAAAGGCATAATTGCAGCCCCAGGGTAACCAAATACAGTATCTATATTTTCTAACTCTAAACATTCTACTACTAATTCTGATACTTTCTTTTTCATAAATACACCTCTTTAAAAATTAATATTTAGTAAGTGATTATAGCAAAATTGTTACATAAAATCAATAAATTAATAATTTTATTTTAATAAGTTTGATTTTAGTTTTGAAAACTAGAAGATTTATTGTATAATAGGTATAAGCATTTAAAGTATATTCATTTTATATTTTTAAAGTTAAATTAATTTCACAAAATTCAAGAACAGAAATTATATTTATTTTCACAAATGATATATGCTTTAAATTCCTATAAAAATTTTAGATGAAAGGAGCAGCAATGTGAGATCTTTTTATATAAAAAGGATTATTTCTATAATAATAACAATAATATTAATAACATCATTAACATTCACCATGATGCATTCAATACCAGGAGGGCCTTTTACTAGAGAAAGACCTGTTCCCGACGAGATACTAAGAGCATTAAATGAAAAATATAATTTAGATGACCCAAAGATAGTTCAATATTTTAATTATATGAAGGGTTTAGTAACATTTGATTTAGGTCCATCTTATTCTAAAATAGGAACATCTGTAAATGAAATGATAGAATCTGGTTTTCCGGTTTCAGCTAAGATTGGACTGATAGCTACTTTATTGATTGTAGTTTTAGGAATACCCTTTGGTATAATATCTGCACT
>DATFJV010000082.1:0-33425 GCA_035268985.1 Anaerovoracaceae bacterium | reverse complement strand
CTTCCCAATGCGACAAATGAACCAAACAAAAACGCTATTATTATTGTTCTAAAAGTAAATTTTCTTTTGTCTTTCATTTTTTATACCTCACATCTAGCATCTATAATTTTCATTTGTATAGATACTCTATTGTTCCATTCGTTAATGTCTAATGCACCAATTAAATTCGCCCAGCTACAATTAACCATCGAATCCCCATATTCTTTCGCTTTACCGAACATTATGCATTGAAGTTCTAAATCTTCTTCATCATGAGCCATGAACTTCACGTGTATATCATCGTTTCCCATAAATCGGAAATCATTTAATTTTGCTTTAGGAATCTTAAAAACCGGATCAGGATTTCCTGATCCTAAGGGTTCCATAAGTTTTATTGCATCTACTAATTCCAAGCTTATTTCATTAATATTTATTACCAAGTCTTCCCTTTTACCTAGTTCCGATATATTAGGGTTGTTTTTTAAGATATTTCTCATATCTTCGTTTAATAATTTCCTAATATCCTCTAAGCTTTCTCTATTAGCCATAAATCCACAAGCTGCTTTATGACCTCCAAATCTAACAAACAATTCCCTATGATTATTAAGCATTTCATAAAGGTTTACCCCTATAATCGAACGTCCTGTTCCCTTTATATATCCGCTATTGTCTGTTACAATAATAGTTGGTTTGTTAAAGTATTCCTTTATTTTTCCCGCCACAATTCCAGTAATACCCTCATGAGCATCTTTTGCATCTATTAATAAAAATTCATCTTTTTTATGCTCTTTATTAACAATATCTATACATTTTTTATATACATCATCTTGCAACTTTTTTCTTTTTGCATTTATCTCAATTAATTTATCACTAAGTCTATCAATATCATCAGACTTTGTGGCTAATAACAATTCTAAACCAATGCTAGCATTTGAAAGTCGTCCCGTGGCATTAAGCTTTGGAACAATCCCATATGATATCTCTTTTGAATCCACCTTTTTAATATCTATACTACTTTTATCTAGCAGTTTTTTCATTCCAACATTACAATCGCCAGCTTTTATAAGCCTAAGACCATATTTAACCAATGTCCTATTTTCATCTGTAAGACTAACCATATCGCCTATAGTTCCTATAGCCACTAAATCAAGAAGCTCTGTAATGGTGCTTTTGTGTAGTTTTAACGTTCTTTGAATACTTTGAGCTAACTTATATGCTACACCCACGCCTGCTAAATCTTTAAAGGGATAATCATCGCCTTGTTGCTTTGGATTAATCACTATACCACTGGCTATTGTTTCACCTATTGTGTGATGATCTGTTATTACCGTTTCTATGCCTAAGCTTTTTGCATAATCCACTTCAGTTTTTGAAACAGACCCACAATCTACGGTTATTAGAAGCTTAGCACCCATTTTGTTAATTTTATCTATTGCACCTTTATTCAAGCCATAGCCTTCATCAAATCTAGAAGGTATATAGTATTCCAAATTATCCGTCAGTTTACCTAAAAACTTAAGCATTAATGCAGTTGACGTAATTCCATCAGTATCGTAATCACCATAAATTAATATCTTCTCTTTATTATCTATATTATTTAATATTAAATCCACTCCTGCTTCCATATTTTTGAGCAGGAATGGATCATAAGTTAACTTTGGACTGTTGGAAAAATATTCTTTTAATTCAGCTTCCCCAACTATACCTCTATTAGCCAAAACATCAATTATGGGTTTTGGTATATTTTTCAAATCTATTTGATTCATACTAATTCCTTTAATAGTAAAGAAGGGGATCCACAGTAGAGCCATTGACCCTAACTTCAAAATGAAGATGTGGTCCTGTGGATATTCCCGTATTACCAGAACGGGCTACCACTTGGCCTTGCTCAACCCATTGCCCTTTTGATACATTTAGTGAACTTAAATGGGCATATAACGTAGATAAACCATCTCCATGGTCAATTATAACAGCATTACCATAGCCATAATAGTATTGGGAGAGTATTACAACGCCGCTTTTTGCAGCGTATATAGGATTCCCAGAACCAACGCCCACATCAATACCTGAGTGAAATTTACTATAACCTAGAACAGGATGTATTCTCCAACCATAATAGGATGTGATCCATCTAGTTGTTGTTGGCCAAACCATTCCTTGAGCAGAAGGATCCGATCCGCCTCCATTGACGACATCGTCGATTTTTTCTTGGGCTTCTTTTTGTAATCTTATAATCTCAGAATTAAGGCCTTGCGCATCCTCATTTAATTTGTCAACTTGCTCTTCTAAAGATTTTTTGCTTTCTTTTAACTCGGCTTTTTTACTTTCAGCTGTGGTTTTTTCGGTATCAAGCTTGCTTTTAGTTATTTCCAACTCAGTCTTTATGCCTTCAATCACTTCGTAGTCTTCCTCAAGCTGATTTAATACATCTTTGTCGTATTTATATATATGCTGAATCATCTCCACGTTGGATAGAAAATTGGACACACTACTTGAACTAAAGATTATATCTAAAAATCCCACCGTACCATTTTTATACATAGTTCTAATCCTTGAATCTATGCCCTCTTGTCTTTCTTCAACTTCCAGTTTTTTAGATTCTAGTTCTTCTTCAGTTGATTTTATTTTCTGCTTAGCTTCCTCTATATTATCATTTAGCTCATCTATTTCATTTTGTTTCGCTTCTATGTCTTCTGCAATTCTTCCCAATTCACTTTCAGCATCTTCTTTTTTATCATTAATTTCTTCAAGTTCGTTTTGTTTATCTGATATTTCATCAGCATAAGTAGCACTGAACCCGATTGATACAGTGATCATAGTAAATATTAAGACAAAAGAAAGATATTTTTTAAGAATTTTCATAACCTACCTCTATTTATCTAAAAATCTTCTCATAGAAACCACGCTACCACATGATCCTATGCCAACTCCTAATGCTGCAAATATAATAGCCAAATTTATAGCTAAATATTCTAAAGGAACAATAGGAACAGAAAGTATCCTTATTATATCAGCCCCAATAATTGACATTATGTTGTCATATATTAAAGAAACCAACCCTGTAGATATTGCTGCAGCAATTAATCCAATTATTATGCCTTCTACAAAAAACGGGCCTCTTACAAACCAATTCGTTGCACCTATGTATTTCATTATCCTAATTTCTTTCGCTCTAGCAAATACTGTGAGTTTTATTGTATTCGAAACAACTACTATGGATACTAGAACAAGAAATATCATTATTACTAAACTAGCAAGTTGAATAAAATCAGTGGCTTGCGTTAATTTTTCTACAGTTTCTTGGTAGTATTTTACATCCTCTACTCCGTCAAAGTCAATGGCACTTTCCGCAACTTTTTTAGCTGTCTGAGCATCTGCAACATAAACTATAAGTGAATTGGGCAATGGATTATCTCCAAGGTTTTCCAAAAGATAGCCACTGTCTCCCCACCTTTGTTTCATTATTTCTAAGGCATCCTCTTTACTTCTAAATTCAACTTTGTTTATACTCTCTTGACCTTCGTAATCAATGGCAATTTGTTTAATTATACCTTCAGAAGTGTCATCCTCCATATATATTTCTACCATATCAAAATCTTGTTTAACAACTTCTGCAAATAAGTTTATATTAATAGTTGCCACAAAAAACAAACCTAATATAAGCATCATCGCAGTAATAGCCAACACAGAAGTAAAAGTCATAGCTTTATTTCTATTTATTTGTGATAAAGCCTGTTTGATATTATAACCCATAGTTCTAAACATAGAATATTTCCTCCTCTGTGTCTTCTAAGGATTCTTCATCTTTAAAGCTATAAAGTCCAATATCATCCCTTACTATTTTACCTTTTCTTATTGCAATGACTCTTTTATGCATTTCATCAACTATATTTTTAGCATGAGTTACCATTACCACTGTAGTCCCTCTGCTATTAATCTTTTCCAATAAATCCATTATCTCCATGGCTGTTTTAGGATCTAAGTTTCCTGTAGGTTCATCTGCTATTAAAACCGTCGGATTATTAATAACAGCCCTAGCTATGGCAACTCTTTGTTGCTCACCTGCACTGAGCTCTTCAGGATATTTATATGCTTTATCACTTATCCCTACTAAACTTAACACTTGAGGCACTTGCCTTCTTATTTCTTTCTTAGATTTATGAACTATTTCCATAGCAAACGCCACATTTTCATATACCGTTTTCTTTTCTAGTAATCTAAAATCTTGAAAAACAATACCTGCTTTTCTTCTTAAAATAGGTATTTCACGATTAGATAAATTTGTAACGCAAAGATTATCTAGGTATATGTCTCCCTCATCCGCTTGTATTTCCCTTAGTATGAGTTTTATGAAAGTTGATTTACCAGCACCGCTTGGCCCTACTAAAAACACGAAATCACCTTTTAAAATATGTATACTTGCATTCTCAAGACCAATATTTTCTCCATATTTTTTAGTAACATTTTCAAATCTAATCATAGGCTTCCCCTTAAAAATTGTATTCATTGTTATTATACTATATTTTTTCATATATTAAAATAGCTATTAGGTGAAATTTTACCACATTTAGTAATCTGACAACTTTACCTTACTATTTATTGTGTTTGCCCCTAATTCCCATTTCTTTTATTACAGAATTTATAGTCTCCTCTGAAAGCTTACTTATTTCACGATTCTTCCCGAGCAACTTACAGCTATATTCATTTAAATATATTATCTCAGGAGGAAAACACTTTAATTTATGATACTTTTTTAATTTTAAAAAACCATTCAATTCAATACTATTCACACCTCTGTTGAATTTATTAACAATCCAAATCACATTGCCGGATTCCACGCTAATTTCTCTCAATCTGTTATATTGTACTTCTCTATTTAATAATACTGATGGGTTTGGATCTATTATTGCAATAACATAATCCATTTCTCCTAAAACATCAAAATCACTATTACAATCTACTACTATCACTTCTCCGAAGGCGTTACTTATAAGTCTAAATTTATCTTCGGCATTTAATTCTATGTTTTCCCTTACATTTTCTGGGGTAATTAAAACCCAATTTACACCTTCATTGATATTGTATACACCCCTAATTCTCTTCCCTTCATTTATTAGCTTGTAAAAATCAACAAAGGGTTCTTTCTTATATTTATTTGCCAAACCAAGTTTATCATAAACCATGCTGTTAATGTATTTGGGATTCCCAAGCTCTAAAAATGCCACACCAACACCCATTTCATTCAGCTTATTTGTAATCAAAAGAGACACTGTAGTTTCCCCTGTATTCCTACCAATACCAATTACCCCTATCCTTATCTTTTCTTTATTTCCAAAACTTTTATATTCCATCATCGCCTCCTTTATATAATATATATTTAAAAAATCGGAAGTTCAACAAAATGATAAATATCGACACAAATTCAGTATAAGCAATTGTAATTGTTTACATTTTAAGGTACAATATACATACTTAGAGATATTTACGAGGTTTCTTATGAATAATAAAAAGATTTTAGCCATGTTGCTAGCAGGTGGGCAAGGCAGTAGACTTGGATACTTAACAAAAGATGTTGCTAAACCAGCAGTTTCATTTGGCGGCAAGTATAGAATGATCGATTTCAGTTTGTCTAATTGTGCAAACTCTGGCATTGATACTGTTGGCGTTCTAACGCAATATAGACCTCATTTATTGTACAGTTATTTAGGAAATGGCGCGGCATGGGATTTGGATTATAGCAATGGTGGTCTACATATATTGCCACCCTACTACACTGAAGAAGGTGGTAATTGGTATAACGGAACAGCAGATGCAATATATAGTAATCTTGATTTTTTGGATAGATTCAATCCTAAACTAGTAATCATTTTATCTGGGGATCATTTGTATAAAATGGACTACCGTAAATTTATCAGCTTTCATGAAAGAAAAAATGCTGATGTTACTATATCAACTATTACGGTGCCCATTGAAGAAGCTTGTAGATTTGGAATTCTAACAACTGATTCAAACTATAAATTAATTAATTTTGAGGAAAAACCAAATGATCCTAAGAGCAATATAGCATCCATGGGCATTTACCTCTTCGATTACTCAGTATTAAAAGAAGCCTTGCAAAAAGACCATGAAAATATCAATTCTAACAAAGATTTTGGAAAAAATGTTATACCAAGCTTATTAAACAGTGGGCATAATCTCTATGCCTATGTTTTTCAAGATTATTGGCAAGATTGCGGAACTATAGAAAGTTATTATAATTCACAAATGGGACTTTTAAAGGATGTTCCAGATTTTGATATTTTTGATAAAAGATTCAAAATCTACTCAAATACAAATATATCCCCTCCACATCATATTAGCAAGAAAGGCAATGCAAAGCAAAGTTTAATATCAAATGGAGCTTACATCGGCGGGGAAGTTTATAACTCAGTCATCAGTAACGATGCTTATATAGGCGATAATGCTACCATTAAAAACTCTTTGGTTTTGCCTAGGGCAAAGGTATTAGATAACTCATATATTAATTATTCGATAGTATGCGAAAAAGCCATTGTAGCAAAGAACAGCTACATAGAAGGAAGCATAGAAAACATAAAATTAATATCATCTTAGTATAAAAGGAGGTCCATTATGCCGAGTATGACAGGAATTATATCAACAAATTATTCGCCCGATAACTGTGGCATTTTAGCCGAAGATAGGGGTATAGCAGCTTTGCCATTTTTTGGAAGATATAGGCTTGTGGATTTTCCATTATCTAATATGGTTAATTCCGGTATTACGGATTTAGGAATAATTGCCCCCACGAACTTTCGTGCACTGTTAGACCATGTTGGCATTGGAAAGGAGTGGGCACTAAGCAGGAAATCCGGGGGACTTCATATACTTCCTGGTTCCCCGTTTGGACAAAAAAATTTAAATGGAAGATTCTTAATAAACGATATCCTTAAAAACAAAGAAGTAATTGATAAATTAATAAATGAGTATATAGCTATAAGCGCAACTTCAAAAATATTCAATTTAGACTACAATGAAGTCTTGGAATATCATTTAAATAACAACGCTGATATAACGCTAATATATAAGGAGAATTTATCAAGATTGGGTCCTAAGGATTACAGTATATTAACCGAAAGTGATAAAGTAGTTTCAATATCAAATTCTTCTGAAGACAGAAACAACTGTTTTTTGGATTCTTTGATAATAAATAAATCTATTTTAAGATACATAGTATACAACTGTAAACAAGATGAGCATTTAGATTTATTGGAATACCTTAGTAAAAATGTTACAGATTTAAACATTTTCGCTTATAAATACGTAGGCTATGTGGGTTCCTTCAACAGTGTAAGAGACTACTTAAAAACAAACCAACAGTTACTAGATTGCAATATTAAAAGCGAGGTATTCAATAAACATAGGCCTATAATCACAAAAACCCAAGATAATCCCCCTGCAAAATATACAAGTTCTTCCAATATAAACGACTCTGTAATATCTACAGGTTGTATTATCAAAGGTACAGTTGATAACAGCATCATTTTTAGAGGTGTAATTATCGAAGAAAACACCATAGTTAAAAACTCAATAATATTTCAAAACTCTACAATAGGTAAGAACTCATACTTGGATAATGTGGTAATGGACAAACAAACAAACATAGATGATTACATGTCTATAACTGGCGATTATAGAGATCCCATAGTATTAGACAAAAACAATAAGTATAGAAAGGATCGAATTTACAATGTCAAACCAAATAAAAAGAGATCTTGAAAAAAGAATAGATGCTTTCACCGGGAAATCTCCAAAGGAGCTTTCCAAAAGAGAAATGTATGAAAGCGTTTGTTATTTATTAATTAGTAAACTTAAAGAAAAACATATAAAACCCTATAAAACAAAAACAACTAAAACAGTTTACTATTTTTCCATGGAATTTTTACCAGGTACTCTGTTAAAAAGTGTTGCATTTAATCTAGGATTAGTAGAAGAGTTAACTTCGGCCTTAAAGGAATTTGGATTTAGTTATGAAGAAATTATAAAAATAGAACCAGATATAGGACTTGGTAATGGAGGCTTAGGTCGATTAGCTTCATGCTATTTGGAAAGTCTAACTACAAATGACATAAATGCACAAGGAGTATCAATATGTTACAGATATGGCTTGTTCAAACAAGTAATTCGAAATAATGAACAATTTGAAGAACTGGATAAATGGCAAGATTTAGAAGATTGCTGGTTAACCAGCAAAGTTAATGAAAAAGAAACTATAATTTATTCAGATTATCAAGTTATAGCATTACCAAGAGATATCTATATACCTGGATACCACAGCAATATAGTTAATACTTTACGTTTGTGGGAAGCACATCCGACAGATAAGACATCCACGTCAAAGGAAAATGCATATAGTATATCTAAAACACTTTACCCTAAAGATAACCATGATGAAGGAAAGCTTCTACGCATAAGACAACAGTATTTTTTCGTCTCTGCTCAAATAAAATCATTATTGAGAAGTCATTACAGTAGATATGGAACTTTAAATAATTTAGACAAATTAATGGCTTTCCATATAAATGATACTCATCCCACCCTTCTAATTCCAGAACTATTTAGGGTAATGATGGATGAATATGGTTATGCTTGGGATAAAGCTGAAGAAATCATTAGAAAATGTGTATTTTATACTAATCATACAATTTTATCAGTAGCCCTTGAAAAATGGCCGATAAAACTATTTTCTTCTATCCTTCCTAGGATATTAGAAATCATTTTGGAGATAGACAGAAGATGTAAGATAAAAGTACTTAATAATAAAGATTGTAATAGCACTAGAATAATTCAAGGAGAAACTATACATATGGCAAATATATGTTTGCATTTATCAACCCATGTGAATGGAGTTTCCGAATTACATACAAATATATTAAAATCAAATACATTTTCTTCATTTAATAAACTATACCCTGATAAAATAGTCAACATCACTAATGGTATTTCATATAGAAGATGGTTATGCCAAGCCAATCCAAATTTGTCTAATTTTATCGAAGAATTAATTGGGCCAAATTTTCTTAAAGATGCAAAATACTTAGAGGACTTACTTAAATTTCAAGATGACAACCAAGTACTTGATACCTTATTTGAAATTAAAAATACTAATAAAAAGAAATTCGCTTATTGTTTAAAAGAACTAAACAGTGTTAAAATCGATCCTAATTCTCTTTTTGATGTTCAAGTTAAAAGGTTACATGAATATAAAAGACAATTATTAAATGTAATCCATATAATGTACCTATTTGAAAAACTAAAAGAAAATCCTGATATTACAATGCAACCTATAACCTTTATCTTTGGAGCCAAAGCTTATCCATCCTATTCCATAGCCAAGTCAATAATAAGCTTAATTTTAAATTTGGCCGAGATGATTGAACGTTACCCTTCTGTTAGAAACAAGATTAAAATTGTGTTTATAGAAAATTATGATGTTTCTGCTGCCGAGATTACAATGCCCGCTGCAGAAGTCTCAAAGCAAATTTCATTAGCAGGCAAAGAGGCCTCGGGCACTGGAAATATGAAATTAATGATTAACGGGGCTTTGACATTGGGAACATTAGATGGCGCTAACATTGAGATAATGGAGTCTGTTGGAACAGAAAACATTTATATATTTGGTCTCAAAAAAAACCAAGTAGATGATTTGAGAAATAAAGGCGAGTATAATCCTTGGAATTGTATAAATTCCGATCCCACATTAAGAAAAATCGTTGATCTGATGGAAAAAGGTATAAACGGAAGATCATTTAAAGACATAGCGTCTTCTCTTACTTCCAGTTACGGAGAAAATACCGACTATTACTTAATATTTGCCGATTTCGCCAGTTACAAGCAAACCTATGAGAAAATGCTTTCTGATTACAACAACAAAAGAATATGGTCAAAGAAAAGTTTGATTAATATAGCCCATTCAGGCAGGTTTTCTGGAGATAAAGCAGCTTTAGAATACGCCAATAAGATATGGAATATTAACTAATTATTGATTAGTAAGTACGAATTTGCTTTAACAAAAAATTCTTCATTTATATTTTTAGTATGAATGCTAAACTTTTTATCTTTATTACTTGTGTTAACTGCAAGAGCCACATATTGGTTGAGAAATTTTTCATTACGTTCAATTAGCAGAATGTTTTTATCAATTCCTACAGGCAAATACTCCCCATAAACAAGTTCCTTATGAGATTTTCTTAATAGTGAAAATTTATTTATAACTTCAATTATCCTAGTTTCTATAGAGTCCCACTTCACGGTACCTCTATTATATGGATCTTCATAGCCTTCATTCCCTATTTCATCTCCATAATATATAGTTGGTACTCCTGGAAGGAAATAGAGAATCGCAAGTGCCAACTCGTATCTTTTAATAGCCAATTCCCTTTTTTCTTTATCAAGCATATAGTTACCCTTGGCTTTTTCGTTCAAATGTAAAGGTGCTTCTCCTAATATCGTAATTATTCTTTTTCTATCATGGCTCCCCAATATATTAAAAGATGAAATCAAATTCTCAAAAGGATAGTGTTCATATATATTATTTGTTCTTTTGCAGAATTCATCAGCCTCTATTTGTTTTAATACAAACGCTATAATCCAATCTCTAAATAAATAGTTCATTACGCCATCAAGTTCTTGTCCTAAAAAATACTGCTTTCTATCACCGTAACTTATTTTATTTGAAGCATCATCCCACACTTCGCCTATCAATATGGCATCATCATTTATTTCTTTTATGGACTTTCTAATTCCCTTAATAAAATCATCGCTAAGTTCGTCCGCAACATCTAGCCTAAATCCACTAGCTCCAAGCTCAATCCAGTTTTTAACCACCTTATATATATATCTTTGAAAGTTTTTTTGTGTCTTTTTTATTTGTGGCAAATCTTTAATTCCCCACCATGCCTCATATTCATCTGGGAATTCAAAAAAAGTAAACCAATCGTAATAAGGTGAGTCTTGACCACTACATGCACCATCATTAAAATTCTTGTATTTATCAAAATAAGGACTAGCTGCTCCAACATGATTAAAAACACCATCTAGTACTATTTTTATGCCTTTACTCCTAGAAATATTACATAATTCAATGAACTCACTTTCATCCCCAAAGGAAGGGTCAATTTCCATGTAGTCCCATGTATCATATTTATGATTGCTTAATGCCTTAAATATAGGGTTTAGATAAATAATACTAACACCCATATTTTTCAAATAATCTAATTTGTCAATTATGCCTTTTAGATTCCCTCCAAAAAACGGCCATTCAGTAACATCTCCTTCTACATTTTTTATATAAAAAGGTTTTCTGTTCCAGTCATTTATTATTATTCTTTTTGCCCCAAACATGTCTCCTTTTATCTCTGCCTTTTTTTGACACGATTTCCAGTTTTCACCTCGGTTGAATCTATCAGGAAATATTTGATAAACTACCCCTTCTTGTAACCACTTGGGAATATACTGGTTTTCAAAAACAAGCAATTGATATTTATGTGGATCAAATAGAAACAATTCTCCTACTCCCCCCAATCCCTCAGAATTATTTCCATAATATTTAATGCTATCAATTGTTTCTATCTTAAAATAATAGTAATAAAGACCCTTTTTGTCTGCCAAATATTTGCAACTAAAAAACTCATCTGAATCATGACACATATTTAATGTTTCATAACAATTGTCATCATTTACTATTACTAAATAAACTTTAGGAATATCATCGAATTGCAATAACCTAATATTAAAACATATATTATCACCTTCTTTTACCGCGCCAAATGGATTTTTATAAACAATATCTTGAGAATCATAATGAATTTTCATTTTTCCCCATCTCCTTATAAATTTTCCTATACTTACTTATTGAATTATTCCATGAAAAATCACTCTTCATGCATCTTATTATTAGATTATGCCATTTTCTTTTATCATTAAATATGGATGAAGCATATTCAATAATTTTAAGTAATTCTTCCGCTTTATAATTTTTAAAACTAAATCCATTACCCTCATCTTTATATTCATTATATGGATTCACCGAATCTTTGAGCCCTCCAGTCTCTCTAACAATTGGAACTGCACCGTATTTCATAGCTATCATCTGAGTTAATCCGCAAGGTTCAAATTTTGAAGGTACCAAAAAAATGTCAACACCTGCGTATATCCTAGAAGATAGTCTTACATCAAACTCCTTTCTATAAGCAAATTTATCTTTATATGCCTTTGAATATATATAGAAAGATCTTTCATAGTAGTCTTCTCCTGTTCCAACTATCACAAATTGAATGTCTTTTTTCATCAAATCATTCATGATTTCTATAATAATATCAAACCCTTTTTGCTCGGTTATTCTTGAAACCATGCCTATAAAAACCACATCCTTGTCTTCTTTAAATCCAAGCTCCCTTTGCAGTGCAGCTTTGCATATAGCCTTATTCTCAAAACTGTTTGCACTGTATCTTTTGGCTATATTTTTATCATAGAAAGGAGAATATTTTTTTTGGTCTATGCCGTTCATAATACCCGAAAACTTGCTTAGCTCTAGTCTATAAAGCCAATCTAAACCTTCTCCATAATCTTCAAGGCATAGTTCCTTTGCATAACTTTCACTAACAGTAGTTAATCTATCACAGCTAACTATTCCACCTTTTAAGAAATTAATATTATTATTCTTCCAGATTAATGCATCAATTGCATCGCTGTTACTTGCCAAGTCTAAAAATTCATTTAATAAGCTAATATTATATATTCCTTGGAATTTATTATTATGAACAGTCAAGACAGTTTTAATGCTTTTATTTAGCATCCCGTTTTCCTTGTCTACATTAACCATAACCGGAACTAAGGCAGTGTGCCAATCGTTACAATGGATGATATCAGGCTTAAACTTGGCAGAATGTTTAATGAATTCTGTTATGGCTTTTGAAAAGTAAATCATCCTTTCGCCATCATCATAATCTCCATATATTTTTTCTCTATTAAAATAATATTCATTATCTATTAAATAATAATTTATACCGTTAAATTCTGTTTTAAATATCCCGCAATATGTTTTTCTGCTCCCCATTATAAATTCAAACTCTGTGACTTTCTCCAAGGAAATTAATAATTCATTTGAAATCCCACCATGTTTAGGCATAATCACACTTATATCATAATCACTGGATTTTATTAATCTAGGCAATGTCTCACCTATATCCCCCAGTCCTCCTGTCTTTATATAAGGAGAAGCTTCAAAAATGGCAAACAATACATTCATCATTTCTAACCCCTTTCAATAGCCTCTATGGGTTTAAGCACAATACCAGTAAGAGGTGGTAAGATTATGGATAAGGAATTATTTTGGTTTTGATATTCTTGATTATTAGTTTTAATTATTCCTTTATTTATCTCTCCTTTCTCCTCTAAGGTATTAAATATCTCTTTATACCCTTTAGCTTTGGGAACCCCAACAATATATTCTCCATAATCGCATAATTGCAAATTCAATACAACTATTAATATCTTTTCCTTCTTTCTTCTAATAAATGTAATTACACTTTGGTTAGCATTATCAGCATCAATCCATTCAAACCCAAAGTCATTACAGCTACTATCCCATAAAGTCGTTTCCCTTAAATACAAATCGTTAAGCCTCCTTATGTAGTTATTGAAGCTGTAATGAATTGGATATTTTAATAAAAACCATTCAATTTCCTCGTAATATCGCCATTCAATGAATTGTGCCAACTCATTTCCCATAAAATTTAGCTTCCTACCCATATGTGTAATTTGGTATAAGTAGATTAATTTTAAATTTTTAAATTTATCATCATACCCCCCGTACATTCTATTGATTATGGACATTTTCCCATGAACAACTTCATCATGGGACAAAGGTAAAATAAAGTTTTCACTATGCTGATACATAGTCGAAAAGGTTAGATTGTTATGACTTTTAGTTCTATTTACTTTATCAAGGTTAAAATACTCTAAAGTATCATGCATCCAACCCATATCCCATTTATAATGAAATCCCAGCCCACCTTCATTTGTTGGATATGTAACTAGTGGCCACGCTGCACTTTCTTCTGCAATCATAAACACCTCAGGATAATTATTCGCAACGGTTTCATTCATCTTTTTTAAGAACTCAATGGCAAATATATCTTCTTCACCACCATATTTATTGTATTTTTTATCGTCAGAAACACCATAGTTAATATATATCATGCTGCTTACGCCATCCACCCTAAAACCATCAATATGATATTCTTCAATCCAGAAAAAAAGATTACTAATCAAAAAACTTATAACTTCGCTTTTTTCATAATCGAATTTATAAGTTCCCCATTTCATGTGTTCTTCTTTTTCATACAATTTTTGCCCATCAAAATTTGCCAATCCATGGGAATCCTTACAAAAATGCCCAGGAACCCAATCAAGGATTACCTTAATACCATTTTGGTGTAAAACATCTACAAGATATTTAAAATCATTCGGTTCACCATATCTAGATGTAGGAGCATAGTAGCCTGTTATCTGATATCCCCAGGAGCCATCAAATGGATGTTCCATAATAGGTAAAAATTCAACATGAGTATAATTCATATCAATTAAATATTCGGTAAGTATAGGCGCTATCTCTCTGTAGTTTAAAAATAAATTATCTTCAGTTCTTTTCCAAGAGCCCAAATGCATTTCATATATGTTCATAGGCGCATCGAAGTGATTATATAGCCTGCTATATCCCTCATCATTCCATACATATGATAAATCATAAGTAATAGAAGCCGTGTTGGGTCTTTTCTCTGAATAAAAGGCATAGGGGTCAGCCTTGAAAATTTTCTTATTATTTTCTCCTACTATCAAATATTTATACTTCTCTTTATCCTTTAAGCCAGGGATAAATAATTGCCACATCCCATTATCTTTTATTTGAGTCATTGGATTTATACTTTCCCAGTTGTTAAAATCACCAACCAAGTACACCTTTATAGCCCTTGGTGCCCAAACCATAAAATTATACCCAAATTCTCCACCAACTTTTGCCTTATGAGCCCCTTGTCTAAGGTATGATTTATAATCCTTTCCATTATTGAATAAATAAAGCATTTTTTTATCAATCCTAACTTCTTTCATTTTTATTACCTAATACATTACTCTGTATTTTACCTTATTATTACCACTAACAGTCTCCATTAAATTAATTTGTCCAACTTTAATTTTCAAATTAGTATTATATACTTTTTTTATATTTTCATAATCCCAAATAACATCTCTAGCTATTGTAATATGAGGCTTGAATTTTTTATTGTCAAAATTTATGCCTTTTGACTTCAGACTTTCTCTTAGCATATTGTTTATCTCATCTAATTTGTCATTTCTTTTAACATTAAGATAACAGATATCACCACGGTTTCTTTTAAATCTATCCATATCACCAATCTCTATTTCAAATGGCTTAAAATAGTTTTCTTCAATTGCATCAATAACTAAACCTATATCTTTATTCTTTATTTCCCCTATAAATATCATGGTTATATGCTTATTTTCAGGATCTATAAACTTTCCTTTTTCAACTTGTTTTTCAATTTTTTTCGATATTTCCTCTAGTCGCTCTTTTGTTTCTTTGCTTAAATTAATTGCCATAAAGACTCTCATATTATTCACCCTTTTATATTATACTACTTTAAACAAATAAAAAAAACCTGCCTAATATAGGCAGGAAATTATCACTTTACAATTTCATAATCCCAATTGATTATTCCCCCAAAATCGTATACATCAGTGTAACCTAACTCAAGTATATCACGTGTAGCAGAGCTACTTCTATTACCACTCCTGCAATATACAAGAATTTTTGTATCTTTATCAGGTATCTCCTCTTCAATTCTATCATTTATCTCCGTATTAGGAATTAGTATTGCGTTCTCAATATGACCTTCATCATACTCTTCCTTTGTTCGAACATCTAAAATAACTATATCCTCTTCTGCGTCTATAATTTCTTTTGCTTGTTCCGAAGTGATTTTGTTATATACATCATCATTATTGTCACTAGCACATGCAGTTATGCTAATAACCATAACCATTAACAATAATATGCTAAGACTTTTCTTAATATTCATCCTCAACCTCCTAATACTATTTATTGTTAATTACCCATTATCAAAGGATATAATCATTTATTCAGCTTTATTTTCCATACGCCTTAAAACAAGTGCGAGTACTATCATAACTGAAGCCATAGCTAGTTGTACAAATATTCCTTCAATATATTTTTCAATTACTATTCCTCCGTTCGTAATCATATTAGGATGCCATGCAATAATACTAAGGTTATTTTCAAACCAATATGTTGGCAAAAATTTAGCTACATTTTTCATGAAGCCTCCAAGCATCTCCAAGGGCACGAATACTCCGCCAATAAAGCATAGCCCTAAAGATACCACATTTGTTACACCGCTAAGTACAGTATCATTTTTAACCGCAACTCCAATCAAAAAGGAAATGCTAAGTGCCGATAACAACATTGCTAAATTATTTATTACTATTAGGCTCAGGTTAGAATCATTTAAGAGATTGCCGCCGTAATACATAAGTGAAATAGCCCATGTAATAACAAATACTAAGGCTGACAAAAGCACAAATGCACCAAAGCTACTTAATCCATGAGTAATAGGTGGAATTGCACCACATTTAATTCTTCTTTTTACATCATCTTTTCTAAACTCCAACATTACGCTTCCTACTAAAAAACATAACACTCCTAAATAAAGAAATGGTACATATCTCATGAAATTATAGTACTCTGGAATTTGTCCATCATTACCACTTTTATCAATTATTTCTACATCTGCTTGTTTTCTACTTGCAATTATTGCCGACTCTACCGCTGATTCGTTTTTGTATCCAGCTTCTTTCAGAACATGAAGCTCATTGGAAAATTCAATTATGCTCATATCACCAAAAACTCCTCTTGTTATCGAACTTCCTTTGGTAACATCTACTGTAGCATTTCCTTCGATTACCGCATCCTGATATCCCTTTGGAATCACAACAACGTAATCTATGTAATCATAATACATAAGTTCAACTATTTCTTCATCTGCTTCGTCTATCATATCCACATCATTGTCTTTATTCAAGTATTCAATAAGGCCTTTTGACATAACAGTACTATCGTTATCGACTACAGCAATATCTATAGACGTAACATTAAAACCACCTGTATCCGGATTGGTTGAATATGCACTCTGGATTAAAAAAGTCATTACTATGAATATTCCCAAGTATATAAGTCCTATTCCTTTATTTCTATTTATTAATTTTAAATATCCTTTAAATACTGTCATAGCGTTGTCTCCTTACTATCATAAAACTTATTAAAAGCATTACTGCAGTTTCAGCTATTAGTATACTCAAATCTATAAATAATCTTTCCATTGAATCAAATACCGTCATAGAATAGAAAGAATCTGATATTAATGCAGCTGGATTAATCATGTTAACAATCGGTGCATTTACTTGTACTATTCCTTTCATTCCCGCAAACATTAAACCTGCTAAAAAACTTAGTGACATGGATACTACTAGAGATATTCCTACCTTAAAGTTTTCAGATTTTTTACAAGAAACTCCTATTAGCATTCCGAGAGCTACACCATTTACAGCGCCCACTAAACATACTAAAAGTATAAGCCATATACTGCCATCTAAAACTACTCCCAATAGCTTTATATACATAATTAATATTATCAAGTTAAAGAAATGTATGCCCACGTTTGTTATAAATTCACTTAAAATAACCTGTATTTTATTTGTGGGAGTAACCGATCTTCTCATACCCAAAGGGCTTAAATCTGCTTGTATATTATTTATAGCGTATGTCCCAAGAAAATTACCATAAAGACATGCCATTGCAATTAGTGCATAGAAAAATTGATTATTAACTCCTATTATCTTGCCACTTAATCCCACATCATTTATATTTGTTTTAACATTACTCATTGAAGCTAATGCCGAATTTAAGTTTTCTGGCTCGTTTTCTAATATATCTTCTATTAGCGCAGCATTTTTTTCATATGAACTTAATATACTAGATTGTATTGATGTACTTACACTTTCTGTAGACACTTTTAAAGTAACTTCTTCATCGATAATATAGTATCCATTTATCTCACCATTACTTAGTGCTTCATTAGCTTGATCAATATTATACTCTGATATATCTAAATATTCATCATCTACACTTTCTATGACTTCCATAAACGAACTATCATCATTTTGGATTACAAGACCCGTGTTTACTAGACTAAATTCATCACCTTCCAAATATCCTCCAAATGACAAATAAAACAGTGTCGCTAAAATTAGAGGAAAAACACCACACCAAAAAACAGAAGTGAATTCTCTAATAGTATTTAGAAAGCTATATTTTAATGATAATTTCATATTCACCTCCTAATCCCTTAGCTCTTTTCCCGTTAACTCTAAAAATACATCATTTAATGTTGGTAACTCAGTATAAATCTTGCCAAATTTAATACCATTTTTCTGGAAATAATCAAGCAAATTAACAAGGTTTTGAGCAGATTTGGTTGAAGACAACCTTAATATTTCATCATCGTAACTTATCTCAAATATATTCTCAAGATCTTTTATATCACCATATTGCATTTCGTTTAGCGTTATTGCCTCAACAGTAATCTTCTCTCCGATATTTATCATGTTTTTAAGTTCTTCTTTAGTTCCTAAAGCTATACACCTTCCATGATCCAGTATGGCTATTCTAGAACATATCTGCTCTACTTCTTCCATATAGTGAGAGGTATAAATAATTGTTGATCCATTTTCATTAAGTTTTTTAATTCCCTCTAATATTTGATTTCTGCTTTGAGGATCAACAGCGACTGTAGGTTCGTCAAGAAGGACTAACTTTGGTTTATGGGCTATTCCACATGCAATGTTAAGTCTTCTAAGCAATCCTCCGCTCAACTGCTTAGGTTTCATTTTTCTAAAGTCATTGAGCTCGACAAAATCAATGGCTTCATCTACTAAAGCTTTTCTTTCCTTTTTATCTTTAACATATAGACCGCAAAAATAATCTATATTTTCATAAACCGAAAGTTTGTCAAATACCGCAATGTTTTGGAAAACCACCCCTATATTTCTTTTGGATTCATAACTATCTGGATTTAATGGTTTACCAAAAACCGCAATTTCTCCTTTGTCATAATTTAGTAGAGAAAGAATACAATTAATACAAGTCGTTTTACCTGAGCCATTTGGTCCCAGTAAGCCAAATATCTCGCCTTCATGTATGTCTAAATTCAAGTGATCCAATGCAATTAGCTCTTTATACCTTTTAACTAAATTTTTAATTTCTATTATCTTTGCCATAATAAATCCTCCTTTGATATTTATATTATACAGCTTAATATCCCTTGCGCAAAGTGAAAATAGTCCTAAGTTATGATGACATCTGTCACTATTTTTGATATACTGCTTTTAGGAGGAGCATATGGGAAAAATGTTAAATTATATCATTATACTAGCTTTTAACGCTTTTATACTTTTTAATATAGAAATATCAGGCTTGATAGTGATATGCTTTTGCTTTTCACTAATTTTTTTAGGATTAGAATATGTTTTAACCAATTCAAGCTTTGTAACTTTAATTTATGTTGCTTATGTTTTAGCTTCAATTGAGCTCCCCGAATTAATTTTATTTTATCCGATAGTTATAGCAGGTGCTTTTAGGTTAGTTTATAACGAAAAAAACAAACTAATTCTCTTGCCATATATTTTTACTTTGCCAATCGTTTTAAGCAATCTGCATCTAGAAAATTCGATAATATTATTTATACAAATTTTCGGATCTTTTTTAGCCATATCTTTGGTATATAATAATATTAGATATGTCAAATTAACCAACGAACTTATAAAAGCAGTCGATGATAGCAGAGAAACCACATATCTTTTAAAAGAAAGAAACAAAAGCATAGTTGAAAAACAGGATCATGAAGTGTATGCTGCAACATTAAGGGAAAGAAACAGAATAGCAAGGGAAATACATGACAATGTGGGACATTTGATTTCCAGAGCTATATTAGTCAACGGTGCCATAAAAGCAATTAATCAACAAAAAAAACTTGAAGTTCAAATAAATTCAATGGATGAAGCTCTTAATATCGCTATGTCCACCATAAGAAACAGTGTTCATGACATGCACAATGAATCAATTAACTTGTATGAGGCAATTACATCTTTAACTGATGACTTCAATAAATGCAGTATAGATTTTAAATACAATTGTTCAATAAATATTTCAACAGAAATCAAATACAGTTTTATTTCAATAGTCAAAGAAGCTCTATCAAATATAGCCAAGCATAGCAATGCAACTAAGGCATCTATTACTATTAGAGAACATCCTGCAATATATCAACTTATAATCATAGATAACGGAAATATTAACAAATACAATGATGACACCCCAGGTCTTGGTCTGACTAATATGAGGGATAGAATTAAAGTGTTACATGGAAACATTAATATTAAAATGGAAAATGGTTTTGAAATATTCATTACCATCCCTAAGATAATTAATTAGTAGAAAGGTATTTATATGAATATTATAATTATTGACGATGATATATTAGTAACAACATCTTTAAAAACAATACTAGAATCAGATAACGATATAAATATTGTTGGAATCGGAAACGACGGCACAGATGCTATCAGCTTATATAAAGATTTAAATCCTGATATATGCGTTATGGATATTAGGATGAAAAATATTAACGGTATAGAAGCATCTAAAGAAATATTAAAACATGACAAGGATGCTAAAATTCTTTTGTTAACAACATTTCAAGATGATGAATACATTATTGGCGCTTTAAAAATTGGCGTAAAGGGTTATCTCATTAAGCAAGATTATGAAAGTTTGAGTAGTTCAATAAAAGCCGTACAAAATGGTCAATCTGTTTTTGGTAAGGATGTAACCTTCAAACTTCCAGAATTAATTAAAAAAAGCCAATCTTTTGATTACGAAAGCGTAGGTCTATCTTCTAGAGAATATGAAGTGTTAAAATTAGTAGCAGATGGTCTAAATAACAAAGAAATTGCAAAAAAACTGTACCTAAGCGAAGGTACAGTTCGAAATTACATTAGTAATATATTAGAAAAATTACAATTAAGGAATAGAACCCAATTGGCAGTATACTACTATCAAAACAATTAATCTTTAATAAACAATTTTAATATTCTTTGCCATAGGCTAAGTTCTTCCTTTTCATCTGGTTTTTCTTCTTCAATTTCTTCCTTACTAATATCTTCGGTTGTTAATACAAATTGAAGTGAACGTATTTCACCATTTTCTGAAGATGCAAAAGATAAAGGTTTATAATCCGAATTATCCATGAGATTTGTAAGCTCGTCCAATTCACCCGGAATATCTTTAGTCTCTTCATTTAGTTCGCTAATACCAGTATTTAGGTCAATTAAACCTTCATTAAATAAATTGTAGTTTGCGTTTATATCATTAATACCATCATCTAAATATTCATATCCTTCAACTGATTCCTCTATTCCAAATACGTAATCACTTAATCCTGAATTAAAAGCATAATAGCTATTATACAAAGTATCTACAGATGCTATTAATTCATCCATTCTGCTATTTTCTGCCTCCGAAACTATAAGATCTATTGCAGAAACTATTTCGCCTATTCCCTCGCTTATATCATCTATACTGGTAAACAAAACAGAATAATTATTATTAACAACCTCATAAGTGGATTTTATAGTAAGTGCTGCCCTATAGTAGTCTATTAGTAGCAAAACATTATCATCCCCAGGATTATTATTTACTATCAAAGCTAGTTCCTCATCACTAATTGTATTGTTAGGCAGTAAAAGGACCGCAGCTCCCATGCTGCTATTAGCGGCAACTAGTCCGCTCTTTATATCATTTAAGCTACTTGACAGTAGTATTAAATTATTCTTAATATCCTTTAGTCCATTTATCAATTCATCATTATTATATGTGCTTAATTGATTATTTAATTCATTTAGCCCTGATAAAATTTGATTAGATCCCGAAGCTATACTACCGCCACTATTTTTAATTTCCAACAACCCTTGCATATATTCATTGCTTCCGACTGCAAAATCATCTAACCCATCTTTAATATCCAAGCTACCTTGAGTTAGTTCTTCGCTTCCTTTGTTTAACTCTAGTATACCGTTAGACAAGTCTTTTAATCCTGCCTCAAAATCATCCAATCCTAGCAGGTTCTTATCCATATTAAATGGAACTCCATTTATATTTATACCATCCATTTCAAAATCTTCAACTCTAGCACTAAACCTACAAGTTAAGCCTTCCCCTGGTATACTTGTATAAGTTACGATTCTATCGCTACCAGCCACAGCTATAGTTCCTCCATCAGCAATTAGATTCTCTGTTTTTTCGGAATCAAGATTAAAAGAAATTTGAAGTATGTAATTTTCAAAATAGTCTCTATCAATTAATTCATTTTTAGTTACATCAAGCTTAATCTCCAGAAATCCAGATTCGCCAGCCAATTTTTTTGGTTCAGTAATACTTCCATCGAGCTTGTATGAAATATCAAATTTCCATGGTAGTTCTTTTGATTTGTTATATCCTTGATAATAAAACATATCTTCCGGTGTTTCTATTTTAAAAGAATTTTCGCCACTGGAAAGTAAACCTTCAAAAGACAATTTCTTTGTTTCAAAATAATTACCAAAATCTATTAATATATCATTGTTTAAATTTTTAAATTCATTTACAATATATATGTTATTAACGACACCCTCTTGACTCATAACACCATAAACAGTTTCTGTTTTATTAATATTTTCGCCATAAGCTATTTCCGCATTATTTATGATTATCAAAGATACTAAAATACATATTAAAGCTAAACTATTTGATCTGTTTTTCATTTGAATCTCCCCTCAGTTTGAATTTAGAATTTAACGTCGTTTTATTTATAAACTTATCAAAGACATTTAATATTCCAGGAAGAACAAAGATTACAAGCACCATAGATAGTAATGTACCACGGCAAAGAAGTATGCCTAGTTCACTGACTATTGGGCTGCTAGATATAATGTTTAAACATAGTCCTGCACTGGATAATATGCTCCCTGATATAAATATAGAGCCTATAGTATCTACTAATGTGAACCATGTGGCCTTTAATTTCGCAGCTATTCTTCTCTTTTTCATATATGTATCGGACATAATTATTGCATAATCAACTGTTGCGCCTAACTGGACAGTACTAATTATTAAAAATCCTATATAGTTAATTTTATTGCCCATGAAATATGGTATAGATAGATTTATCCATATGGCCCCTTGTATTACAAATACTAAAAGTATAGGTAAACTTAACGACTTAAAACTAAACAATATTACCACCATTATCGCCACGATAGCTATAATGCTAACTTTAAAGGAATCTTTAGTTATCGAATCCTTAATATCATATAAAGCAACGCTTTCACCTAATGCGTAAGTATCTTCTTCATAGTATTTACCCACATCTCTTTGTATATCCTCAATTAATCCAAATGTTTCATCCCCCTCTGTGCTGGTATCTGCATTGACAATTAATCTCGCATAATTTTCTGAATAAAAGTTATCAACGATGTCTTCATTTAAATACCCAATTGGTATGTTAATATCTATAGATGAAGCATATGAAACGATTGATGTGATTTGATAATAATCCTCTTTTAATGAAGTAACCAACTTCTTTTCTTTTGCAGGTTCATCATTTGGTACAAGTAACACTATAGGAGTGTTTCTTTCATAAACTTGTTCAATCTTTCTTTCATCTTGACCTAATCTTTTGCTCTCGGATAAAGCTTCATTTCCATAGAGAAATTGATTATTACTTTGTGCTAAATATGCTGGAATTATTATGAGCAACACAATCATAAGCGCTGGTATTTTAAACTTTTGTATATCTCTGCTAAATGTATGAAATTTGGGAAATATATCTTTATGTCTTGTTTTATCAATATATTTATATAAATATAAAGTAAGTGCCGGCAACAAGATAATGACTGATATGAAACTAAAAATTATTCCCTTAACCAAATTTATACCCAAATCTGCGCCAATTTCAAATTCCATAAAACCTAATGCAGCAAAGCCAAATAGAGTTGTTGATGCACTAGCTATAATGGCTGAAAATGAATCCCTTATACTATGTGCCATGGCACTATGAATTTCCATAGTTTTTCGGTTACGCCCAAAACTATGGAGTAAGAAAATTGCATAATCTAACGATACAGCTAACTGAAGTATGGGGCTTACAGATTTTGTAATAAAGGATATATCCCCAAAAAATATATTAGTTCCCATATTTATCACAACGGCTACTCCGATTGCTATTAAAAAAAGCATAGGTTCTAGCCAAGACGTCGTAGAGAACAATAAAATTAAAATAGCTAAAGGGACTACAAAAATCATAGTTCTTAAAACTTCGCTTTCTGCCATTCTCTTTTGCAATTCCTCACCAACAGCCGTCCCAATTAATGCGTTATCTTCTCCTATTAATTTATAAATATCATCAATTACCTCTTCATCCTTTTTTTCATCAATTGTAAGTTCATATTTTGGATTCCCTGAGTTATAGTACATGTTGATTAAATCATCATCAATAACTTCTAAAGGAATCTTAAGATCCGTCAAATCATCTAACCATGTAACCTCTAATACTCCATCTATATTTAATAGTTCTTTTTTATAAGAAATAGCTTCTTCCAAATCAGCATCATTAATCATTACATAAGCATTGGGTATTCCATCATCGTATTCTTCTTCCATAATATCCAAAGCTTTAGTGGAATTGGCATCTTCGGGCAAATAATCACTAAGATCATAATTGACTTCAACTCCCAGCGAAGCTATTAATGATCCTACTGTAACTATGACAAAAATAGTTACTATTAATTTTTTATGTTTTACTATACCATTAGAAAACTTATACAAAGAAGTCTCCTTTCTCCAACAGTCTGTTGACAATTCGTCTTATTAATAATATAATATCACCGTGACTTAAAAGCAACCATCATTCTATATTAGCTTTGTTGAATACCATACACCGCGCATAATTAATGTTTAGTAAAGGATAAATTATGAAAAAATTTGTAGATAGAAGAGTTAAATATACTAAAATGGTTTTAAGAGATGCATTGACAGATTTGCTTATCAATAAACCTATTACAAAAATTACAGTTAAAGAAATTTGTGAACTTGCCGATATAAATCGTTCGACATTTTATACTCATTATGATGATCAATTTGATTTGTTGGAGAGTTTAAAAAACGATTTATATGATAATATAAGAGCCCATATAATTAACCGTGACTTTTATGATAAAAACGAGGATCTTTATGGTCTAACTTTAAATATAATGAAATATATAAAAGCAAATAAAAAAATTTGCTATTTGTTGTTTGGCGAAAATGGTGATTTAATCTTCCAGAAAAAAATTCTAAATATAATGAAACCACCTTTTTTTAAAGGTTTAGAAGAAAAATTAGGAAAATCCAAAACAGAATATCTATACGCTTATGTTATCTCTGGTTCCATTGGTATTATACAAAACTGGCTTAAAAACGACTTAAAAGAATCCCCCGAAGAAATAAGTGCCCTAATCGTAGATTTAGCTAGTCACGGCTTAAAACAATACTAAAATAAAGATTTTAGCTCTTTGCTTTTTCAGCTATAGTCCTATTTCTTCCTTGCTCCTTTGCTTTATATAAAAGCTTATCTGCCCTATTCAAGAGTTCTTTAACACTTTCATTCGTATTATATTCAGTTAAGCCAATACTAATTGTTGTTTTACCTTTAACTTCTTCAGGATATTCATAATCTGAAATTCTTTGTCTAATCTTTTCAGACACCACTTTGCCTTCTGCTATTTCAGTATTCGATAAAAGAACTACAAATTCATCTCCCCCAAATCTAAATAGTAAATCTGTGGACCTAATATTGCTTTGAACCAAATCAGCAATTTCCTTAATAACTCTATCTCCCATTAAATGACCATATTTATCATTAATCTTTTTAAAATTATCTATATCAAATATTAACAGTGAAAATTCTTGGTTATATCTTTCATTTAGCTTAATGTCTCTTTCAATTGATTCATATAACTTGTTTCTGTTTAAAACACCAGTTAATTTATCATAGTATGACATGTTTTGTATTTCTTTATTTAATAAGTAAAACCCTAATATTGCCATAAGTATTAGTAACCAAAGTGAAAAAACGAGCATTAATTCAGTTATCATACCACTGTATAGTCTCTCTGCTTCATTATCAATATCATAGAATTCTAAATAACCAACACTTTCCCCTTGAACATTATTGATATTTTTGAACACTATTGCATAGCGATTATTTCTAGCTTCATAGTTTATTACAAAACTTTTATCATCTTTTAAAAGATTGCCTATTCTATATCTTAAATCTTTATCATCATTAATTTCTTCAAACAAATTGATATATTTACCAGTACTACTAATATATTCAGAGCAGGCACTGTCATAATAGTAATCATCAGAAATTCTACTAATTTTATAATTGTCACCAATTATTTCTTCCCATACTTTGTTATCCACTACAGTTTTTTTAATTATAAATTGTGTAGGGATATTGAAAGATTGATCCATTAACTCAATTACCGACAAAAATGATACGCTTACATCAACACAACCTATATGCTCATTGTTATGAAAAAGAGGATACTCAAATCTATAGCCGTTAAACACTCTACCCTCTTCAAATCCTTCCACATAGCGTTGCTCATTATTGGATATTGCTACAGTTTCTCTTACATCTGCCAAGTAATCGCCATAACTATCCTTTTTATGCATTCTTAAAAAACTCGTGGAATCCGAAAGAGCAAAATGAAGTTGCCTGAAATTATTATCTTTCATCTTAGAGTAACTATTATCCATCAAAGATATTAACTCATTTCTTAATTCATCTTTACTAGCTTCATCCGATTTGTCAGCTTCATATATAATCTTAAGTATTTGCTCATCATTGATGATTTCATCGAAATATAAAGCTGAAAGCTTTCTATATCCTGAAATTATTGTACTATACTCTTCATTGTATTTTTCCAGTAATGCTTTATTATTTTCTGCCAAATTACCTTTATAATCTTTATACAAATAGTAAGCAAAAAGACTTAGCACTATTGTTATTAGAATTGCCAAAATAATGCTTCTGTTCCTTGCTGATTTATTTACCATTAATAGCCCTCACATTTTCACACAGTTTCTTCCTTGTATTTTAGCCAAGTACATTAAATCATCGGCTCGTTTAACTATGGTATCTGGGTTATCACTTTTCAAAAAGTTTGTAACACCAAAGCTGGCAGTAACACTATCAATACCTTCCATCTTACTATTAGCAATAATTTTCCTTATTTCCTCTGCTAATAGGTATGCACTGTTCTTATCAGTATTGGGGATTAAGATTATAAATTCTTCTCCACCCCATCTACAAAAACTGTCAATTTTCCTTATTCTATCTTTTACTAAGTTTGATATTGTCTTTAAAACAACATCTCCACAGTCATGTCCAAAAACATCATTTACTCTTTTAAAATGGTCTATATCAAACATAATTAAAGAAAAAAGTTCATTGGTTCTTTCCGATCTTTCGATTTCTTCACTCAATTTATTCGTTAAATATCTCCTGTTAAAAGCACCTGTCAACTCATCAGTTATAACCATTTCATTTAACTTATGATTAGCATCTAATAGTTCTTGCTCCAGTTCCTTATTCTTGCTAATATCAAATACTATACCTGATACCAGAATCGGTCTGCCTTCCTCGTCTCTTTTTGTTACTTTACCTCTATCATAGTACCAAATATATTTACCCTCTTTATTTTTAATCCTATATTCAACCTCATATATATCAGATTGTTTATACAAGTGGCTTCTCATATTTGCCATTACCCTTTCATAGTCATTTGGATGAAGTCTGTTGGTAAAAAACTCAAAACCTATTTCTTTAGGTAGTTCCTTTCTATCAAAGCCCATATTAGTAATTTTATTATTATTAAATATAACTTTATTAGTTTGAACAGACCAATACCACTGTCCTAAATTACCTACCCAAGGGAATTCAAGCAGTTCACTTTCATCTTTTTCTTTTTTGAACTCTTCGACTAAAGCTTCTAATTCCTTTATTCTATTTTCATTATCTACCATAATATTCTCCTTATAATTAAAAAGGCTTCCTATAATTATATTATCATAGGAAACCTAATTTTAAAAGTTATATTAATTTGTTAAAGATAATTATTCGTCATCATCTTGCCCTTCTTGATTTTCAAAACCTTTTTCCTCTTGGTTTTTTATCATTTTGCCTTGTTCGTCTTCGCCTCGACTATCTCTGTTTTGCAAAGCATTTTCTTTATTTTCTTGAGCCTTTTCCATGTTTTGTTGAGCCTTTTCGTTCTTTTCTTTTACTTTTTTTTGAACTTTTTCAAGTTCTCTTTCCATATCATCTTTATCAAATTCGCCTTCTAAGTTCTTCATCAAAGCTTCTTTAGTGGCTTCTACGTTATCTTTATTTTGCTCCATGAGATCTTTATAAAGCTCAGCTTCTTCCAGCTTAGCTTTAGCTAAAGCGATTTCATTCTCATCACCATTTTTCAGAGTTTCTTTGTAAGCCTCTCTTGCATGTGTGAATGATTCTTTAGCATCAAAGAAAGCATCTTTAGCATCCAAAAATTCTATCATTAATTCATCTTTTAAAGTATCATCTATATTAGCGCCTATAAGATGGGCATTGACTCTATCCAATTTGTGACCGTAGTCTTCTTTAATAATGTAACCTGCTTCCATAAATTTTTCCATTAGTTCTTCGTTATCAAAGAAATCCTGTACTGACACTCCCTCTTCTAAATTATCTATCTTCCCTGAGACCAATAGTCCTAAAGGAATTCTCAATTGCAACGCTTCTTCAAGTTGTTCTTTTGTAGCTTTAATCATGGCAACATTTACAGCTTCCAAATTTTCATCACCAATTGCCGCATCTTGTAATCTTTCTTCAACATCTTCATCATCTGAAATAGTAGCAACTAATACATAGTCATCATCCAAATCATTTAAATCAATAAACCCTAATTCTTCTGCCTTCTGCGTTATATATGACACTGCATCTTCCACTGTCATTCCCATTACATAATCTAATTCCAGTGTTTCTGCATCTTCATTTAGTGCTTCATAACCTGTGACAAATTCATCCTCATCCAATTCTAACTGCACGCTAGGATTAATATCTATTACCACTAATGATGCATAATCTTCTTGAGCTACAAAAAGACTACCCACAAAAACTAGTACAAATACTGCCGCAACAGATATCGCTCTTCTTAAATTCATAGTACCCCTCCTGATTTGTTTTTCTTTATAAATATCTTCATCGGTAAATGAGATTCGTTGTCCTAATAACATTTGCTCTTTTAAATTCACTTTAAGATATTCACCTTGTGATAAAACAATCGCATGATTATTATTGATTTTTATAACTATGCCTTGTTTCATAAAACTCACCTCTTTTTCTTTATATTATATATTACAATCAAGGGATCCTTTTTAGGGTACATTTAAATCCAATTTTTTAAACAAATAAAATTTTTATTCAATATTATAACTATCGAGGTTATATACTCTTTGCTTTTGTATAAAACCTTTCTTGATATGCCATATTTTCTAGATATCTTTGTTATAGGCAATTTCCTCTTCTCGTTAAACAAAGGAATGATTTCTTGATCATCTTTTATTTTTATAGCTAATTCTTTCGCAAAATCCCTTGTATCTTTATGTTTAGGGCTTTTTTCTTCTAATATTTCAACAGTTAAGCCATATTTGCATAATTCTGTTTCAAACTCCTCAATTTCAGTTTTAAGTTCTTTTTGTTCTTGACTCTTATCACTAATACCTTCCAAATCTTCGTTTTCAAGAGATACTACCATATTATTATTTTCTTTCTTTAAATAATTAATTAATCTATTATGAATAATTTTTTTGGAATAAGCGATGAAACTCCCTTTATCAAAGTCATAACTTACTATTGCATCGTAAAAAGCTATGAGAGCATTTTCATAGCCTTCATCATTTTCAATATATACATACCTCTTAAGCACGTTAGAAGCTTGTGATACTATGAATGGTTTAAATTCATTTATAAATTCATTAAGCTCCCTACTATCAGTTTTTTTATTTAGTTTTTTCACCCTATAATCTATTTCACTTCTAATCATTAATTCACCCTTGTGTATTTTTTATAGGATATATTAATTTTGAATAATTGTCAATAAACACCTCTTATCCCATTTATTATATATTAATTATGATATAATAAGTGTGTATTTATAAAGGAGAGATATTATGATAAATAACATGTGGTATGCTGCTTTAAGTTCAAAGGATTTACCCAAAGGCAAACTTGTAGGGGTAAAACGTTTTGGCGAAGAACTTGCATTTTGGAGAAAAGATAATAATGAAATAGCTTGTATAGTTGATAAATGCTGCCATAGAGGCGCTTCAATTAGCAAGGGAAAGATAGTAGATGGACATGCTCAATGCCCATTTCACGGATTTGAATATGATGCTAAAGGTAAAGTAAAAGTCATACCTGCCAACGGAAAATCGCATAAGGTATCTGAGCACTACAATGTAAACGCCTACAGAACTTCTGAAAAGTACGGATTAATATGGGTATATTATGGTGATTATTTAGAAGATTTACCTGAAATTCCTTTTTTTGAAGAACTAAAAGAAGGATTTAATTACTCGGAAATTAAGGACCATTGGCCTATGCATTATACTAGATGTATAGAGAATCAAATGGATGTCGTTCATGTACCCTTCGTTCATGCCACAACTATTGGAAAAGGTGGTAAGACCGTAGTATACGGTCCAAAGGCAGTGTGGGAAGATAACACTTTAACTTGGTATGTAAAAAACGTAAAGGATGATGGCAACACAAAAGCTATCAGCGCAGATGAAATGAGTGATATTGACAATCTATTTTCTCTTCAGCTCATGATGCCTAATATTTGGCAAAACATCATCGGCGATAAAATAAGGGTTTTTGCTGCTTTTTCGCCCATTGATGAAGAAAACACAATGATATATTTAAGGTTTTACCAAGCTTTTATGCCTATATGGGGTCTTAAACATATCATAGGATTCTTTGGTAAAATATATAGTAGAATTATTTTAAGACAGGATAAAAGAGTTGTAATAACTCAAATTCCAAAGGCTTCGTCTTTAATCATGGATGAAAAACTAATTCCTGGAGATCTTCCAATAATTGAATTTAGAAAGAAACGGGAAGAGTTAATAAAGAAATAGCCTCGGCTATTTCTTTATTTCTTTAATCGCAGCTATAAGTGAATCTATTTCATTTTTGGTGCCTATTGTAATTCTATAATATCCCTTAATCCAGCTTACCGATAAGTCTTCAATCATAATACCTCTTTTCCTAAGCTTTAAAGAAAAATCTGCTATCTCCGTATTTATAAGTAGATAATTTGCATAACTATCATAAACTATTATTTCTAAATCTCTTAAGTTATTTATCAGCTGATTTTTTATATTTATTGTTTTATCAGTGGTTTTCTTAAGATACTCCGTATCACTTAAAGCAATCTCTAAAGCCTTTAAAGTCGGTTTGTTTAATTCAATATTATTGTTAAAACACTTACTTAGACCATTTCCAAAAGTCATATAACCAATTTTTAGTCCAGCTAAACCAAATGCTTTATCTAAGGTCCTGATTATGCATAAATTATCATTATCCTCTATTAGACTACCAAAGGTAAAGCTTGAATATTCATATCCAGCTTCATCAATTATAACTATATTATTTTTTAATAATTTTTTTAATTGATCTTCATTTATCATAAACTGACCTGTAGGATTATTTGGAGAATCTATTACGATGATAGAATTATTTATATCTTGCTTTTCCCAATCGATTGTAAAATCAGGAGGTACTAATTGTAGTCTTTTTACCTTCATTCCAACATCTTTTGCTAATCCTATAAATCCATATGAATTGGGATTTAAAATATATAAATCCCTATTTTTATGATACTTTAAAATCAATCTTTCTATTAAACGATTTGTCCCATAGTCGATTATTATGCTTTCTTTATTAAATCCTGAGTAATCAGCCAGCTTGGATATTAAATTCTCCATCTCTTTTCTCGATGTATATCTATTTATTTCTTTAATATTAATATCTATATCACGGCTATATGGATTTTCATTACTGGTTAAATCAATCAACACTTTACCTCCATAATTATCTCTTCGTTATAATCAACAATCACTTCAAGATTTCCACTTAATTTTTCGTCCACTGCTCTATCTCCTGAATCTATTCTAAGACACGGTAATCCTCCCACTTTATCTATGGTACTAACAATGATTAAATCTTCTTTATCAATTTTCTTTAATACTTCAGATGATATTTGCCTACTTCCTCTTCCAAATATAAATCCACTTCCTCCTATAGGAGTTATAATTATCCTCGCTTTTCCATATTTTTTAATTAAATTTAATATATCATTTTCCTTTGCATCTAAAGCTACGATTTTACCATTTAATAACACATCAATACCTAGCAAAGTTTTTTCTACTCCTAGAGCCTCTGTAATCTCTTTAACAGTTGTTCCGGGTCCTAGAATATATAGACAGTCTTTTTCTAAATTTTCAATTACATATTTTGCAACTTCCTTTTTTCTATCAATTGCAGGACCTTTAATATTTGATGCTGCCTTTTTACCTTGCAAGAGATTTTCTATGTTAGGAACTAATACAGTCCCATAGTATTTGGCATCTAGTATATTGTTTCTAAAAGCGTCTTCATCAATATCTAGTACTTCCTTTTCAATAAAATCATCACTAAAAGTATTGATCATCTCAGCTGCGGCATTCGCTGATAGCACAAACGCCGAGCTAAACATCTTAACACCTGATGGAATAGCAATAACCGGAACATCCATCTTTACTGCATCTAGTATATCCCGAGCTGTGCCGTCTCCACCCACAAAGACTATTACATCTACACCAATTTTCTTAATTTCCACTGCTAATCTTTTGGTATCAGAACTTGTTGTTTCATCGTCCAAGTTTCCTACTACTTCATATTTAAGGCTATAATTCTTTAAGTAATCTTCTCCCATATTTTTAGGTGCAGTATAAAAGTAAACATCCTTTCTTGTTATGAGTTTTAATACACTTTCTAGTCTAGGACCAGTCACCGGTTCAGCACCAAGCTCAAGCGCTTTTTTATACATTTCTCCATCTGTACCTTTTA
>DATFJV010000081.1:0-36266 GCA_035268985.1 Anaerovoracaceae bacterium | reverse complement strand
ATTTACGTAATAAAGTATAAAGAGCACTTGGTAAATATAAATATTAAAAAATATAGATTTAATAAAAATATTGTAAAAGAAATATATGCAGTTGGATTACCAGCAATAGTAACCCAAGCTATAAGTTCACTAACTATAATATTATTGAATTCAGCTCTGGCCGTATATTCAACCACTGCTGTAGCAGTGCTTGGTGTATATGCAAGGCTTGAACGATTTATATTTATGCCCCTATTTGGAATAAGGCAAGGGGCCATGCCGATTATGGGATATAACTATGGAGCAAAAAACAAGGAAAGGGTTATATCTACTCTTAAAGTATCTTTAATCTATGGTTTTGTAATAGCTGTACTTGGAATGTTCATATTCCATGTATTCACTAGGGATTTACTTAACTTGTTTAATGCAGAAGGTGAAATGATGGACTTAGGTATAATCGCACTGAAGACAATTAGCCTTTGTTTTATACCTGCCTCCTTTGGAATCATTACTTCATCTTTATATCAAGCAATAGGACATGGTTTCTTAGTATTGTTGGGTTCATTTATCAGACAGATTGTTGGAATAGTACCCATGGCATATTTGTTATTAAAATTAGTAGGGACTGAAGTGGTATGGTATGCTTTTCCGATAGCGGAAATTTTAGGTGTTGTATTTTATGGTATTACGCTATATATATTGTATAAAAGGGAAATTACAATTTTATAAATTTATTATTAGGAGATGACAATGAGATTAGGGATTGATGTGGGATCAACGACAGTTAAGCTGGTCTTATTAAATGAAGAGGATGAGATCGTTTATTCAAAGTACGAAAGGCATATGTCAAACGTATTTAATAAGGTTACTCAGCTTTTAAATGAACTATATAAAGAATATGGTGATTTAAATCTTACTGCAGTAATTACTGGTTCTGGGGGATTAACGCTTTCTGAAATTCTTAATATAGACTTTGAGCAGGAGGTTATTGCCTGTAGTGAGGCAGTGCAAACAATTATCCCAGAGACAGAAATAGTAATTGAACTCGGGGGAGAAGATGCTAAGATTACTTTCTACGGAGCCACTATAGAACAAAGGATGAATGGAACTTGTGCAGGGGGCACAGGGGCATTTATTGACCAAATGGCAGTGTTATTAAATACTGATGCAGAAGGTTTAAATGAATATGCAAAAAGCTATTCAATAATATATCCAATTGCGGCCAGATGTGGTGTGTTTGCTAAAACAGATTTACAGCCACTTATTAATGACGGGGCAGCACATGAGGACCTTTCTGCTTCTATTTTTCAAGCTGTAGTTAATCAAACCATATCAGGTCTTGCTTGTGGGCATACGATTAAAGGCAAGGTGGCATTTTTGGGTGGTCCTTTAACATATCTTTCAGAACTTAGAAAAAGATTTGTAGAAACCCTAAAATTGACTGATGATGAAGTCATTTTCCCTGAAAATTCAAAATATTTTGTAGCTTTAGGAGCAGCTTATATATCTAAAAACAGGGAAGAAAGAAGCTTAGGGGATATAATAAGTACTTTTGAAAATACAGATAGAAAACTTTTAGCAGTGGCCAAATATTTAGATCCACTTTTTAAAGATAAAGAAGAGTATGATGCATTTAAAAAAAGGCATGCTAAAGCAAAGATAAATAGAAAAGAATTAGACAGTATAAAAGGTCCAGTATTTTTAGGTATAGATGCAGGGTCAACTACAACTAAAGGGGCATTAATTGATGAGAATAAAAACCTGCTTTATGAATACTATTCAGGTAATCAAGGAAACCCTTTGGGTGTGGTAAAGAAAATCTTAACTGAGCTATATAGTAAATTGCCTGAAAACGCATATATCGGAAAAGCTGTGGTTACTGGATACGGCGAAAAACTAGTTAAAACGGCATATAAAATGGATATGGGTGAAATTGAAACAATGGCCCATTATAAGGCTGCAGATGAGTTTTGGCATGGAGTGGATTTCATACTTGACATTGGAGGTCAAGACATGAAATGCATGAGAATTAAAGATGGTGCAATATATAATATTATGCTTAATGAAGCATGCTCCTCGGGTTGTGGTTCATTTATTGAAACTTATGCAAAATCAGTTGAAATGGAACCCTCAGAATTCGCTAAGGAAGCAATAAAAGCAGAAAATCCTGTGGATTTAGGAACCAGATGTACAGTATTTATGAATTCTAAGGTTAAGCAGTCACAAAAAGAAGGCGCAACAATAGGTGATATATCAGCTGGTTTATCTTATTCAGTGATTAAAAATGCCTTATATAAGGTAATTAAACTTAGAAACCCTGAAGAAACTGGTGAAAAAGTAGTAGTGCAAGGTGGAACCTTCTTAAATGAAGCGGTACTTAGAAGCATTGAATTAATACTTAATAAAGACGTTGTTAGACCTGATATTGCAGGTATAATGGGAGCTTTCGGAGCTGCGATTATTGGTCGAAATTCATATAAGTTGGGAGAGAGATCATCTTTAGTCACTTTGGAAGAATTGGAAAACTTCACAGTTGAAACTACAAATAGACGCTGCAACGGCTGCGAAAACAGATGCATACTTACCATATCTAAATTTGCTGATGGTAGCAGATATATTACGGGAAATAGATGTGAAAAGGGTGCTGGTGGGGTAAACGAATATAAAGATGTGCCTAATCTTTATGAAGAAAAATATAAAATGCTTTTTGATCGAGAAGTCTTATCAGACAATGATGCAAAAAGAGGTATTATTGGTATTCCTAGAGTATTAAATATGTTTGAGGACTATCCATTTTGGCATGGTTTCTTTACAAGCCTAGGTTTTAGAATAGAGCTCAGTCCAAATAGCAGTAAAACCATATATGAGATGGGGATGGATAGTATCCCATCAGATACAGCTTGTTATCCAGCTAAAATAGTCCATGGGCACATTAAATGGTTATGCGAGCAAGGGGTAAAAAGGATATTTTATCCATGCATAAATTATGAAAAGTCAGAAGATAATAGTGCTCCAAACCACTATAATTGCCCAATAGTAGCAACTTATCCAGAGGTCGTTGATAAGAATATGATTGAATTATTTATGGCTAATAATGTTGAATACTATCATCCCTTTGTACCTTATGATGATGATAATAACATGGTGGAAGAACTTTTTAAGTTCTTTGGTGGTAAAAGAAAAATTGACTTAGAAGCTATAAATAACATTAAGAAAACCTATAATTATGAGGAAGATGCTAAAGGTTATTCCCTGTTTAAAGAGAATATATCAAAAGCTGAATTAAAAGAAGCTATTAAAAAAGGTAGGGAAGAATATAAAGAGTTTAAACATCAAATAGAAAATCGAGGGAAAGAAGTCTTAAACTATATAAAAGAAAACGATAAAAAGGCAGTTGTATTATCGGGAAGGCCTTATCATTTGGACCCTGAAATCAATCATGGAATAGACAAAATGATAAATTCCTTTGATTTGGCTGTTTTGACGGAGGATTCTGTTATAGCTCATATGAATATTGATAGACCTATAAGAGTATTAGATCAGTGGATGTATCACTCTAGACTTTATAAAGCGGCCAAATTCGTAGGTAAAAGGGAAGATGTGGAATTAATTCAATTAAATTCCTTTGGGTGTGGGCTTGATGCAGTTACAACTGACCAAGTTGAAGAAATTCTAAATAAGCAAAATAAGCTTTATACCGTATTAAAAATAGATGAAGGTTCCAATTTAGGTGCTGCGAAAATAAGGATTAGATCTTTAAAAGCAGCTATCCTAGAAAGAGACAACAATGATGTGCATGTCAAAAAAGCAAATACCCATCATGAAAGGGTGTTATTTGGAAAGGATATGAAGAAGGATTATACTTTGTTAATACCTCAAATGTCTCCTATTCATTTTCAATACTTTGTATCTATAATGGAGGCAGAAGGCTACAACGTTGAATTGCTGCCAGCTTCAACAAAGGGTTCAGAGGAAGAAGGTTTAAGGTATATAAATAATGATGCATGTTATCCTACTATAGTAACTTTAGGCCAGATGATAGCAGCGCTTAAATCTGGTAAATATGATTTAAATAAGGTTGCAGTATTTATGTCACAAACAGGTGGGGGCTGTAGAGCAAGTAATTATGTATCATTACTGAGAAAAGCTTTGAAAGATTTGGATATGGAGCAAGTACCTGTAATTTCATTTAATGCAGGGGGTCTTGAAACAAATCCTGGATTTAAAATAAGTGCTAAAATGGGTATAAGATTGGTATATGCAGTGCTTTATGGCGATTTATTCATGAGGCTACTATATCAGACTAGACCTTATGAAGTTGAAAAAGGTTCGGCAAATGCAATAGTGGATAGTTGGTTTGACAGGATAAATGAAAATGTAATGAATTTAAATCCTAGAACCTTTAGAAAAAATGTTAGAGAAATTATTGTTGAATTTGACGAACTACCTTTAAGAGATATTAAGAAACCGAGAGTTGGAGTGGTAGGTGAAATATTAGTTAAATATCACCCTAATGCAAACAATTATATAGTTGATCTAATTGAAGAAGAAGGAGGGGAAGCTGTAGTTCCCGACTTCATGGATTTCTTTATGTATGGTATGCATAGTAAGAAATTCAATTATCATAATCTTACAGGAACTTATAATAATATGATTTTTAATGGGCTGGGTATTAAAGCTGTAGAATTCTATAGAAAACCTATAAGAAGGGCTTTAAGAAAGAGTAAAAGATTTAGTGAAGGTGGAAGGATAGAAGAAATAGCAGAAAAAGCTTCAAACATAATTTCCATAGGGAATCAATGTGGCGAAGGTTGGCTACTGACCGGTGAAATGGTTGAGCTTATAGACTCTGGTGTAAAAAATATAATTTGTTTACAACCTTTTGCATGTTTACCAAATCATGTTACAGGTAAAGGTATGATTAAATCACTAAGAAATTATGATAAAGAAGCTAATATAGTGGCTATAGATTATGACCCAGGTGCTAGTAATGTTAACCAACTGAACAGAATAAAACTTATGATGGCCAATGCTTTTAAGAATATGTACTAGGTTGAAATCTATAGTATTTTAAGGTATAATAAATAAAAAGACGATTTAAGGAGGTGTCTCGATTGGGAAGACACGGAACTATTGCTGGCAGAAAAGCAGCGCAGGATTCCAAAAGAGCAGCGATGTTCACAAAATATTCAAGAGTTATTACACTAGCAGCAAAATCAGGAGGTGATCCTGAGTATAATGCAACACTTAGACTCGCCATAGAAAAGGCGAAGACGTTTGGAGTACCAAACGATAATATTAATAGAGCTATTAAAAAAGGTACTGGTGAATTATCAGGTGAAACTTATGAAGAATTATCTTTTGAAGGCTATGGGCCATCTGGAGTTGCTATAATAGTTGAGGCGCTAACTGATAACAAAAATAGAACAGCCGCATTTGTAAGGTCAACATTTGATAAGCATGGTGGTAATTTAGGTGCTCCTGGTTGCGTATCATATATGTTTGCTAGAAAAGGTTTAATCTACATAGAAAAAACTTATGAGATAAATGAAGATGAAGTTTTAATGGTAGTATTAGATGCTGGTGCAGAAGATATGAAAGTTAATGAAGATAGTTTTGAAATAATCTGTGAACCTTCATTATTTAATGATATTCATAAAGCAATAGGTGATGCAGGCTATGATATAGCTGAAGCTGATATGGAATATTTACCTTCTATTGAAGCTAAACCTACTGAAGAACATGATATATCTAAATTAAAAAAGTTAGTTGATCTGTTGGAAGACAATGATGATGTTCAAAAAGTGCATACTAATTGTGAAGACAGTGTATTTGAATAATAATTTACCCCTGAGATATGCGTTGAGATATCTTAATTGAACCTACATGTATTTTCCGGGAATCCGGAGTTTCGCTGAAGGCTGCCAAGCCTCCTTAGAGTGGAAGGCAAAAACAGTGAACAGGATACCCACCTTATCTTTAGATAGGGCGTCAATTAATAATCTTGACGGTATTTCGGGCTATTATTGCATAAAACCTTGATTATAGATGGGTTTTATGCTATATTTTTTTTGGACTTGATTCTTAGAACAGGTACTAAAATGGCATAAGCCCGAAAGAGGAAAAAAATGAATAATAAACCAGTTAGCGTAAATGCAGTAATCAAGCAGCTTACGGTTAGGGGTATGGTTATCGGTGGTATAGGAGCAGTAATTATTACAATGAGCTCAATGTTTGTAGCACTGAAACTAAGTTCCTTACCATGGCCTATAATGTTTGTAGCACTTATTTCAATGTTTTCACTAAAAGCACTTGGAAATACCAATTTGAATGAAATCAATGTAACCCACACAGCAATGTCTGCTGGAGCTATGGTTTCTGGTGGATTGGCATTTACTATACCAGGTATTTGGATATTAAGACCAGATGCAGAGCCCGATTTTTTAATACTATTAATAGTATCTATTGGAGGAACAATCTTAGGTCTTATTTTTACTGCCTTAATCAGAAAATACTTTGTAGAAACCAAAGAACTTCCATATCCAATGGGTCAGGCAGCAGCAGAAACTTTAACAGTTGGTGATGAAGGTGGTTCCAAGGCAAAGCTTTTATTTATAACAATAATTCTGTCAGGTCTATTTGCACTGCTTAGGGATTGGTTCCATAAAATACCTGCGGTTTTAATGAATCAAAAAATGGTATCATATGGTTCCTTAGGAGGAATTTGGCTATCACCGATGCTAATTGCAGTTGGATATATAATAGGACCTGTGGCCATAAGTGTTTGGTTTTTAGGAGCAATGATAGGTGATTTTGGCGTACTTATAGGAAGCCAAATTACAGGAATATTTGACTACGCTCAAGCAAATGCATTTAAACAGTCCCTAGGAATTGGTCTTATGGTAGGAACGGGAATAGGAATTTTAATAAAAGGAATACTTCCAAAGGCTAAGGAAATATTTGGTGGCATGTTTAGTGAAGAGGCAGGAGATTCTATAATTAAAATGCGATGGGCTCCCATTGTAATGGCATTATTAGCATTTGTTTTTTCAATATTTTTAAACCTAGGAGCAGTGGCATCGGTTATAACTATATTAGGGGTTTGGTTTGCAACAGCCATGTCAGCACAATGCGTAGGTCAGTCTGGTATTAACCCTATGGAAATATTCGGAATACTTGTATTAATTGCCGCCAAAGCCGTAAGTAATATAGGTGATGTTGAAGCATTTTATGTGGCAGCAATAGTAGCAGTGGCATGTGGTCTAGTGGGGGATGTTATGAATGACTTTAAAGAAGGATATATTCTTAAGAGTAATTCCAAAGCTCAGTGGATTGCAGAATGCATAGGTGGGATAATAGGTGCAGTGGTATCAGTTGTTACTTTATATATAATTTTTAAAGCCTATGGTGGAGGAGTTATAGGTAGCGAGGCTTTCCCAGCAGCTCAAGCAGCAGCAGTGGCATCTATGGTAGGCGGAATATCAAATATGACTGCATTTTTAATAGGGATGTTTGCCGCCACTTTACTCTATTTTATTAATTTCCCAGTAATGACATTAGGTCTTGGAGTTTATCTACCATTTTATTTAAGTGCCACGGCATTTATGGGCGGAATTATAAGACTTATACTGGATAAAAAAGTAAAAAGTCCTAAGGTTTTTGAAAATGGCAATATAATCGCTTCTGGCTGTTTAGCAGGAGAAGCTATAATAGGAGTAGTAATAGCAATTATGGTTGCTATTTCTGCAATATAATATGAATAAACAAGGCTAATAATGCTAAAAAAGCCTTGAAAATCGGGGATTCATATGGTAAAATCAATTAGATAAATATTTAACAAAGAGGAGTTGAAATGAAGAAAAAAATTATATTAGCGTTACTGTTAATTACTTTACTACTAACTAGTTGTGGTGCACAAGAAGAAGTTACTACTGGCATAAAAGTAGCAGCGCTTAAAGGCCCAACAGGTATGGGCCTTGTTAAAGTTATGAGTGATGCTAAAGATGGTGCGGTTAATGGAAATGAATTTGAATTTACAGTATCTGGCTCCATTGATGAAGTTGTAGCTATGATATCCAGCGGACAGACAGATTTAGCATGTGTTCCCGCAAATCTTGGAGCAGCTTTATATAATAAAACGGATGGTAACCTAAATGTCCTTGCTGTAAATACTTTAGGAGTTATTTATATATGCGAAAATGGTAATAACATAAATAGTTTAGAAGATTTAAGTGGGAAGAAAGTAATTGCCAGTGGTAAAGGGGCAACTCCAGAATACTGCCTAAATTATATCTTAGATGCAAATAATATTAATGATGTTAATATAGAGTGGAAAAGCGAACATTCTGAGTGTGCTGCAGTTTTAGCTTCGACTGAAGATAGTATTGCAATGATTCCTCAGCCTTTTGTTACGACATCTATGATGCAAAATGAAGATATAACTATTGCCATTGACTTGACTGATGAATGGGATAAGGTTAATACTGAAAGTACATTAATTACAGGAATTATTGTGGGAAATAAAGAGTTTATAGAAAATAATCAACAAGCAGTTAATGCTTTTTTACAAAGCTATGAAGAAAGCGTTAACTATGTAAATAATGAAATTGAAGATGCAGCAAAATTAATAGGTGAATTTGAAATATTACCTAAAGCTGCTGCAGAGATTGCTATACCTAAATGTAATATAGTATGTATAACAAATGAGGAAATGAAAACTAAGCTTAGTGGTTATCTTACTGAACTATACAACCAAAACCCAGCTGCAGTCGGTGGAGCAATACCCGAAGAAGATTTCTATTACATAGGTAAATAGGTGAAAGATGGATCGTAAATACAAAATAAAGGTATGGGCTATAATATTTTGGTTAATACTATGGGAAAGTGTTGCATATTTTAATAGCGACAACTTTCTCTTTGTTTCTATATTTGAGATTCTAAAAAGGTTTTATGAACTGGCCTTAACTGAACCTTTTTGGAATGCAGTATTGACTTCTTCTGTGAAAATACTAATGGGGATATTTTTATCATTTATGTTAGCAATAATAACCGCGCCTTTAGCATATAGGTTTATTAGGTTTAAAGAATTACTAAATCCATTATTAATTACAATAAAATCAGTACCTGTGGCTTCATTTATAATATTCGCTTTGGTATTCATATCATCTTCAAAATTATCAATATTAATATCTCTTCTTATAGGATATCCAATAATATATACTAATATTTTAAATGGCATGGAAGATGTGGATGTTAAAATGCTTGAGATGGCAAAAATTTTCAATATTACCGGATTAAAAAAAATTATCTATATATTTGTGCCATTAATTAGGAATGATTTCAAATCTGGACTAAATCTTGCAGTTGGCATGTGCTGGAAAGCAGGAGTTGCCGCTGAAGTAATAGGTATACCGATTGGAACATTAGGAGAAGGGCTTTATATATCAAAGCTGCAACTAGACACTGCAGGAATAATGGCGTATACATTATCCATAGTTATACTTAGTATAATATTTGAAAAATTAATTGTTAAATCTTTTGATATTACAATGGAAAGAATTGTGAGGTGATTTAATGATTAGTGTTGATAAATTGACAGTTAAATATGGAGAAAAACAAGTATTAAATAACTTCTCATGTGAAATAGCTTTAGGCAAGATTAACATACTTACAGGTAAATCAGGCGCAGGTAAAACTACGCTTTTGAACATACTCATGGGACTTAACGATTATTATACTGGTGAAATATATGGATTAAAGAATAATAAAATATCAGCTGTGTTTCAGGAAGATAGATTAATAGAAAACATGACAGTAAATAAAAATTTAACCATAGTAAATGATGACATGGAAAGGATAAACGCTGCACTTATAAATACAAATATGAATAATACTCTAAACAATAAAGTTAAAGAGTTATCAGGAGGCATGAAAAGAAGAGTATCTATAATTAGAGCTCTTATTACAGATTTTGATATATTAATACTTGATGAGCCCTTTGTGGGCATCGATATGGAAACATTAAACAGAGTAATAGAGTATACAAAAGAGGTTTGTAAAGGGAAAACTATAATAATTGCTTCCCATGATGAAAATGTTTATAAATATTTTGACAATTATAATATTATAAAGGTAAAGGAGAATAATTGTGGATAGGATTAAAATTGAACCACCTTCAAGGGCAGAACTGGCACTGGATCAAATCTATGAAACAGTAACCATGCGTGTTAATTCAGGAGCAGCAATACTATGCCCTGTTGACATGGTAACTGTATTTTTAAGACTTTGTCATGCCCAGTCCTGTGGTAAGTGTACACCATGCAGAGTAGGTATTGCACAACTTATCAACATGCTTGAAAAAATCATGGATGGCAAAGCTGACTATGGTACCTTAGAGTTGCTAGAGACTACGGCAGATACTATATATAATTCTTCGGATTGTGCAATAGGATTCAAAGCTGCTGAAGCGGTATTAAATAGCATTAATAGTTTTAGAGAAGACTATATTAGTCATATAGAAAATGACTGCTGTGCTTTTACTACTACTCAGGAAATTCCATGTCAGGCCAAATGTCCTGCTGGAGTAGAAGTTCCGGACTATATTGCGATGATAGCTGAGGGTAGATACGAGGATGCTATTAGAGTTATAAGGAAGGATAATCCGTTCCCTGCAGTGTGTGGATATGTTTGCGAGCATCCGTGCGAAACTAAATGTAGGCGTATACTAATTGATGATGCTGTTAATATCAGAGAACTAAAAAGATTTGCATGTGATAATGCAAATGAAGATATCGAACCTCCTAAGAAGTTCCCAAAAACTGATAAAAGGGTAGCTGTAATTGGGGGCGGGCCAGCTGGTCTTACTGCTGCATATTTCTTATCAATTATGGGACATAAGGTTGAAGTTTTTGAAAAGCATAAAAAACTTGGGGGTATGATGCGATATGGTATTCCTAGATACAGATTGCCTGCTAAGACTTTGGATGCTGATATAAATAATATTCTTAAAGTTGGTATAGATGTTCACTTGGGTTCCCAAATCGGTAGTGACGGCAATCCGGGCATAAGTAAATTAAGAGATGAATTTGACGCAGTATATATTGCAATAGGTGCCCATAGTGATAAAAAATTAGATGTGGAAGGTCGCAAGGGTGATAATGTTATTCCGGCGATTGACTTATTGGGAAGAATAGAAGATGGCGAAAAATATGATTTTACTGGAAAGAAAGTTTGCGTAATTGGCGGTGGTAATGTAGCCATGGATGCGGCTCGTACCTCAGTTAGATTAGGTGCTGAAAGCACTTCAATATTATATAGAAGAAGAAGACAAGATATGACAGCCCTTGAACCTGAAATCGATGGCGCAATTGCTGAAGGTTGCGAGTTAATAACTTTAATGGCACCTGAGAAAATTGATAGGGACGAAAATGGAAATATTGTAACTTTCTGTGCCAAAGGGCAGAGGGCAGGAATGCTTGATTCTTCAAATAGACCCATGCCAATACCATGTGGGCTTGAATCATTTAGATTTGAGTGTGACATAATAATAGTTGCAATAGGGCAAGCCATTGAATCTGATTACTTTGGCAAAAATAGTGTTCCCCTTGATAGGGATGCAATAGTTGCAAATGAAAAAGCTAATGTAGGAGAAATGGATGGTGTTTATTCAGGTGGTGACTGTGTAACAGGTCCTGCAACTGTAATAAAAGCTGTAGCAGCAGGCAAAGTAGCTGCTGCAAATATAGACAACTATTTGGGCTTTAACCACATCATTGAGCCAGAAATAGAAGCTCCTTATCCTGATATTGTAAATATTACTCCTTGGGGTAGGGCTAATGGTACGGAAAGATTAGCAAGAGTAAGAGCTAATGACTTTGATGCTGTTGAAAACGGCCTATCTTTAGATGAAGCCATAAAGGAAGCGCAAAGATGTATGAGATGCGACCATTATGGTTACGGAGCAGAGTGGAAAGATAGGAGGAAAAAATGGTAAATTTAACTATAGATAAAATGAACTTAAATGTACCTGAAGGTACTACCATATTGGAAGCGGCAAAGGTAATAGGTGTTGACATTCCTACACTTTGTTACTTGAAGAATGTTAACCAAACAGGCAACTGTAGAGTATGCCTTGTTGAAGTTGAAGGTGCTCAAAGGCTTGTGACTTCATGCAATACCGCGGTTCAAGAAGGCATGGTTATAAATACTCATTCAGAAAAGGTTAGAAAAGCAAGAAGAGTAAATGTGGAACTTCTATTATCAAACCATGAGGTAACTTGTACTTCTTGTGTGAGATCTGGTAACTGTGAATTGCAAAGATTGTCAAATGCTTTAGGTATAATTGATAATATCTATGAAAAGAAGATAGTAAAAAAGCCTTGGGATCAAGACTTTCCGCTTATAAGGGACAATGCTAAGTGTATAAGTTGTTTGAGATGTGTACAAGTATGTAACAACGTTCAAAACGTTGGGGTGTGGGATACTGTAAATAGCGGAGGAAAAACTTCCATTGGAGTGTTTGGGAATAAAAATATCAAAGAGTCCCACTGCGTCTTATGTGGACAATGCATAGTACATTGCCCAGTGGGAGCCTTGAGAGTTAGAGATGACACAGAAATATTAAGGGAAATGTTAAATGATGAAAGTAAATTTACTATAATTCAAATAGCACCTGCTGTAAGGACAGCCTGGGCTGAAGACCTTGGTATTAAACCTGAAGTTGCTACAATAGAAAGATTGATTACTGCCCTTAGAAGAATGGGAGCAGACTATATATTTGATACAACTTTTTCGGCAGATTTAACTATAATGGAAGAAGGCAAGGAATTTATTAATCTTCTTAATGAAGGAGATGAATCCAAATTTCCCCTATATACATCATGCTGCCCTGCATGGGTAAGCTTTGCAAAATCCAATTTCCCTAATTCAGTTAAACACCTATCAACTGCCAAATCGCCGCAGCAGATGTTTGGAACGATAATTAAAGAAGATGTTGCGAAAAACTTATGTATAGATAGAGAAAACATAAACGTTGTATCAATTATGCCATGTTTAGCAAAGAAGGGAGAATATGAGCTTCCCACAATGAAGACTAATGACGACCCCGATGTAGATTTAGTAATTACAACAAGGGAACTTGCTAGAATGGTTAAAGCTAGCTTCATTAACCCTGCAAAACTTGAAGAAGGGCAATTTGATAGAATACAAGGTGCAAATGTGGGTCAAGGAACTGGAGCAGGAGTAATATTTGGAGCCACAGGCGGAGTTATGGAAGCTGCGCTTAGAAGTGTATATGCCATATTAACTCATAAGAATCCGGATCCAACAAAATTCTATAATGTAAGACCAGTTGATGGAAATACGGGAATGAGAGAAGCTAGTATTGATATAGGTGACAAGACAGTAAATATTGCCATTGTAAGCGGCCTTGCCAACGCGAGAAAGCTTGTTGACTCCATTGAAAAAGGTGAAAAACACTATCACTTTGTAGAAATTATGGCATGCCCTGGAGGTTGTGTAGCAGGTGGAGGACAACCAATAAACCATGATTATGAGATATCACTTACTAGGGGAGCAACACTGTATACATTGGATAGAAATGCTGATATGAGATTTAGTCACGAGAATCCTTCTATAATATCCTTATATGAGAGAAGGCCTGAAATATCTCATTTACTTCATACTGATCACACGAAATGGGAGATTGCTCCTAATCCATTCGCATAAACATAAAAATGAATTAAAAAATGGCGCCATGCGCCATTTTTTAATTATAACTAACTTTTTTAGGATTTTTACTAGTATTAATACCCCTATCAAGGTTTAGATTTCTAAAATATACAATGAGATTCATGGAAACTATGGCAAGGTTTAATGCATATACCCATAGAACATATGAATAATTGTCAGTTACTAATTTTGCGCTTATGCCAAATATGTAACCAGATGTTATTAATATAAGAAAGGGTAGGCTCATTCCTTTGGCTGATTTTGCCTTAAAATTCTTTACTAAAGCCATTGGCCAGGAAGCCCCGAAGCACAATAGCATAACAGTTTCAAATATCTGTGACATAGTAACCTCCCTTTTGTCTATATATATAATATACTTGTTTAATGATTAAAGCTAATATATAATTAATATAATAATGATAAGTATTGCTTATGAGAGGTGTATTATGGACATAAATCAATTAAAATATTTTCAAAAAGTCGCTAGACTTCAGCATATGACAAGGGCGGCAGCTGAGCTTCATGTGGCTCAGCCAGCCTTATCCCAAGTTATAAGTAAATTGGAGGCTGAACTTTCTGTCCCTTTATTTATGCCAAATGGCAGAAATATAGTACTGACGGATTATGGCGCGGAGTTACTAAATGTAGTTGAGCCAATAATAGAGGATTTTGACAATATAAAAAAGCAGATGAGTAAATTAAAAGAGGAGCAGGATAATACAATAAATATAAATGTATTAGCTGCTTCTAGAATAGTAACAGATGCTATATTAAATTACCGTAAGGAAAATGATAGTGTTGCCTTTAACTTCAGTCAAGTGGAAACTAAAAATTCTGATATAGTTATAAGTACCACTAGAGATGATGTTTCAGATAGGGATAATGTGGCTGTAGTAAATGAAGAAATTTTTTTAGCAATGCCTAAATCCCTTTTAAAGGGAGATTTGAATGGCATTTTGCTAAAAGAATGCAGTGAGATGAAGTTTGCGTCAATATATGGTAAAGGCATAAGAGAAATAACGGATCAGTACTGCAGGGAAGCGGGGTTTTATCCTAATATAGTATTTGAAAGTGATAATACTACAAGCGTAAGAAATTTCATTGAAGCAGGACTAGGTGTTGGTTTTTGGCCTTCATATACTTGGGGTAAAAGAGTTAGTAAAAGTGTTGATTTTATTGCTATCAAATATCCTAAATGCTATAGAAATATAGTTATCAAAAAAAATGACAAGAAAGCAGATAATGGAGTGGTTAACATATTCTATAATTATTTAGTTGCATATTTTGACAAGTTAGCATTGTAAATAAAGCTATAGGAATATATAATAATCTAGAGGTGGGATATGGAATATATAGATATTAAAGAAATAAATGGGTTTAAAATAGGTAACATGGAAGATGAAAATGGTGGAACTGGAGTAACAAGCATAATTTGTGAAAAGGGAGCCGTTGCTGGTGTTGATGTAAGAGGAGGAGGACCGGCCACAAGAGAAACTGATTTATTAAAATCAGAAAATATGGTTGATAAGATACATGCTGTTTGTTTAAGTGGTGGTAGTGCTTATGGTCTAGAAGCCGCATCTGGCATTATGAATTATCTTGAGGAAAAGAATATTGGTTTTAACGTTGGAGTAACTGTAGTTCCCATAGTTTGCGGAGCAAGTTTATTTGACTTAGTAGTCGGTGATAAGAATATAAGACCTGATAGAGAAATGGGATATAGATGTTGTGAAAAAGCGTATGATGGTAACTTTAAAGAAGGAAATTATGGAGCAGGTAAAGGCGCAACTGTGGGTAAATTCATTGGAATAGAAAAGTCCATGAAGTCTGGTATAGGAGCAAAAGCTGCGAAGATGGGTGACATCAAAGCGGGAGCTATAGTCGCTGTCAATGCCCTAGGAGATATTTATGAAAACGGTAAACAGATAGCAGGAATATATGATAGGGATAAAGGAATACTTTTAAATACTGAGGATATAATGATTGGAATGCACGATGAGAATATTAATGTTTTTGAAGGTAATACAACGATTTCCTGCTTTATAACCAATGTAAAAATGACTAAAGCAAATTGCAATAAACTAGCATCAATACTCCATGATGGTTATGCTAGAAGTATTAAACCTGTTCACGGTAGTTTTGATGGGGATACTGTATTTGTAATGAGCACATGTGAGGTGGAAGGTGCATTTGATTCTTTAGCTGTAATGGGGACTAAAATAATGGAAGAAGCAATAGTAAGTGGTGTGAAAAATGCCAAAAGTGAATATGGCTTTATAGCAATGGAGGATATAAATGAGTAAAATACTAATAATTGACGGAAATAGCTTACTGTTTAGGGCATATTATGCCATGACCGTTCCTATGGTAACTAAAGAAGGTATCTATACTCAAGGTATATATTCCTTCATAAATATGATAAACAAATTAAAAGAGGACTTTTCTCCCACACATATGATGGTTGCCTTTGATGTAAAAGGTCCCACATTTAGGCATTTGGAATATGAGGAATATAAGGCGGGTAGAAAGAAAACCCCTGATGAGCTGTTAATGGAAATACCAATTCTTCATGATGTTTTGGACGCTATGAATATAAAGATAATTGAGATATCTGGTTATGAAGCAGATGATGTTATTGGAACTGTAGCATGTAAAGCTGACGAGACAGGCATGGAAACATATATTGTAACGGGAGATAAGGATGCTCTCCAACTTGTAACGGACAATATCAACATAGTTATAAATAAAAAGGGTGTAACTCAATTCGAAACCTATGATTTAAATAAAATGGAAGAAGTATATGGCTTGACTCCTTCTGAATTTATTGATCTAAAGGGTCTTATGGGTGATAAATCTGACAATATTCCTGGAGTACCGGGAATTGGAATTAAAACTGGTACAAATTTATTAAAGGAATTTGGAACTGTTGAAAATATAGTTGAAAACGCAGATGAAATAAAAAAAGAAAGAATTAAAAACCTCATAAAAGAAAATAGTGATTCAGCTATAATGAGTAAGAGACTTGCGACCATAGAAAAATCAGTACCAATAGATATTGATTTTGATGAAATGATATTAAAAAACCCTAATATGGATGAATTAGTTCCAATATATCAAAAACTTGAATTTAATTCATTTTTAAAAAGGCTAGATATTGGTGAATCCAAAGAAAAAGTGGAAATAGATACAGATAATATTAAAGTTTTAACTGACATTAACTTATTAAATAAAATTGAAAATAATTCTGTGGCAGTCATTAAGGTATTAGGTGATAAGAATCATGTGACAAAACCTAATGTTACTGCTGTAATGTTATTAACCAATAAGTATTTCTATTACTTGACTGATGATATATACAAAATCGTAAATGAGTTAAACAAAAAGTCACTTAGTTTAATTGGTCATGAACTTAAGGAAGATCTATATCAATTAATGTATTTTGGCTATGATAACTTTGAACTAGGGTTTGATACGAAAATTGCCATGTATTTATTGGAACCTACCAGGTCCAAATATTTAATTGATAAAATTTCATTAACTAACCTTGGTATTGAAATTGTAGCAGAGGAAGAGTTCCAGAAAAACAACCAACAAGTGGATTTGTTTGGCAATTTTGATAACAAAAACATCGAGTATTATAAAGAGTATTTAAGTGTAATAAAGCTTGTTAAAGACAGTTTAATATTAAGTATAAAAGAATTTGAACTAGATAATGTCCTATTTGAATGTGAATTACCGTTAATAAGAGTTATGGCTGAAATGGAATTAAATGGCATTAAAACTGACAAGGATGTATTGAATGAAATAGGAAAGTCTTTAAATGCTAAAATAGCTGAACTTAAAAATAACATAATTGATTTGGCAGGAGAAGATTTTAACATTAATTCACCAAAGCAACTTGGAATTATTCTTTTTGATAAATTAGGATTACCTCCATATAAGAAAACTAAAAGTGGTTATTCCACCAATGTGGATGTTTTGGAAAAACTAAAGGATAAGCATCCAATTATTAAATATATATTGGAATACAGGACTTATTCTAAGCTAAATAGCACGTATGTTGAAGGGCTATTACCGTTAATTGGAACTGACGGTAGGACACACCCACATTTCAACCAAACTATTACTTCAACGGGAAGAATTAGTTGTAATGAGCCTAATTTGCAAAATATTCCAATTAGAAATGAATATGGTAGAAACCTAAGAAAGGCCTTTGTTGTGAGCGATGAAAATAAAGTGTTCATTGGTGCCGATTATTCTCAAATAGAGTTAAGAGTTCTTGCCCATTTAAGTAAAGACCAAGAATTAATTGATGCTTTTAATAGAGGTGATGATATACATAGGTTGACAGCATCTAGAGTTTTTGAAATCCCATATGATTCTGTTGAAGCAATTGATAGATCAAGGGCAAAAGCTGTTAATTTTGGAGTTATTTATGGGATGAGTGGATTTGGTTTGAGTGAGGAACTAAATATATCGATGAAACAGGCTAAGGATTATATAGATGAATACTTTAATAAGCATCCTGATGTAAAAAACTACATGGATACAATGAAAATGGAAGGAAAAAATAAAGGCTATGTAACAACTATACTTGGACGAAAAAGATGGCTACCTGAATTAAATTCACCTAAATTCATGACAAGACAAATGGGTGAGAGATTAGCCATGAATACGCCTATTCAAGGCTCTGCTGCGGATGTAATAAAATTAGCAATGGTAAAGGTTAATGAAGAAATTAAGGACAGAGGGTTAAAATCTAAATTAATTTTGCAAATACACGATGAACTGATAATCGAGGCAGAAAAATCAGAAGAAGAAGTTGTAGTTGATCTATTAGTTTCAAATATGATGAATGCAATTAATATGTCGGTTAAACTTTTGTGCGATGTAAATAAAGGCAATTCTTGGTATGAACTAAAGTGAGGTAGTTATGATTAAAATTGGACTTACGGGGGGAATTGGAGCGGGTAAAAGCACTGTTTCAAAGTACTTAATAAAAAAGGGCTATGTGGTACTTGATGCTGATTTAATAGCCAAAGATTTAATTAAAGAAGATGGGGAATCGGTATCGGATATAGTTAGTTTATTGGGTGAAGAAGTCCTTAACAATGATGGTAGTTTAAACAGAAAAAGTATAGCTAAGATAGTATATAATGATGAATATTTGCTACACGAATATGAGAAACTTACAACATACAAAGTTATAGATTATATGCTTACCTTAATGGATCTTTTAGAAGATGAAAAAATAGTTTTTGCCGACGTACCACTTCTATTTGAAAAGGGCATGTATCTTGAAATGGACTATAACTGGGTGGTTATAACTGATGATAAACTTAGAATAAACAGAATTCTTGAAAGGGATAAAATACCTGAAGAGATGATAAGAGATATAATTAGAAATCAAATGTCTCAAAAAGAAAAGATAAAACTTTCAGATGAGGTTTTGGATAATTCGGAGAGTGTGGAAAATCTATACAAACAGATAGATGATTTGCTTAGTAAGTATGTATAATAGGAAGAAGAATATATGAGTTCATTTAAAGATTTAAGAGTAGTTGATAATTTTTACCAAACATCGGCATTTTTTCCCATGCCTACGATATTAATATCTACAATCACAAAAGACGGGTATGTTAATTTAGGGCCATACTCATTATGCTTTCCATATTATGTGGCAGGGAAAGATTATTATGCTATGCTTCTTGAGTCTCGTAATTCGTCGAATACTGCACAAAACATTTTAAGAACAGGAAAATGTGCGCTTAATTTTATGGAAGATAGCAAGAAGGATTTTAAGGAGATAGTAAAATTGGGATTTCCAGGTGAAACAAGTGCAGAAAAAATGGAAAAATGTAGCTTTGAACTTGAAAATGGCCTAGCAGAAGGTGAAAGACCTCTTGTGGTAAAGGATGCATATCAAGTGTTTGAATGTACTTGGATGAATGACTTAGATGATGCTTATCTAGATAAAGATAAAATAGGTATGCTTGATGGTATTGAACCACCATACAGAAACTTTAACGGTATAACAAGCGAATTTGGAGCCCATTTCATATTGAGAGTGGATAAAATTCTTATGAAGGAAAAATACTATAACAACATTGTAGTTGGAGCTCAAGCAAGAAGTTTTCCTAGAATTGTTGTGGATTACGGATACAGAGATAGCACAAAATTTTGGTATTCAAGATTTAAAAGACCATGTAGTGAAAAGATACCCGAAGGAAAGGGAACAGATGTGGATGCAATTATGTATGCAGCAGATAGAATTGATCCTGATATTAAGTTCACAGAAGAAGCGTGCAAGACCATTGTAAAAGTTCCTAGGGTATTCCTAAAAACTGTGCTGAATAGCGGTGTTACGTGGGCGAGAGAAAATGATGTGAAATTAATTACTGCCGAACACATGAATATAATTAACGACAAGAGAAATCAGGAAAAGAAATAATTGATAAATGTAATAAGAAAGTGAGAAAATTATGGGGAAAACTTTAATTCTATATTACTCCTATGAAGGAAGTACTGAAACTGTTGCTAAACATTTGGCAGATAAGTTAGATTCGGATATTGAAAAAATAAATCCAGTTAAGGAAATGAAAAGCAAAGGGTTTGCTAAATATATATGGGGAGGCGGTCAGGTGACAATGAAGAAAAAACCTGAAATAGAGCCAATCAAATCAAACTTAGAACTTTACGATTTGGTGTTAGTTGGTTCACCTATATGGGCAGGTACAATGACACCACCTATTTACACTTTATTCGAAGACGGAATTATTAAGGGTAAAAAAATAGGTTATTTCTATTGCTCTGCTGGTGGAGCTGGCAAAGCTTCTGACAGAGCAAAAATTTCTATAGATAAATATAACAGCTTAGTATCTTCTTGTCATTTAATAAAAGTCTACAACAACCATGAAAAGGCGAATTATGAAGCTTTAAATTGGGCTAAAGAATTGATTTAAATCAATTGAGTTTTAATATAATATGACAGCTAGGATTATATATTTTATATAAAACTTGAAATAGTAACAAAAAAAGTATATTATAGATATGTTAATGCGGCTGTGGCGGAATGGCAGACGCGCACGCTTGAGGGGCGTGTGGTAACAACCGTGCTGGTTCAAGTCCAGTCAGCCGCACCAATTAACTACTTGACGAGTATATATGCGTGTGTTAAAATTACATCATTGGATTTGCCGGCGTGATGGAATTGGCAGACGTGCAGGATTCAAAATCCTGTGGTGGTAACACCGTATGGGTTCGACCCCCATCGCCGGCACCAATTAAAAAAAAGATTACAAATAGGAGGACGTTATGGAAGGTTTAGCTTCATTAATTCCGTTAATTATTCTGTTAGGTTTGATGTATTTTCTAATGATTAGACCACAAAATAAGAGAGAAAAAGAAACAAAAGCAATGAGAAATGCACTTCAAGTAGGTGATGAAGTGGTTACTATAGGTGGTATCTGTGGTAAGATAGTTAAGACAAAAGATGAAACTGTAATAATACAAGTTGGAGCAGATAAAGTTAAGTTTGAATTACTTAGAACTGCCGTTGGAAGTGTTACTAAAAAGACTGAAACGCCTAAGTCATATAAGGATAAGATTGAAGACGAAGAGGAGACAAAGAAGGTTGTTCCTAAGAAATTAGGTAAAAGCAAAAAAGCTAAAACTGAATCTGAATCTGAATTTGATTCTGAACCTGAAGAAAAAGAAGAAGAAGAATAAAGACTAAAGTCCCAAGTAATTGGGACTTTTTTAAATGGAAAAAGTCTTGATAAATAAGTGCTTCTATAGTACAATAAAATGTAAATGATATTTAATAAAATGTAAATGATATTTAATAAAATGGAATAATTTTGTTATTAATAATCTTAAATGAAGGGTGACATAATAATGAATTCAAAACTAAGAAAAGTGCTATCAATTTTGGTAGTTCTAATTGTAATTGTAGGCTGGTATATTACTGTATTTGGCATGGGGAATATCAAAAATATCGGAGATCAAATGAAATATGGTCTGGATATAAATGGTGGTGTATATGTTGTAATGGAAGCTCAAACTGATTTAAAGGGTTCTGATTTAGATAGAATTATGGAAGAAACTAAATCTGTACTTGAAAACAGAGTAAATGCCATGGGCATTGCAGAATCTTCAGTGACAGTTGAAGGAAGTGACAGACTTAGAATCGAACTCCCGGGTGTGGAAAATGCATCGGAAGCAATAGCGCAAATAGGCAAAACGGCAAAGCTCAACTTTTATTTGGCAGATGGAACTTTAGTAATGGATGGTTCTGAAATAAAAGACGCTGGTATAGAAACAGACCAAGATCGTGGTGGCTATAAAATAACTTTGGAATTTACAAATGAAGGTTCTAATCAATTTGAAGATGCAACAAGAAAGGCTTCAAGTGGAACAGTTGAACCTACTATGACATATAGTGATGGTACTTTAGTATTTAATAATTCAATAGTGATTATGCTTGATGACCAGATTATATCTGCACCAACTGCAGATTCTACAATATCGGGCTTAAGTTGTGAAATAACAAGAGGTACTGGCTTTCCCAAAGAAGAAGCCTCATCAACTGCTGCCCTTATAAGAGGCGGAGCACTTCCAACATCCTTAGAAGAAATAACATCATCAGTACAGACTGCTACTATAGGCGTGGACGCATTAAATAAAAGTGTAATGGCTGGAATAATAGGTCTTGTAATAGTATTTTTAATAATGCTAATAGCATATAGATTATTAGGGCTAGTTGCAGACATAGCATTAGCTTTATACGTCGGTGTAGTTCTTTGGATATTAATTTCCTTGGGAGCGGTATTAACCCTTCCTGGAATTGCAGGTATTATTCTTTCAATAGGTATGGCAGTGGATGCCAATGTAATAATATTTACAAGAATTAGAGAAGAAATTAACAAGGGTAAAACGTTAAGAGTTTCTGTTGACGCTGGATTTAAAAGAGCATTATCCACTGTTTTAGATGCTCAGGTTACAACATTAATAGCATCAATTGTACTTTACTTGATTGGTACAACATCTGTTAAGGGTTTTGCTCTTACACTAATGATAGGTATTATCATAAGTATATTTACAGCAGTAGTTATTACCCAGTTATTCATTGGATTACTTGCTGAAAGCAAGAAGTTTGGTAAAAATAAATTCTTTAGAATGAATGAAGATGGTAGCTACAGAAAAGCATTTAACCCTAAGTTTAAATTTATTGAAAATAGAAAAAAATTCTATGCAATAAGTTTAGCAGTAATACTACTTGGAGCTGGTTTTGTTTTCACTAAGGGATTTAATTATGGTATTGATTTCACTGGTGGCACTATGATACAGCTGGATATGAGCGAAAAAGTTGATTTAGATGAAGTAGAGGATAGCATATCTGCATTTGATTTGGATCCTACCTTAATATATGCAGGTGATGATAATGAGCAGATAATTATAAGGACTATAAGTGCCCTTGATAATTCCCAAAGAAATGAAGTAGTAGCCAAGCTCGGCGAAAGTTTTGATGTGAGCAATGATGATTTATTAGCATCTGAAGAATTTGGACCAAGTGTTGGTAAAGAGTTAAGGGAAAATGCTGTTAAATCAATAATAATAGCAGCTTTATGTATGTTAGGATATATAATTCTTAGATTTAGAACTTGGAAATATGGTGTAGCGGCAGTAACAGGACTAACCCATGATGTTTTAATAACATTAGCCCTATATGCTATATTTGGTTTTACAATAAACAATCCGTTTATTGCAGGTATACTTACTGTTGTGGGCTATTCAATAAATGATACTATAGTAGTATTTGACAGAATAAGAGAAAATAAAAGGTTGTTTAGAAAAAATTCAAATATTGTTAACTTAAATGACAGTATTAATCAGACTTTAGCAAGATCTATTATGACATCAATAACAACATTAGGAGTAATGTTGCCTCTATTCTTATTGGTATCATCTGATATTAGAGAATTTATAATTCCTCTACTGATAGGTGTATTTGTTGGTACATATTCATCCATATTCTTATGTACTCCAGTGCTGTATGAAACGGTAAAAGGTGAAGATATGTCTAAATATAAAAGGAAGGTTCAAAAAATATCTAAAAAATAAAGTGCAAAGCAGGAGTGTAGTAGTTTGAATGAAGAAAGCTTTTTTAAGGAACTTCGGGATATTAACCCCAAGTATGACAATGAAATAATAAGAGCGGCATACAGTAAAGCTTTAGAGCTGCATGAAGGTCAGTTGAGAAGAAGTGGTGAGCCATATATAACTCATCCCCTTAAAGTTGCCTTGATTTTAGCCAGGCTAGGTATGGACAATGATGCCATAGTAGGGGGGTTACTTCATGATGTAGTAGAAGATACCGATTATACGAGGGAAAGTTTAGTAGAAGACTTTGGAGAAAGTGTAGCTATACTTGTTGATGGCGTTACAAAATTAGGTAATATAGTATTTGATTCAAAAGAAGAGTTTCAAGCAGAAAACTTTAGAAAAATGTTTTTGGCCATGGCTAAGGATATTAGAGTGTTGATAATTAAGCTTGCCGATAGACTTCATAATATGAGAACTTTAGAATATATGCCTACTGAGAAAAAAGTAGAGAAAGCTAGAGAAACCCTTGAAATTTATGCACCACTTGCTTCTAGATTAGGTATATACAATATAAAGTTTGAGCTTGAGGATTTGGCCTTAAAATATTTACACCCTTCAGATTATAAAAATGTGGCTAAACAAGTTACTGACAAAAAAGAAGAACGGGAAGAAATTGTACAAAAACTAATAGATGAAATAAAGCTAGACCTTGATAAAAGCGGAATTGAATATGAAATCATGGGAAGGTCTAAGCATTTATATAGTATTTACAAAAAAATGGTAATACAAAATAAGAATATAGATGAAATTTTTGACCTTACTGCAGTTAGAGTTATTGTAAATTCTGTCAGAGATTGTTACGCAGTATTAGGGCATGTTCACAATCTTTGGAAACCAATACCAGGCAGGTTTAAAGACTATATAGCAATGCCAAAACCTAATATGTACCAGTCCCTTCATACTACAGTTATTGGAGATAAAGGTGAGCCTTTTGAAATACAAATTAGAACATATAGCATGCATAAAGTAGCTGAATACGGTATTGCTGCCCATTGGAAGTACAAAGAAGGAGATAACACTGGTAAATCCGATGACAGTGATGTAAAGCTAGCATGGCTTAGACAGTCCATTGAATGGCAAAAAGACACAGAAGATCCTGTGGAGTTTATGGAATCTCTTAAACTTGACCTATTTGATAATCAGGTGTTTGTATTTACACCTAAAGGTCATGTGATTGAACTTCCAGCAGAGTCTACGCCCCTTGATTTTGCATTTAAAATTCATACGGATGTGGGAGCCAAATGCGTAGGAGCCAAAATAAATGGTAAAATGGTAACAATAGATCATGTACTTCAAAATGGTGATATTATTGAAATTGTAACTTCACAAAATTCCAGTGGACCTAGTATAGACTGGCTTAAAATTGCCAAGAGTTCCCATGCTAGAATGAAGATAAGAAATTGGCTAAAGAAAGAAAGTAAGTCTGATGATATAGACAAAGGTAAAGATAATATTGATAAATACATAAGAAAAAAAGGATATGATCCTTCTTTGGTATGTAGGAATGCATATTTATTAAAAGCCGTTAAAAAAGCCAATTTAACCAATGTAAATGAACTATATAGGCAGGTTTCCCGTGGTGGTTCTGTACTTGCAAAAATTAGTGCAAGTCTAATAAGCATATATAAAGAAGACAAAGCTATAATTGACAATAAAGAGGAAAAAGAACTCAAAGAATTAGCAAACAAGAAAAAGGAAAACGTTAAAAGGGTAAATGATGAAAATCCAGGAATAATAGTAAAAGGTTATGACAATTTGCTAATTAGGGTCGCAAGATGTTGTAATCCAGTTCCAGGGGATGAAATAGTAGGCTTTATTACAAAGGGCAGGGGTATATCAGTTCATAGAGCCGACTGCTCAAATATAGTTAATCTTCCTGAAAGTGAAAAAAGTAGATTTATAGAAGTGGAATGGGAAGATTTAAAAGTTGGTAAATCCTATTATGCAGATATAAATTTAGAAGGAAATGACAGAAAAGGATTGTTTAGTGACATATCCAAAACATGTGAAGACATGAATGTTCATATAGCTGGAGTTAATATGAAAACTGGTGATGAGGGAACTGTAAATATGATACTTACATTATCAATTACTAGTACGCAACAAATACAAAAAGTTGCTAGGAAGTTAAGAAACATACTTGGTGTAACACAGGTATTTAGAGCTAAATCATAGATAGGAGTAGAGATGGGAAAGAAAGTTTTTGAATTTATGGGTGGCCCGATAGGGGAAAATACATATTTGATTGTGGATGAGGAATCTAGGGAAACTGCAATAGTTGACCCTGGTTTTTTCGACAGTAAAATTGAAAAAAAAATAAATGAAAATGAAGCTAAATTAAAGTATATAATATTAACCCATGGTCATGGGGACCATATAGGTGGTATCCCGGATATAATAAAAAAATATGATGGCGTTAAAATTGTTGCCCATGAAGAGGAAAAGAACATGCTTAATAATGGCGATATAAACTGTTCTTTGGGGATATTTGGTAAAAATATAGAATTGGATGCGGATATATATGTAAAAGAAGGTGATGAACTCAAAATGGGAGATTTGGATTTCAAATTTATTCATACACCAGGGCATACCAATGGAGGTATGTGTATACTATTAGACGATATCCTTTTCAGTGGAGATACACTATTTAGAATGTCCATAGGAAGAACTGATTTTCCACAAGGTTCCTTTGAAAAAATTATGAAATCTATAAAAGAAAAACTATTTAAATTACCTGATGATACAAAGGTTTATCCAGGCCATATGGATAAAACAGACATAGGTTATGAAAAGAGGAACAATCCATTTGTATAAGTTCTATATTAATAACATAACAAATACCCACTATTATGAAGAGCTTACAAAAGTATTCTTTTCAAGAAACCAATATGAGATAATTATTGGAACTGATGGATATGAATTCAATGAGGGAAGTTTTGCTATAAACAAAATAGGTAGCGACAACAGGGATGATATAGTAAGAGAGCTATATCATAAACTATGTGAGCTAACAGGTCACGAACATACATGGGGGACTTTAACTGGTGTAAGACCTTTAAAACCTGCCATTTTAGCATATGAAAAGCATAAAAATATTAATGACACAAAGGCTTTTATGAAATCGAATTACATGATTTCCGAAGAAAAAGCAAACTTACTTATGGATATACTAAATTATCAACTTTCTAGCACTTGGGAATTAAATGATGATGATATTAGTGTATATATAGGAATACCATTTTGTCCCACAAGATGCAGCTATTGTTCCTTTACATCGAATATTCCAAGGGATGGTGAAATAGATAGATATTTAAATGCCTTATACAAGGAAATCGAATTTTTAGGAACATTAAATAAAAGTATAGAAACCATATATATAGGGGGAGGAACTCCCAATATATTAGATGAAAGGCAGCTGGAGGAACTTTTAAATAAAATAGATAGTAATTTGAATCTTAAGAATTTAAAGGAATATTCTTTTGAAGCAGGAAGACCGGACACTATAAACGTAGAAAAGTTGAATATATTAAAAAAATATGGAGTTGATAGAATATCTATTAATCCACAGACATTTAATGAAAAAACATTAATAGAAATCGGTAGAGACCACAGCATAAAAGAAGTTTACGACGCATATTCCTTGGCAAAGGGCTTCAATGGTATTAATTCTGATTTAATAGCAGGACTTCCCGGCGAGGGTATTGGAGATTTTGAAAACACCCTTGATAAAATGATAGAGATATATCCTGAGAATATAACTGTTCATTCCCTTTCAATTAAACGTGGTTCTAAGCTGGATGAAACCCATCCTAATTACTACAGAGAAAGTGGTGAGCTAGTAGCTCAAATGCTTGATTTAACATATGAAAAGCTTAGAAATAATGGATATGCACCATACTATATTTATAGACAAAAGCATATGGCAGGAGCATTGGAGAATGTTGGGTATATGAGAGATGACAAAAGCTGTTTATACAACATCAGGATAATGAATGAAAGACAGTCCATTTTAGCTCTTGGAGCTGGTGGTATAAGTAAGGTAGTGTATCCAAAAGAAAATAGACATGAAAGAGTTCCCAATGTATCAAATTATGAGATTTACATCGATAGAATCGATGAAATGATAGATAGAAAAAAGGGTTATGTAGGAGGTAAATAGCATGGCAATTAGAGCACCTAAAGGTACTAAAGATATATTTCCAGATCAAATACACAAATGGCAATATATTGAAAAGAAATTCGCAGAAATCTGTGATAGATATGGATTTAAGGAAGTAAGAACTCCGATATTTGAACATACAGAATTATTCCAAAGGGGCGTTGGTGATACAACTGATATAGTTCAAAAAGAGATGTATACTTTTAAAGACTTTGGAGGAAGGAGTATTACCTTAAGACCAGAAGGAACTTCTCCAGTATGCAGAGCATTTTTAGAACATAATTACTATGCAGATGTACAACCTAGTAAATACTATTATAGTGCACCTTGCTTTAGATATGAAAAACCCCAAGCAGGTAGATTAAGAGCGTTTAATCAATTTGGTATAGAAACCTTTGGTACAGATGATATGATCTCTGATGCTGAAATTATAGCACTGGGGTACGACTTCATAACTGAAATGGGAATAGATGAAATTTTACTTAAGATAAATAGTGTGGGGTGCCCTGAATGTAGACCTAAGCATAGGGAAGCATTGAGAGAATTTTTAAAGCCACACTACGATGAACTATGTGATACATGTAAACAAAGATATGAAACAAATCCTATGAGAATTCTTGATTGCAAATCTGAAATATGCCAAGGAATCGTAGAAGACGCACCCATGATGGTTGATTATCTGTGTGATAATTGTAAAGTGGCATTTGAGGAGTTGGAAAAGAATTTGGGAGCCTTTGGTATTGAATATGTTGTAGACCCTAGAATTGTTAGAGGACTTGACTATTATACTAAAACTGCCTTTGAATTTGTAACTACTAAAATAGGAGCTCAAGGCACAGTTTGTGGTGGCGGCAGATATGATTACCTAATGGATGAAATTGGTGATAGGCATGTACCTGGGGTTGGTTTCGGAATGGGCAAGGAAAGAATTTTAATGCTTATGGAAGCAAATGATGTTAAATTTCCTGAGCCTTTAAAAACTGAAATATTTATAGCCCATGTTGGCGATAATGCAAAGTTGTATTCTCTTAACTTATTAAGAAGGTTAAGGGCAGCTGGCTATAGAGCTGAGGTGGATGCCCTTGCAAGAAACATCAAAGGGCAGTTTAAATATGCAAACAGATTAAATGCAAAATATACAGTAGTAATTGGTGATGACGAAATAGAAAGTGGAATACTTACTGTAAAAGATATGGAAAAATCTGAGCAATTTGAAGTTAAGAGGGAAGATCTATTGGATTTAATAAAGCGATAGGGAGAAAAAATGGCAGAACTTTTTAAAAGAACAAATATGTGCGGAGAGCTAAATGAAAGTGACATTGATCAAAATGTTACGTTAAATGGATGGGTTGCCAAGAGGAGAAATCTTGGAGGTTTAATATTCGTTGATTTAAGGGATAAGACAGGTATAACTCAGGTGGTATTCAACGAGGATGTTCCAAAGGAACTATTTGAAACAGCTGATTCTCTTAGAAGTGAATATGTAATAGGTATTAAAGGTGTAGTTAAGGAAAGAAGTTCTAAAAATGATAATTTAACTACAGGTGGAATAGAAGTATTCGCCAATGATATGACCATATATTCTGAAGCTGAAACACCACCAATATATGTAAAAGATGATGACAATGTTGATGATAATCTTAGATTGAAATATAGGTATTTGGACCTTAGGAAAAAGCAGATGCAGCAAAACCTTACCTTAAGACATAAGGTAGTAAAATGTGCAAGGGATTATTTCGATGATAATGATTTCACTGAAATTGAGACTCCAATGCTCATTAAACCAACACCTGAGGGCGCAAGGGACTATCTGGTACCGAGTAGAGTTCAGCCTGGAAAGTTTTATGCACTTCCTCAATCACCTCAGATGTTCAAACAGCTATTAATGGTATCAGGAACCGATAGATACATGCAAATAGCCAAGTGCTTTAGAGACGAAGATTTAAGGGCCGATAGGCAACCTGAATTCACTCAAATAGACTTGGAAATGTCTTTTGTGGATCAAGATGACGTAATAGAAGTGCAAGAGGGTTTTTTGAAAAAGGTTCTAAAAGATGTAAAGGGATTAGATATTGAAACTCCATTCCCTAGATTAAAATACAAAGAAGCTATGGAAAGATTTGGTTCTGATAAACCAGATACTAGATTTGGATTTGAACTAAAATCATTAAATGAAACTGTAAAAAACTGCGATTTTAAGGTGTTTACAGATGCTTTAGCTAGTGGTGGCGATGTAAGGGGCATTTGTATTAATGATGCTTCAGATAAGTTTTCAAGAAAAAACCTTGATAAAATCATAAACGAAACAAAACATTACGGTGCTAAGGGTGTAGTATGGATTAGAGTGGATGAAAATGGAATTAATTCTTCGGTAAATAAATTCTTCAGTGAAGATGAATTTAAACAAATAGCTGATGTGTTTTCCGCAAAGGCTAACGACCTAATCCTTATAGTATCTGATAAACCTAAGATAGTATTCGATTCTTTGGGATTTTTAAGAAGACATATGGCAAGCAAATTGGAACTACTTAATGATAATATATTTAATTTTCTATGGGTTACTGATTTTCCTTTATTTGAAGGAGATGATGAGACTGGTGAAATGAAGTCTATGCACCATCCGTTTACGCAACCTAAGCTTGAAGAAGTGGATTTACTTGATACTGATCCGTTAAAGGTAAACGCAAACGCATATGATATTGTATTAAATGGAGTTGAATTAGGTGGTGGAAGCATTAGGATACACGATAAAGATTTGCAAGCTAAGATGTTCAATGTGCTTGGTCTAACTGATGAAGAGTGTGAAGAAAAGTTTGGTTTCTTAATTGAAGCATTTAAATATGGGGTTCCACCCCATGCGGGCTTGGCGTACGGACTTGATAGACTAGTAATGCTTTTGATAGGGGAATCAAGTATTAGAGAAGTAATTGCATTTCCCAAGAATCAAAATGCTGAGTGCATGGTTAGTGAGGCACCAGCTATAGCTCCTCAAGAACAACTCAAGGAGCTTGGTATAAAGATTGATGAATAAGATAGGTATATATGGTGGGACATTTGATCCTTTACATAAAGGGCATTTAAGCCTAGCTAGAAGCGCAGTGGATGAAATGAAGCTTGATAAGCTCATATTTTTACCTGCGTATATTCAGCCTTTTAAGAAAGATTACAAATATACAAAAGGTGAACACCGAGTAAAGATGATCGAATTGGCAATAAGTGAATATGAGAAATTCCAGGTTTCTGATTATGAAATAAGGAAAAAAGATATTTCATATTCCTATGATACTTTAAGCGAATTAAGAAATATGGTAGATGGCAAAATATACTTTGTTATGGGGGATGATTCCTTTGTTCAACTTGAAAATTGGTATAAAGGAAAGGAACTTCTTGAAAACTATTCTTTTATAGTGGGAAGTAGACCTGGTATACCATCGGATATTACTGAAGAATATACAAATATATATAGAGAGAAGTATTCTACAGAAATATATTTGATTAATAACAAGCTTGTGGATATATCAGCCACTGAGCTTAGAAAGGCTTTAAAAACAGGCAAGGATGTTGATAAATTTCTGGTGGATCCTGTTACTGAATATATAAATGAAAACAAACTCTATAGATAATTATTTACTAGAAGCTCTAACTCCTGAAAAGTTAATTCATACTGAAGGAGTTGTACATATGGCAATTAAACTAGCTAAAATTCATGGTGCAAACGTTAAAAAAGCTAGGATTGCGGCTAAATATCACGATTTAGCTAAGTGTTTTGACGATGCTAAGTTGAATAGTTATGTTAAATACTATAAATTACCTGTAAAATATATAGGTAAACCTAATCTCAGCCATGGCAAAGTTGCAGCAGAGATAATAAAGTATAAATTTAATATAACTGATGAAGAGATCTTGGATGCCATAAGGTATCATACAACTTTAAGAGAAGATATGACGCTGATGGACAAGATAATATATGTAGCAGATGCTATTGAAGTTAATAGGGTTTATGACGGACTTGATGAACTGAGAGAATTAGCGTATGCTGACATTGACAAAGCTTGTATAAAAATAATTGATAATACAATAGAAAGAGTAAATAAAAAAGGTGGGTATTTGGATCAAGATACTTTAAAAGCTAAAGAATATTATGAAAAAGGAGGAATTTAATGGAAAGTAATGAGCGAGCAAAATTTGCTGCGGAAATACTATTAAACAAGAAAGCTTTAGATGTTAATATGATTGATATTGCTGAGAAATCTTCTTTTGCAGATTTTTTCGTCAATGCAACTGCTTCTAATCAAAGGCAGTTGGAAACACTATCAGGTGAGTTATACGACAAATTTGGTGAAAAAGAGATAATGCCTAAGAACGTGGAGGGGAAAAAAGCCTCAGGTTGGGTTCTTATGGATTATGGTGATATAATTGTTAATATATTTACACCTTCAATGAGGAATATGTATTCCATCGAGAAGGTTTGGGGTGACTGTAATATAATAAAATGTGAGGATTAAGAGATGCAGGAAAAGTATAATTTTAGCGAGATTGAAAAAAAATGGCAAAAGACTTGGGAAGAAGAACAAGACTTTAAAACCACAGAAGATTATGATAAGGAAAAGTATTATGTATTAGAGATGTTCCCTTATCCTTCTGGTAAATTACACATGGGGCATGTTAGAAACTATTCCATAGGAGATGTTATAGCTAGATTCAAGACCATGAATGGATTGAATGTACTTCATCCAATGGGTTGGGATTCATTTGGATTACCTGCAGAAAATGCAGCTATTAAAAATAATATACATCCTGATATTTGGACTACTAAAAATATTGAAGAAATGAAAAAACAGCTTAATCAGCTGGGTCTTAGTTATGATTGGGATAGAGAAGTAGCTACTTGTAAGGAAGATTACTATAAATGGATGCAGTGGATTTTTATACAATTCCACAAAAAAGGCTTGGCATACAAAAAAGAAAATCCAGTTAACTGGTGTTCAAGTTGCCAAACGGTCCTTGCAAATGAGCAGGTAGTGGATGGCTGCTGTGAAAGATGTAAAACTCCTGTGGGCAAAAAAAACTTATCCCAGTGGTATTTTAAGATTACTGATTATGCTGACAGATTGCTTGATAATCTTGATAAGTTGGATGGATGGCCTAATAAAGTTAAAACAATGCAAAAAAACTGGATTGGTAAATCAACTGGTGCAGAAGTGGATTTTGAAATTGAAAACTTTGATAAAAAAATGAGAATATTTACCACAAGACCAGATACTTTATTTGGTGTTACATATATGGTACTTGCACCTGAGCATCCTTATGTTAAAGAGCTTACTGATGGAACAAAGTACGAGGCTGATGTAAAGGAATATATTTCTTCTGTTGAGCACTTATCTGAAATTGAAAGATCTTCCACAACTAAAGAAAAGACGGGAATATTTATTGGAGCAAAGGCAATCAATCCGGTAAACGGTAAAAATGTTCCAATTTACATATCTGATTATGTTATGATGGACTATGGAACAGGTGCTATCATGGCTGTACCCGCTCATGATGAAAGGGACTTTGAATTTGCAACAAAATTTGGTTTAGAAATCATACCGGTAGTTGATACTAATGATGAAAATATTGATATTGAAAATTTAAAGGAAGCCTTTGTTGCTGAAGGTAAAATGATAAACTCCGGTGCATATGATGGAATGAATAACAAGGAAGCAATTGAAAAAATTATTGCTGATTTGGAAAACAAAGGAATTGCTGAAAAAACTACAAACTATAAACTTCGTGACTGGTTAATTTCTAGGCAAAGATACTGGGGAACACCTATTCCTATGATTTACTGTGATAAATGTGGATGGGTGCCTGAAAAGGAAGAAAACCTACCTGTTAAATTGCCTACTGATGTTGAATTTACAGGAAAAGGCGAATCCCCACTTATAACTTCAAAAACTTTCGGAGATACGGTGTGCCCAGTTTGCGGAGGGAAAGCAACAAGGGAAATGGACACTATGGATACATTCTTGGATTCTTCTTGGTATTATCTGAGGTATTGTGATGCAAGAAATGAAAGTGAAATATTTGATAAAAAGAAAGTAAATTACTGGATGAATGTAGACCAATATATTGGTGGTGTTGAGCATGCTATATTGCATCTACTTTATGCAAGATTCTTCGAAATGGTGCTTTATGATTTAAATTTAGTGGATTACGAAGAGCCTTTCAAAAACCTACTTACTCAAGGTATGGTAAATAAGGATGGAAAGAAAATGAGTAAGTCTTTGGGTAATGTTGTTAGTCCTGAAGAAATACTTCAAAAATATGGAGCTGATACTGCAAGATTATTTATTTTGTTTGCTGCTCCACCTGATAAAGAGCTTGACTGGTCAGAAACTGGTGTTGAGGGAAGTTTTAGATTCCTAAACAGAGTATATAGACTGGTTCATGAATATATAACTGAAATAAAAGATGAGAGCTGGAATTCTGAAATCAAAATTAATTCAAAGGATGACAAGGAATTAAACTATGTTCTTAATGCGACAATTAAAAAAGTGACTGAGGATGCCGGGGGGAGATTCAATTTCAACACGGCGATAAGTTCGATTATGGAACTTGTAAATGAGCTTTATAAATACAAGGAAATAGAAAGTAAAAATATTCCTTTGATGGATAAAGCTGTAAAAGAACTTATCATAGTACTTTCTCCTTTTGTACCACACATAGCTGAAGAAATGTGGGAAGGTGTTGGAGAAACGAAAAGATTATGCAAGGTTAAATGGCCTAAGTACGATGAAGAGGCCCTTGTAAAAGACACTGTTGAAATTGTTGTCCAAATTAACGGCAAGGTTAAAGAAAAATTGGCGTTAGAAAACAATACCAATAAGGAGGTAATGATAGAGACAGCATTAAATAATGATAAGATAGAGAAACTTGTAGAAGGTAAAGAAGTTATAAAGGTTATCGCAGTTCCAAACAAGCTTGTAAATCTTGTTGTAAAATAGTTGTCTAAATAATTTATGGAAGAACAAATTAAAAAATCGAATAAAAATAAACGAAGAAGAAGACCACCTAAGGAGAGCTTTAGAATAGTTCCCCTGGGAGGTCTCAAGGAAATAGGTAAAAATCTTACCTTATTAGAGTATAAAGAAGAGATACTCATGATAGATTGCGGCTTTACTTTTCCAGAGGATGAGATGTTTGGGGTTGATGTAGTAATACCTGATTACACATATCTTAAGGCAAATAGGGAAAAGATTAAAGGGTTAATAATAACCCATGGTCATGAGGATCATATAGGTGGTATTCCATACTTACTTAGGGATATTAATGTGCCAATTTATGGCACTAAGCTTACTGCGGGGTTAATTACAAATAAGCTTAAAGAGCATAAGATTACGGCTGACTTAAATATAATTGAATCTGGTCAAAGTTTTAGTATAGGAAGCTTTGATGTGGAGGCAATAAGGACGAATCACAGCATAGCAGATGCCTTGGCATTTTCGATTAAATGCCCGGCGGGCAGGATTGTGCATACTGGTGATTTTAAGATAGATTACACCCCAGTTGATAATGAGGTTATTGATTTAGCTAGATTTGCTCAGATTGGCGCCGAAGGTGTGGATGTACTCTTAGCAGATAGTACCAATGCTTTAAGACCTGGTTTTACACCAACTGAAGCAGTGGTTACAAAAACAATAGATGGAATATTGGATAAAACAGAAAAAAGAATAATTGTTGCAACATTTTCATCTAATTTAAGAAGAGCAGAAAAGATAATGGAATCTGCCATAAATCATGGTAGAAAAATAGCCATATCTGGTCGTTCAATGGAAAATGTAATCAAACTTGCAAAGGAATTAGGGTATATTAATTTGCCAAAAGAGTCCTTTGTTGATGTTAAGAAAATAAAGAATATTCCTGATAAAAACCTATTAATTGTAACTACAGGTAGTCAGGGTGAGCCAATGTCTGCACTTACTAGAATGGCAAACGATGAACATAAGGCCGTTCAGCTTAAGAAAAGCGATGTGGTATTATTTTCATCAACACCAGTTCCTGGAAATGAAAAGACTGTTACAAATGTTGTAAACAAACTATATGAAAAGGGTGTTGAAGTTATTCAATCTGATATAATGGATATACATGTATCGGGGCATGCTTGCAAAGAGGAATTAAAGCTGATACACACATTGATAAAACCTAAATGCTTTATACCAGTACATGGTGAGCACAGACATTTAAATGGTCATGC